>JAIETI010000032.1 GCA_019745365.1 Gemmatimonadaceae bacterium | reverse complement strand
TTCAGCGGTCGCTATCACGAGATCAGCGTCGCGTGCGAGCGGGAGACAGAAGTGATCGACGTCGAGTGGGGCGAAGCCGTTCCCCTCGAGCGCATCGAGGCGCGGTTGAAGGCACGGCACTTCGGCGCGCTCACGGTCGCGCAGAGCGAGACGACCACGGGTGTGCTCCAGGACGTGCGCGCCATCCGTGCGCTCTGTGCCGCGCACGACACCGCGTGCCTCGTCGATTCGGTGACCGGAATCGGCGGCGCGGAGTTCCACTTCGATGCGTGGGAGATGGACTACGCGCTCACCGGCTCGCAGAAAGCGATGGCGCTCCCCCCCGGACTCGCGTTCGCAGCCGCGAGCCCCGCGTTCATCGCGGGGGCCGCCGCGCAGCCCGCACGCGGCCTCTACTTCGACCTGCTCGAGCACGACGAGTACGCGCGGAAGAACCAGACCCCCAACACGCCCGCGGTGTCGCTCTTCTTCGCGCTCGACCAGCAGCTCGCCGACATCCAGCGCGAGACGATGCCCGCGCGCTGGGCGCGGCACCTCGCGATGCGCGATCTCGTGCACGGGTGGGTCGCGCAGACCGGGGCCACCTTTGGCGTTGGGATCCTCGCGCGCCCCGAGGTGCGTGGCCCCACCGTCACCGTGTTGACCATCCCCGAGCGGATCGGGACCGCGCCACTCCTCGCGGCGCTGAGCGCGCGCGGCATCACGTTCGGGAGTGGCTACGGCAAGCTGGCGAAGACGACGGTGCGGCTCGGACACATGGGCGATCACACCGTCGCGACCGTGCAGCGGGCGCTGGATGCGCTCACCGACGCGCTGAACGAACTCGCGGCTCGCTAGGCGCGGCGCTTCGGTTCGCGGGCGATCACGGGCGCGGTGATCCGCGCCTCACCCGCACGGCCGCCGAGCAGGTAGGCCGCGACCGCGCGTTGCCGATGACCGAAGATCCCCAGCAGTTGCCGCTTCACGATCGGGATCGCGATGTCGCCGAGCGGTGAAAAGGGGAGACGGAATCGCACGCGATCGGTGATGATGCTCCCGAGCGGCGACGGATCGACGCGGTGTTCATGCTGCCAGAGCGCGTACGGCCCTTTCGTCTGTTCATCGACGAATCGATGCGGCGGATCCCAGACGGGGATCAGCATGCGCCACTGCATCGGGATCCCGTGCAAGCGCACGACGTAGTCGATGACGGTGCCTGCGCGCATCGTGATCGGCGCTGGCGTGCGGATCTCGAAGCCGAGGTCACGCGGGGTGATACGCTCGAGGTTCGCCGCGTCAGAGAAAAAGGTGAACGCATCAGCCGGCGAGATCGGGAGTTCGAGCGCCGTCGTCAGCACCCAGGTGTTCCGTCCAAGCATCGTGTCCGCCATCGGTCCAAGGAAACTATCGACAGCCAACAGCTGTCCAACTGTTGTCTATATCACTAACGAACGAATCACTTGACGGTTCCAGATACGAGTCGCACCTTCACCCCCCTATGAGCCTCAGCCCCCGGGAAGTCGAGCCGCGGCACCCTGTCCGGATCGTAGTCCAACGCACCGGACTGAGCGCGGACCTGCTGCGCGCGTGGGAGAAGCGCTACCAGGTGGTGAAGCCGCACCGCTCTCCGGGCGGACAGCGGTACTACTCGGACATCGATGTGAACCGCCTGCGATTGCTGCAGCGCGCGGTGCGCGCGGGGCGCGCGATCTCCCGGATCGCCGGACTCTCGATCGACGAACTCGAACGGCTGGTGCGCGAGGACGACGAGCAGGGCATCCAGCGCGAAGCGACGCCGGCCACGGATGTCGCCGCGGGCGCGCCTGAGCTCTTCCTCTCGAACGCGCTCATCGCCACCGAACAGCTCGACGCGCGCGCCCTCGAGAACACGCTACGTCAGGCCGCGATGCGCCTCTCGGCCGATCACCTGCTCGATGAGGTGATCTCGCCGCTCCTCTTCACGATCGGCTCACTCTGGCACGCGGGACGACTCCGCCCGACCAACGAACATCTGGCCACGCAGGTGATCCGCCGCGTGCTCGGGTGGATCACCGAGGTCGGCACCTCCGACCCTCGCGCGCCTGCCATCCTCGTCGCTACCCCATCCGGGCAGAACCACGAGCTCGGCGCGATGCTGGTAGCCGCCACCGCGAGCCAATACGGATGGCGTGTGCTCTACTTGGGCGCGAACCTACCGAGCGACGACATCGCGGCCGCGGCGGTGCAAGCGCGCGCCGATGTCGTCGCGCTCAGCATCGTCTTTCCCACGGACGACAGCGCGCTCCCCGGCGAATTGCTCCGGCTGAAGAAGGCACTCCCACCCGGCGTCGCGATCACCGTGGGTGGGAGCGGAGCCAGCAGCTACAAGAGTGCGTTCGAGGCCGTCGGCGCCCAGTATCTCCCAGGGCTCGGCCAGCTGCGCCGGTGGCTCCGCAACTCACATCCGACGCCGGTCTAGCTCCTCGATCGTCTTCGTGCTCGGCGCGCGCGTCCGTTGGAGACGCGCCGCCACCTGCTCGGCCTGCGTGAGCACGCGCATGATGTTCTCTCCGGCCACCTTCCGCAGCTCCGCGTCGGTCCATCCGCGGCGCGCGAGCTCGGCGATCAGCGCCGGATAGGTCGAGACATCCTCGAGCCCCACCGGATGCTCCCCACCGGTGCCGTCGAAGTCCCCACCGATCCCGACATGATCCGCACCGGCGACCTTCTTGATATGGTCAAGGTGATCGGCCACATCGCGCAGCGTGGCCACCGGCGCTGGATGCGCGGCATCCCACGCCGCGAGCTCGCGGCGCACGGCCGCGCTGTCGTTCCCGAGTCGGGCGCGCAGTTCGCGGTGCGCGGCGCCACGGGTGATGCCATGCGTGCGCACCGCTTCGCTCACGAAACCCGGGACGTAGGTCACCATCACCACACCACCGTTCTTCGGCAGGCGACGCAGGATCGAGTCGGGGACGTTGCGCTTGTGGTCCGCGATCGCACGGGCGCTCGAGTGTGAGAAGATGATCGGGGCCTCGGAGACATCAAGCGCGTGACTCATCACCCCTGGTGACACGTGGGAGAGATCGACGAGCATCCCGAGTCGGTTCATCTCCCGCACGACCTCGCGGCCGAAGGGCGTCAGTCCGCCATGCTTCGCGCTATCCTGCGCGGCATCCGCCCAGTCGAGCGTGACGTTGTGCGTGAGCGTCATGTAGCGCGCGCCGAGGTCGTAGAAGGCGCGTAAGGTGCCGAGCGAGTTCTCGATGGCGTGTCCGCCTTCCATGCCGAGGAACGAGGCGACCTTCCCCGCCGCGGTCGCGCGGCGTCCTTCGGCGGCGGTGCGCGCGAAGGTGAGGCGCTCGGGATAGCGCGCGATCATCCGCCGCGCGATGTCGATCTGCTCAGCCTGCACCCGCGCGAAGCCGGAGTCCTTGATCTCGCCGGGGATGTACACGGACCAGAACTGCCCACCCATCATCCCCGCCTTCATGCGGGCGAGGTCGGTGTCCTTTCCTTTGCGCGGCGTGCGCAGGTCATACGCCTCGACGTCGCGCGGATGGTCGGGACTCTCGCGGATCTCCCACGGCACATCGTTGTGGCCGTCGACGATCGGCGTCATGGCGAGGATGCGCTTGGCACGCGCGAGGTCGGCGGCGCTCGGGGCCGGCGCGCTCTGCGCGGCGAGGCACGAGGCGGTGGCGCAGACGAGGAGGAGGGCGCGGGTCATCACGGGGTCTCGTAGAGGAGCGGAAGGAGAAAAGGTAGCGCGTGCAGATGATCGACGTGGTCCGGGGCGCTGTTCCCCGCGAACGCACGCACCTCGAAACGCCCAGCATGGAGCGCACCGAGCTGCTGCATTCCGAGGGGTCCCCACGCGAGCAGTGGGCGCATCGTTGGGACACGGCCTGCGACGTCGCGCACACTGGCCGCTACCACCGCGCTGCACTCGGTGGTGCTGGCGTAGGTGCCAGGGAACACCTCGCTGTGCGCGATCACGAATCGACGCTCCCCGCGCACAGCACGGCGCGCGAGGTCGATGAACGGAAGGAGATCCATCGTGTCCACCGCCCCGCCGTTGGCGAGCGGCACGCCCGCGGGTTGATACGATGCGTGCAGCCCATCGAGGAGGAGCACCCCGTCCAGTCGGTCTCGCTGCCGCGCGTCGCGCAGTAGCGCGCGGATCGCGCCGTACCCCGCACTCCACCCACTCACGACGACGCGCGTGCGCGTGAGCCGCCGCACGGCGAGCGCCCGATCGACCTGAGCGAGGAGCGAATCGAACCGCGCGCCATCGGCGAAGGGGCGTTCGTACGCGCTCGACCCACTCCCGGTGGTGATCGCGACCGCCACCGTGGGCGACGGTGCGCGCAACGCCGCCTCATCCGCGACGAACGCCGCGCCGTGGAAATGCACCAGGAGCGTGACGTCGCCGAGGAGCGCGGGTGGGATGAACAACGCGACGGGCCGCGGCAGGTCGAGCGCGAGCGGCACCCGCTCCCCCACGCGCGTCGCGGTGTCGAGCCGTTGATGCGCGCGCACGGTCTCGCGCATCGGCGACGGCGTCTGCGGCGCCATCCCACTTGGCGCACTCGGTGGCGCCGCGACAGGCGGTGTGATGACCGGGGTCGGGCGAGCACAGGCGATGCCGACCATCAGCAGGATCACGGGCCAAGGAATCCCCGACAGTCGTGCGGCGACTCCCCGGCTTTCGCAGCCGCGCCTGTACGCGATCATTCGCGTGACCCTCTCATCCGGTTCGGAGGCCTGTATGATCGCTCTCAATGAAGGCACCCTCGATCGTGTGTTTCGTGTGGCACTCGGTGCGCTGCTGCTCAGTCTGGTAGCCGTCGGACCGCAAACGCCGTGGGGATGGCTTGGGATGGTCCCGCTTGCCACGGGGCTCATTGGCTGGTGCCCACTGTACACGCTCCTCGGCTTCAGCACCTGCAAAGTCACGCCGCGCTGAGGCGGATCAGCGCACGCGGAGTGCGCGTCCCGCGCGTGCACCCTGCGTGCGATCGAGGAGTGTGGGCACACCGTTGACGAAGACCGCCTTCACGCCGACCGCATACTGGAACGGGTCGGCGAAGGTCGCGCGGTCGCTGATGGTCGCCGGATCGAACACGCACACATCCCCCGCGCTCCCCACCGAGAGTCGGCCACGGTCGCGGAGCCCCACGCGTGAGGCGGGGACGGAGGTCATCTTCGCGATCGCATCCGCGAGCGGGAGCGCCTTGCGTTCGCGCACATAGTGGCCGAGCACGCGGGGAAAGGTCCCAAGCCCGCGCGGATGCGGGCTGCCGCGACGCGCGGGGCCAGCGATCGCAACCGCGCCACCATCCGAGCAGATCGCCGCGAGGGGGTGCGCGAGTTCGCTCACCACGTTCTCCTCGCTCATCGCGAAGCCGATCATCCCGACGCTGCCACGATTGCGCACGAGCAGGCCGAGGGCGGTGTCAAAGCCGTCGGCGCCGAGCGCCTTGGCCACCGCGTCGAGGCGCAGCCCTTCGAAGCGCTTGTCGTCGGCGTTGGAGACTGAGGAGATCTGCACATTCCCCCAGCCACCGATCAGTTCGGCCTTCGCGAGCGTGTCGGTCTGGATCCGTGTGCGCAACGCTGGGTCGGCGAGGCGCCCGAGGAACGCGGTGGTGCCACCGTCCTTGCTCCAGAGCGGGAAGAGGTTCGAGAGTCCGGTCTGATATGCCACGTAGGGGTACACGTCGAACCACACCGTCATCCCGCTCCGCTGCGCGGCGGCGAGCCGTTCGTACACCGCGGCGAGCTTGGGCCAGTTGCGCGGCCCCTGCGCCTTGAGATGCGCGATCTCGAGCGGACACCCCGCACCGCGCGCGATCGCGATCGCTTCGTCGATCGACTCAAGGAGCTGATCGTCCTCGTTGCGCATGTGGGTGGAGTACGGGAGTCGTCGCGGACCCGCCGGCGTGGTGATCGCGATCAGTTCGTCGCGTGAGGCGAACGCCCCCGGGGTGTATTCGAGTCCGGTGCTCGCACCGCACGCGCCGTCGACGAACGCCTGCGCGACGATGGCGCGCATCTGTATGATTTCTCCAGCAGTCGCAGGACGATCGTCGGCGCCCACGACTGCGCCACGGACGGACCCTAGACCGATCATCGACGCGACGTTGGCGGAGGGACGGAGCTGGTCGACGCGATCGAACCAGGCGCCGAGCGTGGCCTGATCGGAGTCATCGCCCTCGGCGCCCTTGGCGCGAGGCGCATTGGAGCCGCCGTCCTGCCCCACGATCGCCGTCGTGACGCCTTGGCGGATGACACTCTCCATCAGCGGGTCGGCGAACATCGAGCCGTCGGCGTGCGAGTGGATATCGACGAAGCCCGGCGCGACCGCGATGCCGCGGGCGTCGATCTCGAGAGCGCCCGTCACCTTCAGCGCACGGCCGACCGCATGGACACGTCCGCCGTGCAGTGCGACATCGGCTTCGATCCCCGCGCCGCCGAGCCCATCGAACACCGTACCACCGCGGATGACGACATCGACGCGATCGCGACGACCGCGGATCGCAGGAGCGCAAGCGGCCGCCGTAGCGGCGGTGAGCGCCGCGACGAAGGCGCGACGGTCGGGGCGCGAGGAGGAGGGTGTCATATCTCACTAACGTACGCCCGCGAGCGCGCGCTGGGGAGAACGCCACGAGCCCGCACCGGAACGGTGCGGGCTCGTGTACCCACCAGGATGCCGCGACGGTCTAGTAGCGGTAGTGGTCCGGCTTGTACGGCCCCTCGACCGGCACGCCGATGTACGCGGCCTGCTTGTCGCTCAGCTCGGTGAGGTGCACGCCGAGCTTGTCGAGGTGCAAGCGCGCAACCTTCTCGTCGAGCTTCTTGGGGAGCGTGTAGACCTTCTTCTCCGAATAGACGGTCCCCGACACGGTCGGCTTCCCCTGCGCGGCGAGGTGCAGATCGATCTGCGCCACCACCTGGTTCGAGAAGGAGCAGCTCATCACGAAGCTCGGGTGCCCGGTGGCGCAGCCGAGGTTCAGCAGGCGCCCTTCGGCAAGGATGAGCACCGAGTGCCCGTCCGGGAAGATCCACTCGTCGAACTGCGGCTTGATGTTGTTGCGCTGCACGCCCGGGTAGGTCTTGAGCCCGGCCATGTCGATCTCGTTGTCGAAGTGGCCGATGTTCCCGACGATCGCCTTGTCCTTCATCAGCGCCATGTGCTCGGCGGTGATGATGTTGAAGTTGCCGGTCGCGGTGATGAAGATGTCGGCGGTGCGCACGACGTCGTCGAGCGTGGCCACCTGATACCCTTCCATCGCCGCCTGCAGCGCGCAGATCGGATCGATCTCGGTGATCACCACCCGCGCGCCCTGCCCGCGGAGCGACTGCGCGCACCCCTTCCCCACATCGCCATAGCCGAGGATGACCGCGACCTTCCCGGCGAGCATCACGTCGCTCGCGCGGAGGATGCCGTCGGTGAGCGAGTGCCGGCAGCCGTAGAGGTTGTCGAACTTCGACTTGGTGACCGAGTCGTTGACGTTGATCGCCGGGAAGAGGAGCGTGCCGGCCTTCATCATCTCGTAGAGGCGGTGCACACCGGTGGTCGTCTCCTCCGAGACGCCCTTCAGCTCGGCGGCGACCTTCGTCCAGCGCTGGCCATCCTTCTTGAGCTCGGCGGCGAGCAACGCGAGGATCACGCCGTACTCCTCGCTCTCCTCCACCGGGTTGTGCGCGGGCACCTTCTTCGCCGCTTCGAACTCGACGCCTTTGTGGATCAGGAGCGTCGCGTCGCCACCATCATCGAGGAGGAGGTTCGGGCCGGAACCGTCGGGCCAGTAGAGCGCCTGCTCCGTGCACCACCAGTACTCCTCGAGCGTCTCGCCCTTCCACGCGAACACCGGGATGCCGCGCGGGTGCGCTGCGGTGCCGTCTTTGCCGACCGCGATCGCGGCGGCGGCGTGATCCTGGGTCGAGAAGATGTTGCACGAGACCCAGCGCACATCGGCGCCGAGCTCGGCAAGCGTCTCGATGAGGACGGCCGTCTGCACCGTCATATGCAGCGAGCCCATGATCTTAGCGCCCGCGAGCGGCTTCGCGCCCTTGTACTCATTGCGGAGCGACATGAGCCCCGGCATCTCGTACTCGGCGAGGCGGATCTCCTGACGCCCCCACTCGGCGAGGGCGATGTCCTTGACCTTGAACGCCGGGCGGCCGGCCGCGACCGACGCGTCGAACGGGTGTGCGGTGAGTGTCTGCGTGCTCATGGCAAGTGGCGGAAAGAAGTGAGAAAAGGAACGACAGGAGTGACTAGCTGCGGCGAGCGGCGGCGACGAAGGCGGTCGGGCCCTTCGCCTTGGGAAGTGCGGGGAGCGGAGCAAGGCGGATGTCGGTGAACCCCGCCTCCTCGAGCATCGACACGACGCGCGCGGCATCGAAGCCCGGCCAGACATGTCCCATCTCGGCGACCAGCTCGGCGCGGTCGTGCTCCAACATGTCGACGATGAGAAGACGGCCGTTCTTGGCGAGCACCCGACGCGCTTCGGCGAGCGCGAGCACGGGATCGGCCACGTAGTGGAGCACGAGCGAGAGGACGGCGATGTCGAGCGTGCGATCGCCGAGTGGGAGCTTCTCGATCGTCCCTTCGCGGAGCTCGACGTTCTCGTACTGCTGCAGCCGAGCGCGCGCGGCCTTGAGCATCGCGGACGACTCATCGACGGCGATCACCCGACCGACGAAGGGGGCGACCGCCTCAGAGAGATGCCCGGCGCCGCAGCCCAAGTCGCCGAGGGTGGCGCTCGGATCGAGGAGCCCGAGGAGCGCGAAGAGCTCGGCCCGTTCGCCGAAGAGCTCGGCGCGCAGCTTATCCCACTGCGCCGCGGAGCCCGCGAAGAACGCCTGCGAGCGCGTGTGCCGCTCGGCAAGCACACCATGGATGCGAGCCCCGTCGCGCTGCGCCGCCGCGAGCCCCGCGACCTCGTCACGCACCGACTGCCAGAGCTTGCGCGCCGCGCTGTCGAGCGTGCGCGAGGCCATCCGATAGCGATTGCTCGCCCCATCACCGCGCGCAGTCACCCAGCGCGCCTCGACAAGCGACTTGAGATGACGGCTGACCGTGGACTGCGGCAGTTGGAGCACCGCTTGGAGTTCGCCGACGGTGAGCTCATGGCGTTCCAACACCAGAAGCAGTCGGCTCCGGATGGGATCAGCGAGCGCCGCGAGGCGGTCGAAGACGGGTGGCTTGGCTCGGTCTATCATCCGTATATCCGGATAATAAGCTAAAAGCGGGTCGGGGCTAAGACAAGTGGCCGAGTGATGGCCCACGGCGTATCATCTGCGGCCTATGAGACGCCTCGCTTCAAATCTCACGGTCCAAGTGCTCACCGCCGTCGCGCTCGGCGTGCTGTTCGGCGTGCTGGACCCCGAGCACGCGAAAGCGATGAAGGTGCTCGGCGACGCCTTCATCAAGCTCGTGAAGATGGTGATCGGACCGGTGATCTTCCTGACGATCGTGCTCGGGATCGCGCAGATGGAGGATCTCAAGCAGGTCGGGAAGGTCGGGTTGAAGGCGTTCGTGTACTTCGAGGTGGTGACGACCTTCGCGCTCGGGATCGGACTCGTGATCGTGAACCTGACGAAGCCGGGTGCCGGGCTCGACGCGACGAAGCTGCTTCCACCGAACGCGGCGGCTGCGGCGACGGGGAAGTCCGACGGGATCGTCGAGTTCCTTCTCCATATCATCCCGACGAGCCCGATCGACGCCTTCGCGCGCGGGGATCTGCTCCAGATCGTCTTCTTCGCCGTGCTCTTCGGCGTCGCGACCTCGTTGCTCGGCGACGCGACCGCGCGCCCGCTGGTGGACGTGCTCGATCGCACGATGCAGGTGTTCTTCAAGATCGTGGGAATCGTGATGGTCGTCGCCCCGATCGGCGCGTTCGGTGCGATGGCGTACACCGTGGGGAGCTTCGGGCTCGCGACGCTCCTCCCGCTGCTGCGGCTGATGGCCGATGTGTATCTCACGATGGCCGTGTTCATCTTCGTCGTGCTCGGCCTCATTGCGCGCGCATATCGCATCAAGCTCTGGGAACTGATGGGCTTCATCCGCGAGGAGATCCTGATCGTACTCGGGACCTCGAGCTCGGAGGCGGCGCTCCCGCGGTTGATGGACAAGTTGCAGCGCTACGGCTGCTCGCGGTCAGTGGTGGGGCTCGTGGTGCCGGCGGGGTACTCCTTCAACCTCGACGGCACGAGCATCTACCTCTCGATGGCGGCGATCTTCCTCGCGCAGGTGTACGGGATCGACCTCTCGATTGGGCAACAGCTCTTTCTGCTCGCGATCCTGATGATCACAAGCAAGGGCGCGGCCGGGGTGACCGGTTCAGGATTCATCGTCCTGACATCGACCCTCGCCGCGACGAAGGTGATCCCGGTCGAGGGCGCGGCGCTCCTGCTCGCGGTGGACCGCTTCATGAGTGAAGCGCGCGCGATCACCAACCTGATCGGGAACGCGGTGGCGACGTGTGTGCTCGCGCGGAGCGAAGGGCAGTTCGACGATACGCGCCGCGAACAGTCAGTGCGGGCGCTGGCGACGGAGCGGGCGGCGCGGGGGTGAGCGGAGGTCAGGGACGTCGCGCGGTCGAATCGAGCGCGACGCGCCACACCGCACCTTGCGTCGCTCCGTGTTTCGTTGTCGAGTCGTATCTTGAGTCTTCGGCCCTAAGTCGGGCGATGGTCCGGGACCCCAGCGCCTCGACCATCTGATCGAGCACCCGACAGTTCTCGGCCGAAGAGCGCTGCATCGTCGAAGCGAGCTCAGCCGCCTGACGAAGCGCGATTTCCGAGTGGCCCTGTTCGTGTACGCGAAGCGCCGCCTGGAAGGTCAGCCATTGACTTCGCAGCGCTTCTGGCGCCATCGCACTATCCGCCCACTGCGGAAGAAGCGTTCTGAGCCTCACCGACACGACGGCCTGCACCACCTCACAGCGTGCGACGCGCATTTCTGATCGGAACCGCCAGTTGATGAACGATCGCGTCTCAGCAATTCCCATCCGAGCGCCAGAGCGAGCCAATCTCAGGGCTGCGGAGAGTTCCCCCGACGTGCGCCCGCTGACGACGAAGGTGCTCGAGCTCGAATCGACGGTCACTGATCGCGGAAAGCGGATGCCACCAGGCGACGACCCTGATGGCACCCGACAAGAGGCGGCAAGTATGCCTCCGAAAAGCAACAGTACCGCCGGGCGCGACACTGTTGCCCTAATCGGCGTACTCGCAGACTTCTACCCACTCACCCCACACTTCGGTCCAAGAAGTTCCATCCCACATTTCGATGACGTAATACTCAGAATGGCAGGCGACTCCACCGCCGCCGCCGCCGCCACCGCCACCACCGCCACCACCGCCACCACCGCCTCCCGAGCCGTCTCCAGGGCCAGTTCCCGTTCCTTGCATGCACGTCAACCAAGCGAGGAGCGCCGCGCCGCCAAGAAATTGGTTGACTCGGACTGCCTCCTCCATGTTCGCAAGAATGAGTTGCTCGCTCTCGTCAATTTCCCCGTCCACCATCATCCGGTCGTACTCCTCATTCCTCGCCTCTGCAGAGAGGCTAGACATAAGGAAAAAGAAGGCGGAGGCTGCGAGAAGCGTGTTGCATTCGATCGAACCGTATGCGGCGGTAGCACCTCGTCCATACTCGAGCGATCCGCACGACGGCGGCGCGGCGTCCCACACAGTCCTTTCGCGGTCGAAGCGCACACCGATACCTGCGAGCCGAGCCGAGTGGGGCGCATATCCTCTCTGAGCACCCCAGGGGTCCTCGGCCCGAGCCTGAGCATCGCGTCCGGTTCGCAGGCGAACGTTCTTCGCCGCTTCCGTAGCCGCCAGCCAAGCGGCAGCAAAATCCGATCGCTGTTGTGCAACACTCATGTGCCGTGCTGTCGCGGCGACTGCGCGCTCGCGGCGCTCGATAGCCCTTGCAAGGCGAGAGCCGACGCGTGCCTCTCGACCGGACACTGGATGAACTACTGTACCGCGAGCGTGGTCGACTCTCGGGTGCTCGCTGGTCCCACGCGCGAACGCGACCCGCGCCGTCGCTGAGGCCGCTTCGACCTCAGGCCTCGGCCCTACGAATTCACTGGCATCTTTGGTACAGCCCGTCGCGGCGACTCCGAGCAGAATTCCTCGCACATGCCTCGCCACCGAGCGCGGACCGGCCCAGCGGTGAGCGCGGGGGGGGGGGGGGAGGGACGAGCTTCATCATGCACTCTCCGATTGAAAGTGAGACCAACCCTGCCGCAAATGCACGCTATCGGGTGGAAAATGGGGTTCGACTGAACGCGTCCTTCGGAAGGATGACGATCGCACCCGTCGTCCAAATCACGGACATGGCAAGATTGGACCGCATGCGCCTCGTGGATCCGCAGTAGCTTCCCACAAGCGAATCAGTGTCCGTTCGCCGAGCGCCTTCGTCGGCGTCTCGACCCGTCATTGAGTCTAAACGCGCGAGCGTGTGTCGGCGAACGCGTCGTTCGCGCCAAGCATCGCCAAGAGCGATGAGGGGAAAGGTGCCGATCGCGCCAACCCGACTCCTCGTCGAGAGGCCGAGCAGGGCACTGACAGAAGTGCTCGACACGATCCACGCGAAGGAATGCGAGCGCGCAGCAACCGCTACTCGCGCCGGGCGACTCGCCCGCATCTTCGGACCCACCGCATTGCAATCCGGCGCCTGTGCTTGAAGCGCGGACGCGACCACGCACAAACAAAGCACCCTAAGTGCTCCGCGCCCAGCGAAGCGTAGCACACACGGACGCCGCGCGGCGCGTTCAGCGTCCTTACGCGTTCTCCTCAGCATGCGTACCCGAATCTCAAACAGTCGCAGTGCGGACAACGGAGACATCGAGCAGCCTCAACTCGTTGAGGTTCGATTCTCAAGCCAGTTCTAAGCAAAGTAGAATGCGCCTCGAGCTTTGCGAGTGTCAAGCGAATACTCACTCCGCGACGTACTTCCACTCCCCCTTCCCGCCCGGGCGTCGCCAGATCGTGAAGAAGGGGAAGCCCGGTGCATCGGGCGCGGCGCCACGCTCGCGGATGATGCCGAAGGTGATGCCGAGGTCACCGGACGACGCGACGATCGCGTGATCCGCGCCCCAGACGAGCGTGCTCTTCGGCCCGGGATCGTTCACCGAGACGAGCGCCGCAATCGCCTCAGCGCCGGTGGTATATGCGGGGCCGCGCCCCATGTTCACCGCGTCGGCACTCCCCTTTTCGGCGAAGGCGGCGCGCAACCCAACCTCCGCGGCGCGATCCGAGAATCCGAACTCCGCCGCCTTCAGTGATGCGAGCGATGTGGCGTCACTCGCGCGCGGCGCGACCTGCGTCGTCGGGAGCGAGGGTGCCCGGAGGGTGAGATCGGGCGTCCCGCTGTCCACTGGCGCGCGCTTGAACGCGAGCATGTGCCACTGTCCTGCGTCGATCGCCCAGTACGCCATGTACTTCTGCCACTGGGAGCGGGTGCCGCGGTTCGTCACGTGGAGAAAGCCGAAGCTGAACCCGTGCTGCCCGTCCGCGGAGACGCCGTAGCGGATGGTGTGCCACCCGGCACTCGCGCGCGCCATCTCGCCGATCGCGCGGATGCGCGCCAGCACCGAGTCGCGCCCCACGACCCACCCGTTCGGTCGCGCGGGCATCCGCGCATCGCTTGCGAGCGCCGTCGCGAGGGCATCGCCGAGGGAACGCTGATCGGCGATCTGCGCGATGGTTGAGTCGGCGGTGCGGAGCGCGGCGAGTGCGGCGGTGGGCGGCGCCATCGGCGGGCGGGCGCCGGCGAAGGCGAGGGGGAGTGCGAGGAGGAGCGGCCGCATGTCGTGATCCGGAAAGAGGACGAACGCTTTACCCTCGCGCGCGGGCGCGCGTCTCGTCTAGCACGGTATTGCGTGCGTGCGGTTCACTCCCCGGCACGCTCCAGCGCGGTGGTGTTCTCCCGCAACGCATCGCCGACCCAACAGTGCATCCCGACGTGGGTCAGCCCCACCCGCGCAAACTGCCGCCGGTAGAACGCCGCACTCCGGTGGTGCCAGGACCGCTTGTCGCCGTCGAGCTGATCATCGGTCGTGTACGCCTCGAGATACGCCACGCCGCCGAGCCGCGCACTGATGGCGGCGAGTCCCATGGGGAGCTCATGATCGGGGATGTACTGCAGCACGTCGCAGACGACGATGAGATCGAACGTCCCGCGCAGCGGGAGGGTGCTCAAGGTGCCGAAGCTCCCGTCGATGATCCCACGGCTCGCGCCGTAGCGCTGTACGGCGTACGCGCTCGAATCGACGCCGACATAGCGCACCGAGGGACGCAGCCGCCGCAACACCGCACGCCAGGGCGCCTCCCCGCACCCGATGTCGAGCACCGAGCGCACTGGACGCTCCAAGAGCTGCTCCGCGATCCCGACGGTGAGTCGGACCTTTCGCGCGAGCGCTGCTGGCGTGGTCACGCGATGGCGACGGTCGCGGTACCACCGGGCGAAGTAGGTGGCGTCGTAGGATTTGGGCGAAGGCATGGGGCCGTAGGAGGGACAGGAAGAACAGGAACTACAGGAACGACACACCACAAATGTGATGTGGCCCGCCGTAAACCGATAGCACGGGGCGGGAACGGTTCCAACCCACCCGGCGTTCGCCTCACATGACCGTCCTCGACCAAGCTCCCCCGGCGCCGCCTCGCGCGCCGCGACGCGCCCTGCGTGGTGCGCTCGCGCGCGCGATCGCCTCCGACGGAGAGTCGTTGCTCTCGTGGTCGGAACGGTCACCGCTCCTCGTCGTGTTCCTGCGGCATCACGGCTGCACCTTCTGCCGCGAAGCGCTCTCCGACATCGGGGCGCGCCGTCGCGAGATCGAGGCGACGGGGCTCACGATCGTCGCGGTGCACATGGGGACGATCGAACAGGGGCTCGCGCTCCTGAAGCGTGAAGAGCTGCACGACGTGCTCCAGGTGAGTGACCCCGAGCAGACGCTGTACCAGCTCTTCGGGCTTCGCCGCGGTCGGCTCGCGCAGCTCTTCAACTGGTTCGTCGTGCTGCGCACGCTCAGCGCCACCGTCCGCGGGCATCTCGCGGGGCGCGCCATCGGCGACACCTCACAGATGCCGGGCGCCTTCGTCGTCCATCGCGGTGAGGTCGTGCGTGCGTTCCGTCACAAGACGGCCGCAGACCGGCTCGACTACGTCGCGCTCGCCGAAGGGTCGGACGTCGGCTGATTGACCGCGGGGGGCTTCGGCTCCTCGTTCCAGGTGAGGAGCGCGAGAAGCACTGCCCCCACCGTGACGCCCATGTCGGCCACGTTGAAGGTCCAGAAGCGCCACGTCGGTGTGCCGATATCGATGAAATCGACCACCCCGCGCGCTGACCGAAGCCGATCGATCAGGTTCCCCGTCGCTCCGGCCGCGACCATTGCGAGCGCGGTAACGAGCCAGCCGCGCCGATCCGGGAGTTGACGCACCATCCGCACGATCACGGTGAGCATCGCGAGCGCGAGCACCGAGAACACGATGCGGTTGGAGCTACCAAGCGAGAGGTTCATCGCCGCGCCCTGATTGTAGGTCAGGGTGAAGCGCACCCAGCTCCCGATGAACTCCACCGGCTCGTGCAGGAGAAGGCGCGACTCCGCGATCCGCTTGGTCACGTAGTCCGTGACGACGATGGATCCGGCGAGAAGAGCGAAGAATCGGTCGCGAGTGCGCACAGGCCGCGTGGCTCGGGGAGTGGTGGACCCATAAATTACCGATGCGTCGCCGCTGGCGGCACCGCGCTCGGCGCGTGTCGTTCCTACGCTCCCTCTCGCGCTCGGGTTTCCCCTGCCCTCCCTGCCGCCACTTCCGGTCGATGACGCGCTCCCCGCGCTGACCACGGCGCTCGCGACATCGCGCCGTGCGGTGTTGGTCGCGCCACCGGGCGCCGGCAAGACGACGCGCGTACCGCTGGCATTGCTCGATGCCGCGTGGCGTGGTGATGGGAGGGTCGTGATGCTCGAACCGCGCCGCCTCGCGGCGCGCGCCGCGGCACAACAGATGGCACGACTGCTCGGAGAACCCGTCGGCGAGCGCGTGGGCTACCGCGTGCGGCGCGCCAGTCGCGTCAGTGCACGCACCGTGATCGAGGTGGTGACCGAAGGGGTGTTCACGCGCCAATGGCTGGCCGATCCCTCACTCGACGGTGTCACGTGTGTGATCCTCGACGAGTTCCACGAGCGGCATGTGCAGACCGATCTCGGATTCGCTTTGACGCTCCTCACGCGCGAGCTCCAGCGCCCCGATCTCGCGGTGTTGGTGATGAGCGCCACGCTCGACGCGGGGCCGATCGCGGCGTTCCTCGACGACGCGCCGGTGATCCGGAGCGAGGGGCGCAGCTTTCCGGTCACGACTGATTGGCGTGCGCCACGCGACGGCGCGCGGATCGATGCGCATGTGGCCAGCGTGATCGCCGATGCGGTCCGCACGCACGCCGGCGACGTGCTGACCTTCCTCCCGGGGATCGCCGAGATCGACCGCGTCGCGCGCGCACTCGATGGCTCCCTGCCAAGCGGGGCGCGGATCCATCGCCTCCACGGCTCGCTCACGCTCGAAGCGCAGGACGATGCCATCCGCGCGAGCGCACCGGGCGAACGCAAAGTCGTCCTCGCCACCGCGATCGCGGAGAGCTCGCTCACGATCGAAGGCGTGCGCGTGGTGGTCGATGCCGGGCTCGCGCGTGTGCCTCGCTACGATGTGCGCAGCGGGATGACGCGACTCACGACCGTACGCGTGTCGCGGGCCAGCGCGGATCAGCGTCGCGGCCGCGCCGGACGCGTGGCGCCGGGCGTGTGCGTCCGATGCTGGAGCGAGGGTGACGAAGCCCAGCTCCGCGACCGCGCCGCGCCAGAACGGCTCGCGGTGGATCTCACCTCGCTCGCGCTCGACCTCGCGCGCGCGGGTCTCGATCCCGCGCGCGATCTCCGGTGGCTCGACGCTCCCCCCGCGACCGCACTCGCGCGTGCACAGGAGCTGCTCCGCGAGTTGGAGTGCCTCGATGCCAGCAGTCAGCTCACCGCCCACGGCGCGGCAGTGGCGGCGCTCGGGCTCGAACCGCGGCTCGCGCATCTGCTCGTGCGCGGCGTGGCACTCGGGCATGGCGCGCTCGCGTGCGACATCGCCGCGCTGCTAAGCGAGCGCGACATCTTCACCACCGATGCCTCGCGCGACGATCCGGACCTCGCCGCGCGCGTCATCGCGCTCGGCGCACCGAAGCCGCCGCCGACTGTGGATCGCGGGCGGTGGCATCGCGTGCGCGACGAGTCCGCGGCACTCCGCCGCGACCTGCGCGTCGCCGACGCTCCGCGCGACCATTCGGCGGTGGGCGCGCTTCTTGCGCTCGCCTACCCCGACCGCGTCGCACAACGGCGACGTGGCGACCCACAACGCTACCGCCTACGCAATGGGCGCGGCGCGCACTTCTCGACCCCCCATCCGCTCGGTGCGTCGCCCTGGCTCGCGATCGCGACGCTCGATGGCGATGCGCTCGAGAGTCGCGTCTGGCTCGCTGCATCGCTTAGCGAGGCGGAGCTCCGCGATGCCTTCGGAACAGCGATTACGACGCACGAGATCGCCGAGTGGGACGCCGCAACCGACCGCGCCCGCGTGGTGGTCGAGGAGCGCCTCGGCGCCTTGGTACTCGCCGCCGCACCGGTGCGTGACCCATCGGCGGCGACGCTGCGCACGGTGCTCCTCGATGAGGTGCGACGCCGCGGAATCGCGGCGCTCCCATGGTCGCCGCGCGCGCTCGCTCTGCGCGCTCGGCTTGGCTTTCTTCGGGCGCACATCGGCGACGCGTGGCCAGCGGTCGACGATGCCACGCTTGCTGACCGCGTGGACGGGTGGCTCGCCCCGCGCCTCGACGGTGTGCGGAGTTGGAGCGCGTTGGCCGCGATCGACCTCGGCGACGCGTTGCTCGATGCGCTCGACTGGGAGCAGCGACGTGACCTCGATGCGCTCGCCCCGACGCATATCACGGTCCCGACGGGCTCACGGATCGCGGTGGACTACGAGGACGTGCAACAGCCCGCGATCGCGGTGCGGTTGCAGGAGTTGTTCGGACTCACCGACGGGCCGCGGCTGTTGGGAGGGCGTGTGCCGGTGGTGCTCCGCCTGCTCTCGCCTGCGCACCGCCCCGTGCAGGTCACGAGCGATCTTGCCGGGTTCTGGGCCTCGAGTTACGCCGAGGTGCGGAAGGAGATGCGCGGGCGGTATCCGCGGCACCCGTGGCCGGAGGATCCGCGTGCAGCGGAACCGACGCGGCGGGCGAAGCCGCGAGGGACGTAGGCCCCCTTGCGCGAGGGGGGGGGAGGGATACACTGGCAACGCGCAACGCACCCCCATTTCGGATGAAGCTACTGTGAACTCCCTTCTATCGACGACTGCGCGTCTCACTTCAGTTCTCGCGCTCGCGGCTGCGTGCGGAACCGAGGCGCCTCCCCTTACAGCTCTGGATTCAGGCCCCGGCCGGACCGCGTTGGCGACGACGTCCGCGATGAACTGTCTCGTCGACCAAGCGGAGCTCCGCGGCAAGTCGGGACAAATCGTCCGGCCAGCGCGATGCCTCGGACGCCTCACAGACCGAGTCGAAGGCCGTCGGATCTCACCTCGGGTCCTGCGAAAGATCTTCGTTGCCCTCGACCTCGCCGACTCGCTTGCTGCGATGGCGGCTGACGGAGATCTCCACATCGGGTCTCGTCGGTTCAGGCAACTACCCGATCTCCCTCTGGGCCTATTTCCTGAACCGCGCGTCAGCGGCGTCGCCTCCTTGGAGGTCGCGGGCGGCGAGTCCAAAGAGCTGTTCTGCGCCAAACAATCGATGCTCTTCCACGACGCGCAGGACGGATTCTGGGCGGCAGTCTCTGATATGGTTGACGTGATAGAAGCGCTCGCGTACGCTTTCGGACAGAGCGACAATCTGGAGCATTACGCTGACGAGGTCGCCTACAACTTGACGCGCATGCGGGTACTTTCAGACAACTTTCGCCGCGCCGAATGCCCCGGATCTCTGTAGTTCGCTTGGCCATCGGGCTCGTCGCGTCGACCCCGATCACGGGAGAAGCACAGCTGCCAGCGGTGTCGACGTGGATTCGCGAGAGTCGCCCAGCTGAGGCACTTTCCAGAGTCTCGCAGCGCTTTCCAACTGGTCCGGCCCGCCTGCGTTGCCCCGCCGGACCCGATACGTCGATTCCGGAGGTGCCGACACTCAGATACTTCTGCAGTGCCGTGCTGTGGGCAGGCGGCGATCCGTCGCAGCCAGTGCTCGCCACGCTCGGCTTCGCAGTTTCTCGGAGCGACACGCTACTTGGGGCGATCGAGTTTCGCGCGTTCTCGCTTCCGGGCGACAAGGGAACCGAAGGTGCGACTAGGCGACGAGTCGCGACGCTTGTCGCGCGAGAGCTCACAGACACGCACTGCGACGCGCGCGCGCGTTGTGCGTGGTCGTCACCCACGTGGTCCATCGCCGAGAGCGAAGTCTCGCTCGGCCCAATGACAATTCTCGTGCTGACGCCAAAGAAAGCAGCGCCCTAGCGTCGCTCCCGCACGAAGTTCGCGCGTGCGCCGCTGAAATCGAGGAGCAACGTGTCCGCCGCACCCTGGAGAATGCGGGCCGACGCGCGGTGCGGCGCGTCGGGATTGTCCGTCTCGAGCAGATCGCCACGCACCGAGTACACGAGGTCGACGGCGAGTCGTTGGCCGGCCGCTTCGATGTGGTACACCAACCGCCCGCCCTCGCGGAACTCCATCACGACGCCGGGGGCGAAGTCGAGCGCGGGATCAGCGCCGGCGAGGCGCCACCGGCCCAAGAGCCAGGTCGGTGGCGGCTCGATCGCGGTCACTTCTTGGCGACCGTCTCTTCCTTCAGGATCTTCTTCGCGATCCAGAAGACGATGAACGCGACGATGACGAAGTCGATGAAGGCGCCGAGCACAGAACCGACCGCGAGCTTGATGTTGCCGAGATCGAGGACCCAGTCCTTGTAGTTCCCACTCGGCGTCGCGGCACCGACGATCGGCATGAGGATGCCGTCCACGACGGCGCCGACGAGGGCGTTGAGCTTGCCGCCGATGATGACGGCGATGGCGAGACCGACCACGCCATACTGCTTGAGAAATGCGGTGAACTCCTTCATCATCGCGAACGCTCCGGGAGAGGGGGGATCAGACGCCGAACTGCGTGAGGTGATGCGCGACGTGTTTGTGTATCAGCACGCCCCAGTCGTGCGCCGAGAGCGCACCGAACGCGGGGTGTGCGGGCCAGCTCGTCCGTTTCATCTCGCCCTGGGCGCGGCGCACGAGGGCGCGCAGCTCGGCGATGTCCGCGTCCCAGCTGGTGGACGCACGCGCGAGGAGCGCGGGTGCGGTGGGCGCGCCTTTGGGGAAGGGCACGACGTGGATGATCAGGTAGCGCACGAGGCGCGTGCGCAGGAGCCCGGACGCGCGGGCGCGCACCACGATGTCGCCAAGGGCCATCCGCAGCGCTTCGGTGAGATGCGCGACCATCTTCGGGGCGTCGAACTTTCCCCAGCGCGCCGTCGTCGCCGGGGTGAGTGCCGCGATGCGTGCGTCGAGTGCGGCCGCGGCGGCGGGATCGAAGATGGAGGGCATCAGCGACTCACGGGTTGAGGACGACGTCGCCCTTCGGGACGCGCTCCGCGGGATAGCGTGGCGCGAGTGAGGGGTCCATCGGGTAGAGCTCACCGTTGTAGCGCAGCTGCACGGTCACCGCGATCCCCCCGGCACCGGGGATCCGCAGGGCGAGATCCCGGAAGCCGTTCGTCCGCTCATCGGTGACGACGATCGGGCCCTTCACATTGCGGATCCGCTCGATGTAGCGCCAGCTCTGGGCGGTGCTCTCGAAGAGGAGGAGCTGGCAGCCGTCCGGCGTGCAGAAGTCACGCCCGGTGATGAGCGCCATCGCGTCGCGACGGCCATCGCCGTTCAGATCGATACGGGCAATCTTGGGGAACGCGTAGCCGGGATCGATCGCCTGCGCGCGCAGATACACGTCGAGGGCCTGCGCGAAGTCGGCACTGTCGTCGACCGCAGCGGCGTCGGGGGTCGCCGTCACGGCAACGGCGGGCGCCGCAGAGTCGGCGGCGGCGGCGGCGTCCGGCGCCGGGGCAGAACGATCGGCGCAGGCGAGCATCGTCGCGCTGGCGAGGAGGAGGGCGAAACGCGGTCGGGGCATATTCAGTAGTGTAGTGCGCGGCGTGCTCCGATGGGAGCACCGCGCCTTCCTATTCGCATCGTCATGGACGCTGAACTCCTCGCACTCCAGCAGGTGGTCGCCGGGCGGATCTCGATCCTGCGAGAGGTCGGGCGCGGCGGCATGGGGATCGTCGTCCTCGCGCGGGATCTTCAGCTCGACCGGCCCGTCGCGCTCAAGCTGCTCCCCGCCGCGCTCGCGCGGCGCCCCGAGGCGCGGCGCGCCTTCGTCCGGGAAGCGAGGGCCGCGGCCGCGCTCGCGCACCCCAACATCGTCGCGGTCCACTCGGTCGAGGAGCACGGCGAGATCGTCTTCTTCACGATGGCGTTCGTCGACGGCGAGACGCTCGGCGCGCGCGTGCGGCGCGCGGGCGCGGTGTCACCGGAGGAGGGTCTCCGCATCGTGCAGGACGTCGCGTGGGCGCTCGGACACGCGCATGCGCGCGGCGTGATCCATCGCGATGTGAAGCCGGACAACATCCTGCTCGACCGGGAGAGCGGCCGCGCGATGGTCACCGACTTCGGGATCGCGCGACTGGAGGCGTCGGACACGCCCGCGGATGGGACGACGCGCGGGACGGCTCAGTATCTCAGTCCGGAGCAGGCGCGCGGCGATGCCGGCGATGCGCGCAGCGATGTGTACGCCCTCGGCGTCACCTCGTGGGTCGTCCTCACCGGTCGGCTCCCATTCGCCTCGGACTCCGTGGCGGGCTACCTCGTGGCCCACGCGGAGCAGCCAGCGCCATCGATCGGCGGTGCCGTGGCGCTCCCGGTCGATCTCGCGGCCGCGATCGATCGCTGCCTCGCCAAGCGCCCCGAGGACCGTTGGGAGTCGATGGAGGCCTTCGCGTCCGCGCTCGAACGCTCGCGCGCGCCGCTCCGACGCGTGCCGGCGGCCGTGACCACCTTTGTGCAGGAGTGGAACAGTATCGGATCAGAGGTGGCGACCTTCGGTGCGGCGACCGGCGCGGGCCTTCTTCTCGCGGGCGCGATGGGCGCGCTTCCGGGTGACGGATTCTCTGCGGCGATCTTCCAAGCGATCTACCTGCTGATCGCGACGATCGCCGGGAGCGTCGCACTCGCGCGACTGTTCGGCCTGTCGTTGCATGCCCGGCGGCTCCTCGCCGCTGGCCACGACCTCGACGCGGCGGTGCGTGCGCTCCGTGCCAGCGATCAGCTGCACGGCGAGCGGGGATCCGCCACCGGATGGGATCGCGGCACCGTCGCACTCCTCGCCGGCGGCGTCGCGCTCACGGGCGCGGGGGTCGCCCTCACGCTCACGGCGAGCACGGACCTGAGCTTTCTCGGTGCGGTCAAGGCCATGGGCGCCGCGACCGTCACGCTGCGCGTGCTGCTCACCCGACGCGGTACCGCCGAGGGGTGGTGGGCGAGGGCGTTGCGCGGTCGCCTCGGTCGCGGCGTCTTCGCCGTGGCCCGCCTTTTCTCGCGCACCCCCATCCGAGAGGACATCAACGCTCCCACGGAGGTGCTCTTGGGGCACGAGGCGGAGGCACAGTTCCGTGCGCTCCCCGCGGCGCAGCGTGAGGCGTTCGCGGACGCGCCGGCGGTGATCGCTCGCCTTCGCGACGCCGCCGTGCTCCTCCGAGAAGATCCGTCCCCTGTCGCCGCCGCACGCCTCGCCACCGTGCTCGGCACGCTCGAGACACTTCGCCTCGACCTCGTGCGCGCGCGGCACGCGGCATCGCCGTCCGAACTCACCGCCGCGCTCGACCGCGCCCGTGAGATCGGGCAGACGGTCGACGCGTTGGTGTCGCTCAGCGACCCATGAGTCGCGTCACCTCGGCGAGCTTCTCGCGCACGGCCTGATCGAGCGCGACGGTCGGCGCGGCATCCGCGTCCTGCAGCGCGCCGAAGAGTGCCGTGAGCTCCCCACGCAGCCGTTCGAGTGCTGCGGCGTTCGCGGGCTTGGCGTCGAGGCGCGCGGCGACCGTCGCGATCGCGTCGAACACACGCTGCGAGGCGTCGTACTGCCGCTGTAGCGCGGCGATCGGCGTGCGGACCCGCGGATCCATGCGCACCACGAGTGGTTGGGACTGCGTGACCCCGTCGACGGTGAGCCGGACCGTATAGCGCCCCGGCATCACCCAGTGCCCGATCGGTTCCGGTGCGGTGCGACCGACGATCGCGGAGATCGGGTACGCGAATTCACTCGCCGCCGGGAAGGCGTGGCGGAGATCCCACACGAAGCGATGCAGACCGGGCGCCCCATCCAGCGTCGGTGAGGGGCGGAGCCAGTAGTCCGGCACATGCACCTGGGCGCGCGGGTCTGGGTCGGGATTCACGCCCATCGCGAAGCGGCGCACCGTGCGGCCTGCGGCATCGACGATCTCCAGCGACATCGCGCGCGCCGCGTCCTTGAGCCAGTAGTGCAGCACCGCCCCATCCGGCGGGTTCGCCGCGTAGGGCTCGTCCGGCGGCATCGGGGTGTCGGTGTACATCGAGTTCCGGACGCGCGTGGCGCGCTGGGGCGCGAAGAGATGCACCCGCGCGTCGAACGTCGCCTCGGTCGCCTGCCGCAGCGGTGTGATGTCGTCGAGGATCCAGAATCCGCGCCCGTGGGTGCCGACGGCGAGGTCGTCGTCCTTGATGATCAGATCGCGGATCGAGGTCGCGGGCATGTTGAGGCGGAGCGACTGCCAGCGCGCGCCATCATCGAACGACGCCCACACCTTCGTCTCGCTCCCGGCAAAAAGCAGCCCACGGCGCTTGGGATCCTCCTTCACCACATTGATCGTCGCACCCGAGTCGATCCCGGTCACGATCTCCGTCCACGTCGCGCCACCATCGATGGTCTTGAGGATGTGCGGCCGCAGGTCATCGAGGCGCAGGGTGTTGATCGCGGCGTACGCGGTCAGCGGATCGAAATGCGACGCATCCATCAGCGAGACCTTCATCCACGGGCCGAGCTGTGGTGGGGTCACGTTCTTCCAGGTGGCGCCCCCATCGACGGTGCGATGGATGAGCCCATCGTCGGTCCCGACCCAGAGGATGCGTTCGTTCAGCGGCGACGGTGCGATGGTGTAGATCACCCCGCGATGCCGCGCGACCGCAGTCGCTTCCAGCGCGTACTTCCCCACTGTCGCCGGGACGATGGAATCACGCCGCGTCAGGTCGGGAGAGATCGCCCGCCACGACTCGCCACCGTTCACCGTCTCCCAGAGCTGATTCCCCGCGAAGTAGAGCTTGGCCTTGTTCACCGGCGACCAGAGGATCGGCGCGGTGCGAAGCGAGCGATACTCCGGTGAGCGGAAGAGCTTTGGCGCGACGTTGCGCGTCTGCCCGGTGCGCCGATCGAAGACGGTGACCTTTCCGCCATACACGAGATCGGGAGCCTTCGGATCGGGCGCGACGTAGCCGTACTCCTCCACACCGACCGGACGCCACTCGCGGAATCCGATCTGGCCATCGTTCCCGCGGCTCGACACGCAGGCCGAGCCGCTCTCTTGTTGTCCGCCGCAGAGTCGGTACGGGTACGCATCATCTGCCGTGACGTGATAGAACTGCGCCGTCGGCTGGTTGTACCACGAACTCCAACTCTCACCGCCGTTCACGGTGATGATCGCTCCCTGGTCCGCGCCGATGAGGATGATCCGGGGATCGTCCGGGTTGATCCAGATGCGATGATAGTCATCACCACCGGGTGCGCCGCGGATCATGCGCCAGGTGACGCCGCCATCGGTGGACTTCCAGACAACAATGCTCGCACTGTAGACGATGTCCGCGTTCTTCGGATCGACCTTCACCTCGGCGAAGTCGCTCGCGCGGTTGTTGACGCGCGGATCGGTGGTTGCGCGCCGCCAACTCTCGCCGCCGTCGTCGCTCCGGTAGATCGCGTTCGTGCGGATCATGTCCACGGAGAGAAAGAGGCGCTTGGGATTCGACGACGCGATCGCGATCCCGATGCGTCCCAGCCCCTCGTCCTTGTACGACGGCAGGCCGTTCATGATCGGGCGCCAGGTGGTACCGCCATCGGTGCTCTTGTAGAGGCCGCTGTTCGGTCCCTGCCACTGTCCGTTCTCCCACGGACCCTGCCGCGATTCCCAGAGCGACGCGTACACGGTGTTCGGATCGTCGGGTGCGATCACGACATCGATCGCGCCGGTGTTCTCGTCGGGGCCGAGTACCTTCGTGAAGGAGCGACCGCCGTCGAGGGAGCGATAGAGGCCGCGCTCGGCGTTCGGACCATACGGATGGCCGAGCACGGCGACGAAGAGCCGATCCGGGTTCTTCGCATCGACCGCGATCTGTGGGATCTGCTGGCCGTCGCGCAGGCCGAGGTGCGTCCAGCTCCGCCCACCGTCCGTCGACTTGTAGATGCCGTCGCCGGTGGAGAGATCGGGACGTTGGAGCCCTTCCCCGCTCCCGACGTAGATAATGTCCGGGTTTGATGGCGCGACCGCGATCGCGCCGACCGATCCCGTGGGTTGATCGTCGAAGATCGGTTTCCATGTAGAGCCGAAGTCGGTGGTCTTGAAGATCCCACCGTTCACCGCGGCGATGAGGAACTCGTTCGGGCGACCGGGGATCCCGACCGCCGCCTTCGTGCGACCGCCGCGGAAGGGACCGATGTGGCGCCAGCTGAGTTCACGCCAGGTGCGCTCGGTGCGGAGCTGTGCTTGCGCGCTCGACAGCGCGAGCAGCGTCCAGAGGATCACGCGGGTGGCTCTCATCATCGCACTCCCAGACCGAGGTGACGCGCCTCAGGGCGCGGGGGTGAAGAGCTGCCAGGGGCCGCGCGTCTTTCGCAGCAACAGTTCGTCATGCCCTGCGACGACGAAATCAGTGAGTGCCCCTACCAAGGCATAGCCGAGTCGCTCGTACAATCGCCGCGCTTCCTGATTGAACGAGGAGACGCAGATGAACGCGTTCGGACTCTCGCAGAAGATCTCCTGCTCCGCCGCCGCGATCAGTGCGGTGCCCACGCCCCGTCCGCGCGCGTGCGCGGCGACCACAACGGTCTGGATGTAGCCGCGCACCAGCCCGCGCATGTCGATCGCGATCAGCCCGAGTGGGGTGCCATCGTCCTCGACGGCGATCCGGATCTCCTTCGGTGGCTCGAGCACGCTGCGACACTGCTCCGCCGTGCGGCCCAACGTGATCCACGGATCTGTGCTCGCCATCGCGGCCGCGCCCCACTCGAGCTCGGCGTCGGTGGCCGCGCGGATCAGAATGCCCACAGGTAGGTGAGCTTCGCGCGCGTGGCACGCGATCGTGGGAGCCAGATGCCGTCGTCTGCGCCGCGTTCTTCGTTGAAGACGAGGAAGAGGTCACTTCCGGGGCGATGGATCCACTGGAAGCGGACGTTCGCGGAGACGCGATTGGAAAGGTCGTTGTACTGCACCAGCGCCTTCACACCGAGATGTGGCGTGAAGGCCCACCCGGCGCGCAGCCGGATCAACTCGCCGGTGAACTCGCCGCCTGGGAGCTGCGTGTCGAAGTGGGTGATGCCGAGCGCACCCTGAAAGTGGGAGCCGAACTGCCCGTTCAGCGTGCTCCCGACATTGCGGACCCAGCCGCCGAAGGTCTGCTGGAGCTGCCCGTCGCCGCGAAGCTGCAGGGAGCGCCCTGGCGGGGTGAACGCAAACCAACCGATGGTGTGTCCGACATAGTCCCCGGTTGGGACCGTGACCTTGTCGGCGAGATCGAACTCCTCGAAGACACGCGTGAAATCGCGCGACCCGTAGAGCGTGAAGTCCGCGCCGTTGTTCCAGACGGGGCTCGTGGCAAGGCCGAACGAGTTGTCGCGCGGCTCGCCACTCATCGAGGTGATCAACGAGTTGAATGAGAACAGCTGGTAGCGCCGCAGCGGTCCGATATTGCGCCAGGTACGCCGCAGATTCACATCGTATTGGCGGATGTTGTCGCGGTTCACGAAGCCGAGGCGCGCCCGCATCTGCTCGCCGATGGCGAAGTGCTGCACATCGACGCCGTACGCGTCTTTCTGGTACGATGCGCCAAGCCGATACGAACCGCCGTCACCGCCGACGCCCGGGGTGAAGCTGCGCGCGCCGAAGCCCTGCACGTTGAACGCTGGGCCCTTCCACAACGAGAAGTCCACTCCGGCGGTGGAGTTCTGCTCCACGCTCGAGCGACGATCGGTGCCGAGCACGCCGATGTAGCCACTCTGGCCCACGTCTCTCTTGTAGCGCGCTACGGCGAAGTTCGTGCGCGGTTCATCACCGGACTCTTGGGTGACGACGTCGATCAATCCGACGGTCTGTGCGCCGAGGCGACCCGAGAGACGCGTCCCACCGAGCACGGGGATCGCGCCATCGTCGCCGATCCCGATGCGGCGGGAGAAGAAGAGCTGCATCGGGGGTGGCCCGAACTGACCCGGGATCCCGAACTGGAAGAGACCCGCGTTCTCGAGGAAAAACTCGCGTTTCTCGGGAAAGAAGAGGGAGAACCGCGTCAGGTTGACCTGCTGATCGTCGGCTTCGACCTGCGCGAAGTCGGTATGGATCGACCCGTCGAGGATGAGGCCGGGACGCAGCTCATACTTCGCATCGATGCCGAGATCACGCGGAATGCGATCGGAGGGGGCGTTCGCACCACGCGTGAGCTGGTCCGTGCCCACCAGCGAGTACGGCTTCACCTCGAGCCCGACGCGCGCCGCCTTGGCGGGTTCGACCGCCTGTAGCCGACCGGCCTGGCTCACGCGGAGGAAGCCGCCTTCGCCGCGGGTCCACGCGCGCCAGATGTTCTCCTCGTTCGAGTGCCGGATCATACGGAAGACGTTGAGCCCGAGGTCGCCGTGTGGGCCGTTCAGACGAAGCGTGCGAAAGAGCACCTCGAACTCCGCGACCCATCCCGTTGGCGTGCGTCGCGCGGCGACTTGCCAGAGCCCGCGCCAGCTGATGTTCACCTCGCGCCCCTCATCCGTCACGAGCGCGTCGAACTCGGCACCGAGCGGATTGGTCGCGAGGACGATGGCGTTGCGATGATCGAGCTGCGCGTCGAAGAGGAGCGCGATCGCATCGTCGTTCTGGAACTGGAGCGAGCCGTCGAAGCCCTGATCCATGATGCGGTCGCGGTCGAGCGTGCGGGCGACGACGCCGTCCGGGTGCTTCTCCTCCATCTCCACACCGACGTAGAGCGTGCTTCCGTTGAAGGCGAAGCGCACGCGCGTGGCCTCGGTGGCGGGTTCGCCATTCAGCGGCTCGCGCTGCCGCAGTCCGCTCAGCGGCTCCGCGCGCTGCCAATACGGTTCATCGAGGCGACCGTCGAGCTTCGGCGTCTCGTTCGCGCGAATCGCGACGCCGACCGCTGCGGCGCTGCCGGCCGGTGCTGCGGTCGGCGCTTGCGCGAGCAGGGCGGGAGTGACGAAGACGAGGGCGAGGCGAACGATGGATCGACGCATGGCTGGTGCTTCAACGAACATCCGGTACTCCGGAGCGTACGACACCATGCGTCATCACCCACCGCACACGCGTCAACGCCGCGACGTCGGCGCGGGGATCGCCCTGCACTGCGATCAGGTCGGCGCGGAACCCTGGCGCGAGCCGTCCGATCTCCGCGCTGAGCCCCAGCGACTCAGCGTTCAGGAGCGTGGCCGCGCGGAAGGTGTTCGATGGCGAGTCGCCCGCGTGCGTGACCCGGCAGACCAGATCGGTCCCCTCGTTTCCATGCGCACCCGCGACCGCATCCGTGCCGAAGGTGACCTTCAGTCCCTTGGTGTTGAGCGCTCGGCGATAGGTCGCACGCGCGTCAGGGAGCACCCGCGCCATCGTCGTGAAGGCATCAGCCGTGTACGAGCCGATTCCCTCGTACTTCGCGTGATTCGCGAGATAGTTCTCGAACACCAGCCCACACTGCGGGTCGAAGTAGGTGCCCCGCGCCGCCATGAGGGCGAGGGTGGAGTCAGCGGTGAAGATCCCGTGCTCGACCTGCGTGCATCCGGCCAGCGTGGCGCTGCGCACGGCGTCGTCGGCGTGCGCATGAACCACGGAGCGCACGCCGAGTGCTTTCGCTTCACCACACGCGGCGGCGAGCTGCTCGTCGCTCCAGGTCTTGCCGCCGCCTTCGCGGATGGAGCGCGAGGCGAAGATCTTCACCACGTCCGCGCCAGCGGCCTTGAGCGCGCGCACCAGCACGCGCATCGAGTCGGGGGTCGGACGCGTGGACTGCAGTGGGGCGAGCGCGGTGATGATCCGCGGCCCGACGAGCGAGCCATCCGCGGTGCGCGCACGGAGCATCGCGTCCTCGGGGGACGCGAGCGACTGCAGCGTGGTGAAGCCCGCGAGGAGCGAGCGTCGGAGATTGGCCGCCATCGCCGCCATCCCCTGCTCCGCCGTCTCGTCATTCTGACCGTGGAGTCGCCCCTGCGGATTGAAGTGCCACTCCGGGTGCGAGTGCGCATCGATGAGACCCGGGATGAGCGTGAAGGAGTCGAGCGCGATGTCCGGCGCGCTCGTGCCCGCGACCCAGCGCTCCACCGAGCGGATCCTCCCGCCCTCGACCACGACGCGCGCGGGGCGCAGATCGGTGCCCGCCGCATCGACCGCGTGACCCGCACGGATGACGATGCTCTGTGCCGAGAGTGCACTCCCACACACGAGCACAGTGAAGAGCGATGATCTCACCGTAGTTCCTTTCGTTCCTGTAGTTGCTGTAGCTCCCGCCGCGCTCGCGCTGCGGGCGGCCGCACCTCACCCACCTCGCGCACTAATGCGTCCGCCGACCGCAGCGCGAGCGCGGCAAACGTGAGCGTGCCGTTCGCGCACGAGGCGCTGACGCACTGCGGCGCCCCCACGACCCAGAGATTCTCATGGTCGTGCGTGCGGCCGTGTGGGTCGGTGACACTCGTCGCCGGATCGACCCCCATGCGACAGCCACCGGCCGGGTGATCCTGGAAGTCGTCGACCGCGGTGCGGATGACGGCGCCGTTCCCGACACGCGCGAGGTCGCCGAACAACTTCTTGAGATAGTCCTCGGTCGGCCCGCGGAGCGTCGCGGAGGTGGGATCGTCGCGCCACGCCAGCTTCGGGAGCGGATCGCCGAAGGGCGACCGCTGGGTCGCATCGAGCGTGAGCTCACTGTGCTTGTCGGGGATCACGTCGTAGTAGGCGCGGACGCGAGCCGTTCCGCGCGCGGTGCGCGAGCGCCACTCATTGAGGAGCGCATCACCGAGCTGGAGCCGTCCCTCTCCGTCGCGCAGGCGTGGCTCGCGCCCCACGCTCGACTCCCACACGCGCAGATCGTGCCGCACGTAATTGTTCGTGCGCGGAGCGCGCATGAAGAACTTGGTGACAAGCGAGTGCTGCTCGTTGATCCCTGGCATCAGGCGGATGGGGAGATCGACGAACGCCTGCACATTGCGGTGGCCGGCAAGGTACTTCCCGACGAGACCGCTCCGGTTCGCAAGGCCGTCGGGGGCACTCGAAAGGAGGAGCCAGCTACTCCACGCGTAGCCGGCCGCGACGACGAACTGCTTGGCGCGGTACTCGACCGGCGTTCCCTTCGCGTCGCGCCGCGAGCCGAGAGCGCGTTCGATCCGTCCGCCGCCGAGCTCGAGTCGTCGGATCAGGGTGCGGGTGTGGAGGGTGATGCGGTTCTGCTGCCGGAGCGCATCCCAGGTGTGGTCCGGAGAGTACTTCGCCCCCACGGGACAGATCGGGAAGCAGGTATCGTTGCGACAGCAAGGCGCGCGCCCGTCGTAGCGGAGCGAGTTCTTGGCGGAAGGCTGCGACCACATCGGCACGCCGGCCGCATCGGTCCAAACCTTGAGCCGTTCGAGATTCCACGAGAGCGGGAGCGCGGGCATCGGAAACGGCTTCCCGCGCGGGTCCAACTCCGGCGGCCCCTGCGCGCCCGCGACGCCGATGATCTCCTCGGCGCGCTGATACCAGGGATCGAGTTCCTCGTAGCTGATCGGCCAATCGGTGCCGACGCCGAAGAGCGACTTCGTCTTGAAATCTTCCGGTGCCCAGCGTGGCGTGACCCCGCCCCAATGCATCGCGAGTCCACCGACGCACATCGAACGCGATTGCAGCCCATCGGCCGTCATCCCATCGATGTGATCGCGCGGCCACGGGGACTCGCCGTAGTCGAGCCAGCGCTGCCGGTGTGCGAAACGATCACGCACGGTGGGCTGCTCCTCGCCCGCCTCTACGACGGTGATCCGCGCATTCGTGCGGGCGCTCAGTGTGTGCGCGACCATCGCCGCGGTGATCCCGGAGCCGATGATGCAGATGTCGCTCTCGTGCACGACACGCGTCATCGGCCGCGCCTCGCGGTGAGCGGTACCGGCGCGTCGGGGGACGCCTCGAGCGGGCGGCAGCGACGCGCGCCGATCTGCGCTTCGAAGGCGAGATCGCTCGCCTCAGGAGCACGCAGCGCGAACGACAGGAGCGCGACGATCACGTGCGGTGCGGTCAACGGGTCGCTCACGAGGCGCGCGTTCGGAAGCGCGTCGAGCGTCGAGCGAACGATGCGTTCGCGCGCGGCGCGCGGCAGCGCGGCGAAGGTCGCGCTCCCTTCTTTCAACGCTTGGCGATCGAGCTCCGCGAGCTGGGTGCGCCAGGCTGGCCGCGGGTCCGCCGGCGTTCGCGTGATCGTCGCATCGCCGTAGCCGTGGAGCGACTCGGCCCCCGGTGTGTATTCCCGCATCCATCGATCGAATCGCTCCGCCGCGCCCGAGATCAACGCGGTCGGAAGCGTGACCTCGGCGACCGCCTGGAGCCGGGCGAGTGCCGCAGGAACCGGGCGTGCACCCGCCCCCTGCGCGGCACCACGCCGTCCGGCGACGAGGGCAAGCGCGCTGGAAGCCCATCCGAGAAGGGCGCGACGGCTGAGCGGAGAAGTCACCGCGCGAATCTCCGACATCCGCACGACCGCCGCAACCTCTATAATGATTGGATGACCGAGACCATGCGGGCCATCCGCGTCCACGCCACCGGCGGGCGAGAGACGCTTCGCCTCGAATCGCTTCCGATCCCCACGCCCTCCGCAGGCGAGGCACTCGTCCGCATCGCGCACGCGGGGGTGAACTTCATCGACACCTACTTCCGCGCTGGGGTGTACCAGGCGCCAACGCTCCCCTTCACCGTGGGTCAGGAGGCCGCCGGTGAGGTGATCGCACTCGGCGCGGGCTCGCATCCCGTCGAGATCGGCGAGCGCGTGGCGTTCACCGGCACGCTCGGCTCATACGCCACGCATCAGGTGGTCGCATCGTCGAAGCTCGTGCCTCTGCCGCGCGACATCACGACCGCGCAGGGCGCCGCCGCCATGCTGCAGGGGATGACAGCGCACTATCTCGCCTGTGCAACCTACCCCCTCGCAGCGGGTGAGACCTGTCTCGTGCATGCCGCCGCAGGCGGCGTCGGATCGTTGTTGACGCAGATCGCCAAGCTCCGCGGCGCCACGGTGATCGCGACCTGCTCCTCCGACGCGAAGGCCGCCGCCGCCCGCGCCGCCGGCGCCGATCAGGTGATCCGATACGACCTCGAGGATTTCTCGGCGCGTGCGCGCGCACTCACCGAGGGACGCGGCGTGCACGTCGTGTACGACGGCGTCGGCCGCACCACCTTCGATGGATCGCTCGCGGCGCTGCGCCCGCGCGGGATGATGGTGCTCTTCGGTGGTGCGAGTGGGCAGGTCCCGCCGTTCGACCTGCAGCGCCTCAACGCGGGGGGAAGTCTGTTCGTGACGCGGCCGACGCTCGAGCACTACACGGCGACGAGGGACGAACTCCTCATGCGCGCCGGTGATGTGTTCCGCTGGATCAGCGAAGGGGGCCTACGTCTCACGATCGATCGCGTCGTTCCGCTCGCGGAGGCTGCCGAGGCCCACCGCGCGCTCGAGGCGCGCGAGACGATGGGGAAGGTGCTGCTCGACGCGAGCTGATCACCCCCTCGGGGTGATCATCCGCTGGAAGCCGGGATAGTCGCGGAGCGGGATCCAGTCGGCGAAGTAGTGCAGTCGGCGGCGGATGCTGAAGCCCTGCCCCTGTACCATAGCGCGCTCGGCGAGTTCGATCGCCCGGTCCCAGTGGTCGCGGCCGCGGCGCACTTCGATCGCGGCGAGTTCGTAGGTCACCGCGCCCTGCGTGAGGGAGAGTGGGAGCGCATTGAGCCACGCGACCTCGCGGTCGGCCCCCGCCGTGTCGCCGACGGTGAGGAGCATCCGCCCGAGCAGCCCGTGCAACCGCTGGTCGTTCGCGGTGTCACGGACGATCGCCGCGCGGAGCACCGTGACCGCGTCGCGCGTGCGCCCGACGAGATCGTAGGTGATCGCCCGCCGCACCACCGCGTTCATGTCGCGCTCGGTCTCGGCCGCGTGATCATCGAACCACCGCGCCCCACGTTCGGCGATCGCCCGCGACGCCTCGGGGTGGCCGTGGGCGGCGAATTCGTTCGCCACGGTCAGGAAAGTGTTGCCGGGGAACGCGAAGAGATCGGTGGTGCTTGATCCGTTCGCGGCTTCGGGGAGCGCACGCTGAAGATCGTCCACGCGCCCCATCGCTGCCAAGACGTACAGCTCGCTCGAGATCGTCGCGAGATCGGTGGGGCGGAGCGCCCGCGCCTCGCGCGCCATCACCAGCGCTGAGTCGTCCTCGCCCACGAAATGGTAGAGCGCCGAGAGGTTGAGGAGCAGCGTCGCGCGCCGGCCCGCATCGAGCGAGTCGGCGGCTTCTTGGGTTGCGAGCAACGCGCGCCCCTCCGCGATCGCCTCGCGCGGGCGGTTGAGATCCGCCAGCGCAATCATCAGGATGCGTCGCAGCGGCGACGGCGGCGAGAGCTTCAGGAACGCGCGGATCTCGGCCACGCCATCCTCGGAGATCTCGCCTTGGTAGCTCTTCGCCAACCGGGCGAGTGCTCGCTCGTACGGAGAGCCGGATGCTTCCGCCTCGCGGATCCAGCTCGCAAGCGAATCCGACCGGGCAGCGCCGTTCCGAGTCCGCCCGAACGCCCCGCCCCATCCCCACGCGAATCCCAACCAGAGACGGCCCTGCAAGAACGCCGTGTCCGCGCGCACCACGCGCCCGAGCCCAGCCATCGTCTCGAGCCGACCGTCGAAGCCGAAGGTGTTCCGGAAGCGTGTAACAATCTCACTGTACTGCCGGAACGCATCGAGCGTCGGCATGCGCCCACTCGGGAGCGCGATCGCGCCGAGTTCCCGCGCGGTGATGAAGCCGACGGCGACCGTGACCGGCTCTGCGGCGCGTTGGACTTCGACGGTCGTCGCCGAGACCGGGAGCGTCGCCGTCACCGCTTGATGCACGACGGCGCCCGTCTTCGCATCGAGGACGCGCACGCCGAGCTCGAGCGCACTCCCCGCGGAACGGATCACTGGAACGACCGCGACCGCCGCCCCGGCGCGACGCGCCTCCTCCGCCGCCGCCGCATCGCTCGCGGCGGGTGCCGCCGCCGACTTCACCGTCACCCATCCGAGTGTCGCGGTGCTCTGCACGACCGCGTCGGAGAACCGGAGTGCCATCGCCGCGGCATCGGCACCAGTCGTCGTCGCCGGCAGCAGCGCGATCGTCTGCGGGTCGAGCACCGCGGCACGTGGGCGCGCGAACCAGGCGAGCGCGGAGATCACCGCGATCAGCGTGACGCCCGCGAGCACAGCGAGGCCGCGACGCGACGCGGGCCGATCTTCCGCCGGCCGTGCGCTCTCGCGCAGCGCGTCGGCGAACGCACGCACGGAGGCAAAACGATCGGCCGGCGCCTTGGAGAGTGCGCGCGTGAGCGCCGCATCTGTTGAGAGTGCCACCGCCGCCCGCGTGGTGCGCACCGAACGCGGACTCTCGGTCAGCAGGCGCGAGAGCACCACCTGCGGCGTGGGCCCCGTGTGCGGCGGCTCCCCCGTGAGCAGCTCGTAGATCACCGCAGCGAGCGAGTACTGATCCGAGCGCGCGTCGAGGGTGCGCTCCCCCATCGCCTGCTCCGGCGACATGTACTGCGGCGTGCCGAGCGAGAGTCCGGTCTGTGTGACGCGGCTCCCGCCCGCGTTACTCACCGCGAGCGCGATCCCGAAGTCCGCGATCACCGGGTGGCCGGCCTGCAGCAGGATGTTCTCCGGCTTCAGGTCGCGGTGGATGACGCCGTGCCCATGCGCGAAATCGAGCGCATCCGCGAGCGCGGTGCCGATGCGGATCGCCTCTTCCACCGAGAGCTGCCGCTCGCGGTCGAGCCGCGCCCGCAGCGACTCCCCTTCGATGAACGGCATCACATAGAAGAGGAGTCCACCGGCCTCGCCACTATCGAACAGCGGAAGCAGATGCGGATGCTGCAGGTTCGCCGTGACGCGGATCTCGGCGAGGAACCGCTCCACGCCGAGCACCGCGCCGAGCTCGGGATCGAGCACCTTGATCGCGACGTTGCGCGCGTGCTTCAGGTCGCGGGCGAGGTACACCGTCGCCATGCCACCACGCCCCACCTCACGCTCGATGGCGTAACGGTCGGCGAGCGCGGAGCGCAGGGTCTCGATGGCGTTCATCGAGCGTTCGGGCGGGGGGCGGGCATCGGCGGAGAAGATAGCGCTTTGCAGGGGGGTGGCGCACCGCTCGCCGCGAGTCAGGCAGGACGCCTACATTCTCGGGATGCGAACTCTCTCTGCCCTCCTCGTCGTGGCCGGTGTCGCGGCCCCACTCTCGGCCCAGCAGCCCGCGGCGTCCTCCGCTCCGGCCAGCGCCGATTCGAACCCGCTCGCCAAACTCGTCGGCGGACTCAAGTTCCGCTCAATCGGCCCGGCGGTCACCTCAGGCCGCATCGCCGATGTGGCGGTCGATCCGACGAACAAAAAGGTCTGGTACGTCGCCGCCGCGGCGGGCGGGGTGTGGAAGAGCACCAATGCGGGGACGAGCTTCACGCCCGTCTTCGAGAGCGAGGGCTCTTTCTCGATCGGTGCGATCGCGATCGATCCGCGGACGCCGAGCACGGTGTGGGTCGGTACCGGGGAGAACAACGCGCAACGCGTCGTCGCCTACGGGGATGGCATTTACAAGTCGATCGACGGCGGGAAGAGTTGGAAAAACATGGGGCTCAAAGCGAGCGAGCATATCGCTCGCATCCTCATCGACCCACGCGACCCGAACGTCGTCTATGTCGCGGCGCAGGGGCCCCTCTGGTCGAAGGGGGGCGAGCGTGGGGTGTACAAGACCACTGATGGCGGGAAGAGCTGGACGCGCATCCTTCAGGTCAATGACTGGACCGGTGCCAACGACATCCAACTCGATCCGCGCAACCCAGATATCCTCATCGCGAGCACGTGGCAACGGCAGCGTCGCACCTGCTGCTTCGTCGCGGGTGGACCGGGCTCAGGGATTCACCGCTCGCTCGACGGCGGCAAGACGTGGACGAAGTCGCAGAGCGGGCTTCCGAGCGGCGACCTCGGTCGCATCGGGCTGAGTGTGTCGCCCGCCGACCCGTCGTTCGTGTACGCGGTGGTCGATGCCGCCAACGCCCGGGGTGGCCTCTTCCGTTCGCGCGATGGCGGAGCGAGCTGGGAGAAGATGAGCAGCTATCAGAGCGGCGGGAACTACTACAACGAGGTCTTCGCCGATCCGAAGAACCCGGATCGGGTGTACGCGGTGGACGTCATGCTCCAGGTGAGTCACGACGGCGGGAAGACGTTCGGCCGCGTGGGCGAGCTCCTGAAGCACGTGGACAACCACTCCGTCTGGATCGACCCGGACGACACCGAGCATCTGATCGTCGGGTGCGACGGCGGCGTCTATGAGAGCTTCGACCGAGGACGCACCTGGCGCTTCGCGGCGAACCTTCCGCTCTCGCAGTTCTATCGCGTCTTCGCCGACGACGTGAAGCCCTTCTATCGGGTGTTCGGCGGGGCACAGGACAACTTCTCGATCGGCGGTCCGAGCCGGACGCGCACGATCAATGGGATCCGGAACGCGGACTGGTTCATCACCAGCGGCGGCGACGGCTTCGGCAGCGTGGTGGACTGGAAGGACCCCAACACCGTGTACGCGCAGTCGCAGTTCGGGAACCTCTCGCGCTTCAATCTCGCGACGGGCGACGTGATGGGGATCCAGCCGGAAGACGTCGCCGGGGGCCCGGGATTGCGATGGAACTGGGACTCGCCGCTTCTCGTGAGTCCGCACGCGAGCAACCGACTCTACTTCGCCGCTGACCGAGTGATGCGGAGCGACGACCGCGGCGATTCGTGGAAAGCGATCTCGCCCGACATCTCGCGCAACCTCGACCGCACCGGCATCACGATGATGGACCGTGTGCAGTCAGTGGATGCCGTGGCGCGGAACCAGAGCACCACGCTCTTCGGCAATGCGACCGCACTCACCGAATCGACGCGCCGCGAGGGACTGCTGATCGTCGGCACGAATGACGGCCGCGTGAGCGTCACCGAGAACGGCGGTGAGAGCTGGCGCACGATCGACCGCTTCCCCACCGTCCCTGAAACGACCTACGTCTCGCGCGTGGTCGCATCACAGCACGACGCCAACACGATCTACGCGACGTTCAACAACCATCAGTCGGGCGACTTCACGCCCTACGTCCTTCGGAGCACCGATCTCGGACGCACCTGGACGAGCATCACCGCGAACCTCCCGGCACGCGGGTCGGTCTGGGTGCTGGCGGAGGACCATGTCGATCCCAAGCTGCTCTTCGTGGGCACCGATTTCGGGGTGTTCGTCACGCTCGACGGCGGCGCGAAGTGGACGCCGCTCAAGGCAGGACTCCCCACCATCCAGGTGCGCGACATCGCGATCCAGCCGCGCATGAACGACCTCGTGCTCGGCACCTTCGGGCGCGGATTCTACATCCTCGACGATTACTCCCCGCTGCGCTCGATGGGGGCATCGACCACCGCCGCTACGCTCTACCCGACGCGCACGGCGTATCTCTACTCGCAGTCCGCGCCGCTTGGCCTTCCTGGCGCCTCGTTCCAAGGCCATGGGCACTACATGGCCGAGAACCCGCCCTACGGCGCGGTGATCAGCTACCGGCTGCGCGATGCGCTGCGCTCGCGGAAGGCGACGCGGCAAGAGGCCGATGCTGCGGCGGCGAAGAAGGGTGCAGACGCGATATTCCCGAGTTGGGGCGCGCTGAAGGCGGAGGACCGCGAGGAAGACCCAGCGATCGTGGTCGAGGTCAGCGATGCGAGTGGTGCGCGCGTGCGTCGGTTCACCGGCCCGACGGCGGCGGGAGTGCATCGCGTGGTGTGGGACCTGAACTACCAGCCCGCGAACCCCGTGAACGGCCCGGGCTATCAGGCCGACCCGGAGTTCCCGTTCTCGTCGCCGCCGCCGGCACCTACCGCGCTCCCCGGCCGCTACACCGTGCGCCTCTACGCGCGCGTCGATGGCGCGATGACGCCACTCGGTGAGCCCGTCCCACTCGTCGTCGAGAATGCCGATGCACCGGGCGCGCGCGCGCGTCCGCAGACTGCGGCGACGCTCGCGACGGACCTGCGGACCGCGGAACTCCAGCGCGCGGTGCTCGGCGCGTCGGCGCTGATCGACGAGACCATGGCGCGTCTGCGGTTCTTGAAGCGCGCGATCGACGAGACGCCGAGCGCGGATAGTGCGCTCATCCGCCAGGCGCGCGTGGTCGAGGATCGGCTCCGGGACGCTCAGGAGGCGCTCCGTGGTGACAACACGAAGGATCGCCGCGCCGAGCACTCCCCGACGTCGCTACAAGGGCGGCTGCAGGGCGCGATCGGTCAGAGCTGGGGGAGTACGCTCGAGGCCGCGACGCCGGCGCAGCTTGCGCAGGTCGAGATCGTGCGCGCGGAGTTCGGTCGCGTGTATGCGCAGCTGCGCGCGGTGCTCGACGTCGAGCTGAAAGCGCTCGAGGCGGCGGCAGACAAGGCGGGGGTGCCGTGGACGAGCGGGCGCGCCCCGGTGGTGCCGCGCTAGGTCGAACGACCCAGCGCGGCGACCGCGCCGGTCAGGGGATGACCGGCGCGGGACGGGCGGGCGGACGCGGTGTCTCGCTCGGCATCGATACGAGTTTCTTGCGATCACGCAGATGCTGTTCCATCTGCAGACGCGGCACCCCAGACTTGATCCAGTCCGGCGCGGGCTTGTCGCGCAGGAAGGTGTCGAACCACTCCTCCATGCGGGTCATGTAGTCCTTCCGGTTCGCCGGGCGGGTGGAGTTGTGGTTCTCGCCGACGTACGTGAGCATCGCGACCTCCTTCCCCAACTCGCGGAGCGTGTTGAAGTAGGTGATCCCCTGATTGAAGTCCACCGCGCCATCGCGGTCGTTGTGGTGGAGGAGGAGCGGGATCTTCAGGTCCGCGGCATACCGGTTCGGTGAGTTGCGGAGATACGCCTCCGGGTTCTGCACGAACCCGCTCTTGAAGCGCCCCTGGCTCGCGATGAAGATGCTCGAGTTCGCGTTGCCGCTATTCCAATACACGGACGAGAACATCGACACCATGTCAGTGAGCGGCGCACCGGCGATGGCGGTGTTGAACACGTCGGTCTGCGTGGTGATGAACGCGGTCTCATAGCCACCCCAGCTGTGCCCCTGGAGCCCGATGTGTCCGGGTTCCGCCACCCCCGCCGCGATCGCGGCCTTCACCGCTGGCACAACACAGCGCACCGCCGACTGCCCGGGCTCGTCGAGCTTGTAGGTGATGTCGGGGCGGAGCACCGCGTACCCGCGCGACGTGTACACACTCGGGTTCACGTACGCGGTGAGACTCGGGATGCTGTAATCGTTGAGCGTCTGCGAGAGCTTCTCGTAGATGTACGTCACCATCGGATAGCGCTTGCCCGGGGCATACCCCGCCGGGAGGAAGAGCGCGGCCTGCACCGTGTCGCCATGATCGCAGGCGTAGGTCAGCAGCTTCGCCCCCGGTGACCACGCGACTTCCTTCTGCTGCGGATTCGCATCGGACATACGCCGCGCGTTCGCGAGATCGGCATCGGTGACGTACCAGTCGGGGAAGGTCGTGAAGCTCTGCCGCGTGAACGCCCACGCGTGCGCGTCCTTCGCGCGCCGATAGTCGAGGCGGGCGTCCTCCCACGCGAGCATCCGCGGCTGGCCGGGACGCGCGTTGTCGATGCGCGCGAGCCCTTCCTTCTTCGTCCACTCACCGTAGGTCTCGAAGTAGAGTGGGAGCGCCAGGTCGACGCCCTTCGCCCGCGGATCGGCGGCGACGAGCCCCTGATAGCGCATCTTCTCCTTCGCGCCGGTGCCGGTGAGGTTCACCGGTGCCGTGCCCTGCACATCCAAGCGCCACACATCCCAGTCATCGCGCGCGAGAAAGAAGCGGGAGTCCTTGCTCCACCCGATCGCCCCGGCGGGCGGCATCGGCGTATTGTGGTCGTCCTCCGTGTCCCAGAACTTCGTCGGTGCGCCCGCGGTGAGCTCCTTCGTACTCCCGGTCGCAAAGTCGTACGCGAGCCACTTCCCTTCCGCGTACCAGGTGAAGCGCGAGCCATCGGGCGGGAACGCCACGGCAGCATTCCCTGCGCCGAAACCGTAGTTGCGGACCTTCGTGCCGATGGTGCGCCGCGCGCCCGTGCGCACATCGATCGCGTACACGTCGCGGAACTGGAAGCCGTCCATCGAGGCGCGCGTTGCGTACGGAGAGTCGTCCGTCGCCACCGCCCACCGCTCCTTCGGCGCCACGAGCACCGTAGAGAGCTTCTCGTCGCCGAGCTGCACGACGGCGCTATCACTGAGATGGAACGCGGCGAGATAGGACGCGCTCTTGTCCGCGTTCTCCTGCACCTGCTGCGTGCTCTGGAGGCGCGGGTCCTTCCAGTGCCAGAGCACGAGCGATGGCGTGTCCTCATCGTTCGGTGCCGCACTCGTGATCCCCGCGTTCCCCGCGCCCGGCGCGGGCGCGCTCGCACCCGTCACCGGCACCAACTGCTCCCGCGGCTTGGGCGGTCGCGCGGCCCGGAGCCCGAAGAGAACGAGCGACTGCGCATCATTCCACTTGGGCGCGCGATCGCCGCTGACCACGAGGCCACTCCGCACCGCCTTCGCGCCCTTGTCGACGCGCACCGCGCGCGCCGCACGACCACTCACCCCGGCCCAGCCGTGCACCGTCCACGCGGTGTCGCCGACGGCGGTGTCGGCCACGCCGCGGAGGAGCGCCAGCGCGTCGCCGGTGTCCGCCCAGGTGAGACGCCGGAAGATCGCCTTCTCGCCGACGAGTGCGCGCGTCGCGCCGGTGCTCAGCTCGCGGAGCTGCGCGCCGTTCCCCACCGCGCCGGGAGCGTCCACGGTCCAGGCGATCCAGCTCCCCGATGCGTCGAAGGCGAACTCGCCGACGGCCGCGATCGTGCTCGGGATCCCTTCATTGAGATTGATGAGCTCCAGCGTGCTCCCGGTCGTCGCGGCTGGCGCAGCACCTCCGGCGGGTGCATCCGGAGCAGCGTGCTGCACGGCGAGCCAGTCGGAGCGGTCCCCAGCGAAACGATACGCGCGAACGCGCTCGAACTCGAACTTCGCGGCTCCGCCGAGCTGCTGCACGACCAACTTGGGGACCACCGGTCGGCGATCGCGTCGCAGCCGCTTCGCCTCGGTCGCCTTCGGATAGACGAGGTACGCCACCCACCGGGAGTTCCCCGCGATCGTCACGGTGGGCGTACCGCCACCGAAGCCCCCCGCGGGGGCCGGCAGCTCACCGATCTCCGCGCTCTGCGGCGTCGCCGCTGCAGTGGTGCCGCGAAAGGTCACCTGCGCGTCCCCTTCATTCGGCGCGGTCACGAAAGCGATCCACTTGCCGTCGTTGGAGAGCACGGTGGATCGCACGGACTTCCAGCCGAGCAGATCTTTGAGTTCGAGCTGGCGCGGCGCTTGCGCGGCGAGCGGAGCGACGAGCAGGCACGCCGTCGCGGCGAGGGCACGGAATCGGATCATCATCTCGGGACCGAGCGGAAGAGGGGATGCGTCGGGTGACGCACTCCCTCAAACGTCGCGACACGGTCCGCCGGACGCTACTGGGGCCGGTCGGCGATCTGCCGTGCGTGGTGCGTGGTATGCACGATCACGAAGCGCGCGGCGTCCTTCGCCGCGAGTCTGCCGAACACGTGGTGGGTCAGCTGCCCCCCGCCCCGCGCCAGCGCCGCGCCGAAGGCCTCCTCCCACGCGCTGGCATCACGCGCGATCGCGGCGAGCGTCGGCTCGCGATCGAAGGGGCCCGCACCGGGCGCGATCTCGCGGGGCGCCCGCGCACCTTTGGGCATCACGCGCTGATCGAGCACGATCGGGAGAAAGCGCCAACGCAGGATCGGGCGGAGCCACCAAGGCACGCGGAGTCGGAGCGCGGGGCGCCCAGTCGCCGTCTCGTCGAGCAGCGCCGCGTAGGTGAGTCGCAGGTGCTCGGCGACCTGCGCCGGCGTCCACTTCCCTTCCGCCATCGGCACCTCCCACGCGGCACTCGGCACCGCGCGCGCGGCGGCCAAGAACGCGGCCACCGCACCCGCGTGCTCGGCTCGCAGCGGCTCCCATGCGGTCGCCATCGCTCAGCGCTTCCCGACAAGCGACGGCGTCGTGCTCGGCGGCCGACGGTGATGCGTCGCCTGCTCGAATGAGAAGGCGTAGTTCACCAGGAGCGCCTCGCTGAACGGGCGGCCAAGGAACTCGAGACCCACCGGAAGCCCATCCGGGGTGAAACCGGCGGGTACGGTGAGTGCCGGGAAGCCGAGCGAGGGACTGAGGCCGCGATTGTCACCGCGACCGTACGCGTCCACCGGTCGCGGATTCGTGAGCACGTCGGCCGCAATCACCGTGGGAGGGTGATCGTACGTCGCATAGATGATCGCGTCGAGTCGCTGATCGGCCATCAGTTGCAGCACCGCCACGCGCATCGCTTCGCGCGACTGCAGCACGCGCAGATACCCAGGATCGTTCGTCGTCTTACCGACGGCCGCGACCATGGTCCGTGCGCGCCAGGGGTTCACCTTTCCGCTCAGCAGGATCTCCTTCAGCGTGCGCACCGGTGCATTGGGATGATCGCGGAAATAGGCATCGGTCGCCTGCTCGGTCTCGAAGTCGTTGCCGACGAAGCCCGCCGCGTCTCGGCGCGGGAGGGACACCGAGTCGATCACTGTCGCGCCGAGGGCACGAAGCTGCGTGATGGCGCTATCCATGACGGCGCGCACTTGCCGAAAGCCCACCGCGGTATCACGAACGACTGAGTCGCGCGCGGGGCGGAGCACGGCGACCCGAGCCCCCTTGAGGCCGTCGGCGCGGAGCCCGGACGCGTAGCTCCGCGGGATGTTCCCCACGGCGTACGCGGTGATCGGATCGTTCGCGTCATAGCCCGCGATCACATCGAGCAGGAGCGCCGCATCCATCACCGTGCGCGTCATCGGCCCCATGGTGTCCTGTGTGGGGTTCGCGGGGAGCATCCCAAAGCGACTCACGAGCGGGAGCGTGGGGCGCAGTCCGACAAGACTGCTCACCGCGGCCGGTCCACGAATCGACCCGCCGGTGTCCTCGCCGATCCCGACGAGTCCGAAGCTCGCCGCGACCCCGCTCCCCGTGCCGCTCGACGACCCGCTGGGGTTCTTGGTCGGGTCGTAGGCGTTGCGTACGATCCCCGATCCGGACCCGACGTAGCGCCCCGCGAACTCGCCCATCGTGGTCTTCGCGATGATGATCGCGCCGGCCGCGCGCAGCCGCGTCACGATCGTCGCATCACGGTTCGGCGTGAAGGTCGCGAAGAGCGCCGAGCCGTACGTCGTCGGCATGTCGCGCGTCTCGACTTGATCCTTGAGCAGCACCGGGACGCAGTGCAACACCCCGAGCGGCTGCTTCGCGCGCTGCACGGCATCGAGAGAGTCCGCGAGGGCGAGCGCGCGTGGATTCACCGTCTGTACGGCATTGAGCGCGGGCCCCTGCTTGTCATAGGCGGCGATGCGATCAAGGTGCGCTTGCACGAGCGCACGACAGGTCAGCGTCCCTTTCTTGAGCGCCGCGTGCGTCGAAGCGATCGTGGCATCGACGACGTCGAGCTGCTGTGCGCGCACCGCAGGAGCCGCGCAGAGTATCAGCGCGACACAGGTACGGGTACGCATCAGCACTAGGCTCCGGTGCGTGAGTGTCATCGGCATCAGCGCGGCGCGTGCTTCAGGCGGCGATCCAAGAACTCCGCCGAGGCCTGGTACGCCTGCACCCAGCGATCCCAGCGGAGAAAGCCGTGGATCTCGTCGGGGAAGACGAGCTGCTCCACCTCAACGTTGCGAGCGCGCAGCGCCTCGACGAGGGTCACGGTCTCGACGAAGCGCACGTTGCGATCATCATCGCCGTGGATGACGAGCACCGGCGAGCGCCATCCATCGACCGTCGCCATCGGCGAGGCGTTGAAGGCGCGCCGCGTGCGCTCGGGATCGACGAGGGGGTTGTAGTCAGGTTGGAAGGTCGCGATGCCGACGTTCCAATCATGCACCCCGTGGAAATCCACCCCGGCGGCGAAGAGATCGGACGCGCGCGAGAGCCCCATCGCCGTGAGGTAGCCGCCGTACGAGCCACCCCAGAGTGCGATGCGCTTGGGATCGACCTCCGGACGTCCCGCGAGATAGAGCCCCGCGCCCATCACGTCCTGATACTCGCTCCCGCCGCTCGCGCCGTAGTTCAGCGCCTCGCGGAACTCCATGCCGTAGCCGATCCCGCTGCGGTAGTTCACCGCGAGAACGACATACCCGCGACTCGCGAGATGCTGATTGAATGCGTACGCGTTGGCGTAGTAGCTCGAGTAATTCCAGCCGAGCAGCATCTGCCGGCGCGATCCGCCGTGGAAGAAGATCGCGGCGGGGCGGGCATCACCCGCCTTCGCGCCCGGTGGGAGGAAGAGCTGCGCGTGGATCTTCATCCCGTCGGTCGCGGTGATGATGACCGGCACCGGATCGACCATCCCCTTCTCGGGGAAGTCCGCGGGGATCGTCTCTGGCGCGAGGTCGCGAGGCGGCGTGCTCCCGCGCTGGATGACCGCGCGTGCGGGGCGGCGCGTGCCGGCGAGGTGGTACGCGATCGCGGATCCATCGCTGATCACCGTGGGTGCCCACTCGATGTCGGCACCGGTCGTCACCGCGCGCGGTGGGCCACCGGTGACCGCAACGCGCCAGATATCGCGTCGGTCGATGTCTCCCTGATTCGAGTTGTACACCACCTCGCGCTTGTCCGGCGTGAAGGTGACGTACTCGACTTCGAACTCACCGGGAGTGAGCAGGACCGGCGCACCGCCTGACGCGCTGACAGAGTAGAGCGAAGTCCACCCCGTCTTCTCCCACGCGAACACGAGACGATCGCCCGCTGCCCACGTCAGCTGCGGACCCACGATCTCGCGATACACGGAGCCGCGCCCGGTATCCGCGCGGAACACGACCGTCGCTTTCGCCGTGCGCGCATCCGCCACCATCACCGACCACGGTTCACCGCGCCGCTCGGGTTCGAACATCGGCTCCGTCGTACGCGCGGCGAAGCGCAGGAACGCCACCCGCGCGCCATCCGGCGACCAGACGGGACTCGCGTCCGTATCGACGCTCGGCGACATCCACGTCACCATGCGCGCGCTCAGATCGAGGATACCGATAAACGCGTGCGTTCCGCGATTGCTCGCGAAAAGCAGGCGCGTGCCGTCGGGGGACCACGAGAGTGAACTCGGCGATCCGCGAACCACCGCGACCTGCGCGGCGGGCTTGCTCCCGTCGACCGGCGCGGTCCAGATGGTGCGACCGCGGATGAAGGCCATCATCGTGCCGTCCGGCGACATTGTCAGCCCCGCACCCCCACCGACGCGCACCGGCGCGCTCCCGCCCGCGGTCGCGATCGTCCACACGAGCTGCTCGGCGCCGTCCGGATCGCTCGTCGGGTTCGGATTCTCGCCGGCGCGGTTCGGACCCTGGCCACGCGAGTAGAAGAGCAGGCTCGCGTCCTTCGACCAGATGAGATTGCTCAGCTCCTGACCGTCGGCCTTCGTGTACGAGGTGAGCTTTCGACCGGCGTAGGCCGGCGGGGTCGCGATCCAGATGTTGCGCACCCCGCGGTCGTTGAGCACCCATGCCACCGCGCCCCCCGCCGGTGCGGCCGAGATCGCGCCGGGATAGGGCGCCGACATCAACTGCTCGACCGGGATCGGGCGCGTTTGAGCGGAGAGAAGTGTGGCAGTAAGCGCCGTGGTGGCGCCGAACGCAGTCGCGAGACGCATCGTCGAGGTCCTCGAACGTGTGGTGTGGCCTTCATTAGAGTGGCGCGGAGAACCGGCCGCCGCCAGCGGGACCCTAGCCATCGGCTGCGGCGGCGGCGATTATGCCGCTATGCGCTCCGGGACCGTTCCGCGCCGCGGCTTCACACTCATTGAAGTCCTCGTGGTGATCGTCATCCTCGCGGTGCTCGCCACGCTCGTCGCGCCGAACGTGTTCCAGCACGTCGGGGCCGCGAAGGAGACGACCGCGCGCTCGCAGATCGAGATGCTGAGCGCCGCGCTCGACGCGTACCGCCTCGACAACGGACGCTACCCGACCAGTGATCAGGGACTCGCGGCACTCTGGCAAGCGCCCACCGCGGAACCGCGCCCCGCACGCTGGCGCGGACCATACCTTCGGAAAGCGGTCCCGCTCGACCCGTGGGGTGCGCCGTACCTGTACCGCGCGCCAGGGACGGAGAGTCGAGGCGGATTCGACCTCCTCTCGCTCGGCGCCGACGGACGCCCGGGCGGCGAAGGTGAGAACGCGGACGTCCTGAGCTGGAAGTAACGCCGGCACGCGGCCAGCGTCCTCCCCACTATGCCGACCTTCGCGTATCGCACGATCACGGCCACCGGCACCCGCGCGACGGGGTCGGTGGCGGCGCCCGATGCGGAGGCGCTCCGCGCCGAGCTCGAAGCGCGGGGACTGACGGTGATCAGCGTCGAGCCACGCACCGTGTCGTGGACCGGCTCCACCGTGAGCGCCGCCGCACTCGAGGACGCAATGCGTTCCGTCGCGGCACTCCTCGCGGCCGGGCTCCCGATCGCGCGCGCCCTCGACACGACGGCGAGCGCAGCGCCTCCGGCGCTCGCGGCGATGCTGGGCGACGTGCGCGGTCGCGTGGAACGCGGTGAGGCGATCGCAGACGCGTGCGCGGCGCAGACCGGACTCCTGTCGGCTGCCGCGCTCGGGGTGCTCCGTGCCGGCGAACGCGCGGGAGCACTCGACACTGCCTTCGCGCGCGTTGCGGAGCAGTTGGAGCGGAGCAGTGCGTTGCGTTCTCGCCTGCTCTCGGCCGCGATCTATCCGATGATCCTTTTGGTCGCCGGGGGCGCGGCGGTCTTCGTGCTCCTGCTCTTCGTGCTCCCGCGCTTCGCCGATCTGCTCGGCGGCGCCGACGCACCGCTCCCCCGCTCCACCGCGCTGCTGCTCGCTGCGGCGAACGCGGCGCGATCAGCGGCGTGGGCGGCACCGTTCGCGCTCGCGGTGATCGCCGCCGCCGTGATGTGGCTGCGGATATCGGCCGCGGGACGACTCGCGTGGGCGCAGCTGCTCGTCGCGACGCCTGGCGTCGGCGCGCTGCGACGAGACCTTCTGGCGAGCGAAACGGCGGGGCTCCTCGCGATGCTCCTTCGCGGTGGGACGCCGCTGCTGGCCGCGCTCGATGACACGGCGCGATCACTCAGCGATCCGCTCGCTCGCGCGGCGGTCGACAACGCACGCGAGCGCGTGCGCACGGGGGCGTCGCTCCACGATGGCCTGCGCTCCGAGACCGTTTTTCCGCCGCTGTTCAGCACACTCGTCGCCACGGGCGAACAGGCGGCGCGCGTGAGCGAGTTCCTCGACCGTGCCGCGGTGCTGTTCGCGACGCGCACCACGCGGCGACTCGAGCGACTGATCGCCCTCGCCGAACCGGCGATGATCATCGTGATGGGCGTGCTCGTCGGCGGCGTCGCGCTCTCGCTGCTGCAGGCGATCTACGCGATGAACCCGGCGGCGCTCCGATGAGACGCGCGCGGCGCGGGGCCACGTTGATCGAACTGGTGGTGGTGCTCGCGATCATCGGCGTGGTCGCTGGGGCCGTGGTGCCGGCGCTGCCTTCACCGACCCCAGCGCCCATCGAGGTCGCGTCCAATGCGGTGCTGCGGGCGCTGCGCACGACGCGCGACGAGGCGCTCCGGCGTGGCATGCCCTCGCGGCTGACGATCGACCTCACGAGTGGTCGCGTGTGGTACAGCGACGAGACCCGTGGCGTCGCTCTCGACCTTCCGAGTGGATGTCTGCTGCGAACGCCGACGGACCGACTCGTCGTCGTGAGCGCCGCCGACGGCGGTTCGAGTGCCTACCGCATCACCGTGCAGTGCGGCCGAGACCGCCGCGAGATCACGATCGACCCGCTCGCAGGCGACCCGCGCGTGGTGGAGGGACCGTGAACCGCCGCGGCTTCACGTTGCTTGAGGCGGCAGTCGCACTCGTGATCGTCGGCACCGTGTCGATCAGCGCACTCGGCGTCGCTGCGGCCGAGTCGCGCGCGATGCGTACCGCGACGGCAGCCGCGCCCGCGGTCGCGCTCGCACGAGAGCGGATGGCGCGGTTGGAGCTCACCGATGCCGTGCGCCTCGCCCGACTCCCCGACTCGCTCGCGCAGGGGAGCTGGACGGTGGCCGAGACGTCGTATCGCTGGCGCGCGACCGCGCAGCCGGTGCGCGACATCGCGGATCTGTGGGCGCTGCGCGTCGAGGTGGAGTGGAGCGACGGCCAGTACGTCCTCTCATCGCGGAGTTTCCGTCCGGCGGAGGCGACGAAGTGACGTCGCGGCGCGGGATGACGCTCCTTGAACTCACGGTCGCGCTGGCCGTGGGCGGGATGGCCGTCCTGATCGGCGGCGGGACGATCGCCGAGCTGACCGATCGCCGTGCGGCCGAGCATGCCGAGCGCGATGCGATCGGCCGATCGCTCACTGCTCGGCGTTCCCTTGAAGCGTGGCTCTCCGGAGCGCGACTCGTGCCCGGCGATCCGCGGCTCGCGCTGCGCGGCACGGACGGCGTGCGCACGACTCCGTTCGGCCGAGTCGATGACGATCGACTCGCCTTCCTCACCGACGCGGCCACGCCGGTGGGCGATGGACCGGCAACGGTGTCGATCGCACTCATTCCTGACGGCACGGCGGAGGGCGCGACGCTTGAGGTGCGCTTCCGCTCGCTCCGCACGGGCGACACTGCGAGCGCGATGCTGGCACCGAATGTGAGTGGGTTCGATGTGCAGTACTTCACCCGCGCGTTCGGCGTGACGGGATGGCGCGACGACTGGGATGCACCTGGCCTCCTCCCCGGCGCACTGCAGCTCCGCCTCGCTGGCGACGCGGTCGCGGCGCCGCTGCGCCTGCCGATCACCATCCCCTTGGCGAACGGCCGATGACCCGCCGCCGCGGCTTCGCGTTGCTCACGAGTCTCTGGTGCGTGGTGGCCATCACCGTACTCGCCTTCGAAGTCGCGCGCGTCGCGCGTGGCGATCGTCTCGCGACGGCGAATGCGATCGACGCGACGCATGCGCGCGCTGCGGCGACTGCGGGGATCGAACATGCGCGCGCGTTGCTCACCACCGCACTCCGCACCGCGGACCCCGCGCGCGGTCCACGTGATCCGTGGCTCGCGCTGGTCGCTCGGCGCGACAGTGTCCTCCTCGACGGCGCATCGTACACGCTGACGCTGCGCGACGACGGCGCCACGCTCGACGTGAACCGTGCCGATGCGGACGCCCTGCGGGCGCTCTTCATCGCCTGTGGCGCCGACGCACCCGTCGCGGCACGGAGCGCGTTGCGCGTGATGGACTTCATCGATGCAGACTCCCTCTCGCGCGAAGGCGGGAGCGAGGCAGAACTGTACCGCGGCGCCGATGGGTCCGCGCGCCCACGGAACGCGCCGCTGCTCACGCTCGACGCGCTCGACGGCATCCCCGACCTCCCCGCGACGCCATGGCGCTGCGCGCGGAGCGTGCTCTCGATCGGGGGGATGGGCCGCATCAACGTGAACTCCGCGCCTGCCCCTGTGCTCCGTACGGTGCCCGGCGTCAGCGCCGAGGTGGCAGAGGCGATCATCGCCGCTCGTACCGCGGGCACGATGTTCGTGAGCTTCAATCAGCTCCTCGACGCGCTCCCCGGCCCGCTCGCGGCGTCACTCCGCCGAGTGAGCGACCGTGCGGAGTCGCGCCTGACGTTCCAGGTCGACGCCGTCCGTGTACTCGCGCACGGCGCCGTGCCGGGGAGCCCGGTGACCATTGACGGAGAGGCGCTGCTCACGCGCGGGGGCGGCGCGACGGTGTTCGTGACCTGGAGTACGCAGCGATGACGCGCCCTATGCGCGCCGTGCTCGCGCTCGCCCACGACGAGGCG
>JAIETI010000001.1 GCA_019745365.1 Gemmatimonadaceae bacterium | reverse complement strand
GTGGCGACCTTCAACGGCCTCACGATCACCTCGACGACGACCGGCCCGGTCGTCCTCACCTTCACGAGCGGCTCACTCACCGCGACGGCAACGGTGAACGTGACCGTGCCGCCGCCGACGCCCGTCGCGTCGGCACTCGCGGCGACGGCGCCCGCGACCGCCACGAGTGGTGTTGCGCTCGCGCCCGTCGCGACCGCGACGGTGAAGGATCAGTTCAATGCGACGATGACCGGCGCCACCGGGAGCGTCGTCGTGTCCACCAACACGCTTGGCGCTACGTTGAGCGGCAACGTCACGGTCACGGTCGTCAATGGTGTGGCCACGTTCAGTGGGCTCACGATCACGCGCGCGACCCCGGGACCGGTCGTCCTCACCTTCACGTACGGTTCGCTCGTCGCGACCGCGACGGTGAATGTCACGGTGCCGTCCGTCGCGAGCGCGCTGGTCGCGACCGCGTCGGCGACCGCGACGAGCGGGCTCGCGCTCGCGCCGGCGTCGACCGCGACGATCAACGATCAGTTCGGGGCCACCTTCACGAGCTTCACCGGTGCGGTGACGGTCTCGACGACCACCGCGGGCGCCACGCTCAGCGGCGGCATGAGCGCGAACGCCGTCGCTGGTGTTGCGACCTTCAACGGCCTCACCATCTCCACGCCGAACACGAGCCCGACGCCCGTGCAGGTCACGTTGACCTTCACGAGTGGCGCGCTCACCGGGAGCGCGGTCGTCACCGTCTCGCCGCAGCTCACCGCGACGTCGATGGTCGCGAGCGCACCTGCGACGGCGACGAGCGGCGTTGCCTTCGGCGCGACGGCCACGATCCGTGATCAGTTCGCTGCGGCGATGGCGACGTTCAATGGCCCCGTCACCGTGAGCACGACGACGGCCGGCGTCACGCTCGGCGGCACGACGACGATCAACGCGGCGGCGGGCGTCGCGAACTTCGCGGGGCTCACGCTCAGCGCGGCCACGTCGCGTCCGGTGACGCTGACCTTCACGAGCGGCGCCCTCAGTGCGACCGCGAGCGTGAACCTGACCGTGCCCCCGGCGCCTGCCGCGCTCACGCCGAGCGCCCCCGCGTCGGTGAATCACAGCGAACTCTTCACGGTCTCGGCCACGGTGATCGACCAGTACGGCAACGTGCTGACCAATCACACGCAGCCGGTCACGGTCACCACGAACACGCCGAACGCGCAGGTGTATGGCACGGCGACGCTGACCGCTGTGAACGGGGTCGCGACCTTCAGCGGCATCTCGCTCACGGTGCCCGTGAGCGGGCCGGTCGTGCTGACCTTTACGACAGGCTCGCTCGTCACGACCGCGACGGTCAATGTGATCGTCGCGCCGCCGACGGGTACGGTGACGCAAATCCAGCTCAGCGCGCCGTCCACCGTGCCGTCGACGGTCACGCTCGGGCCGCCGCCGCAGGTGTATGCCCTCGACGCGGCCGGTGAGCCGGTGTTCGAAGCCACGGGCAATGTGCAGGTGACCACGACGACGCCTGGCGTCACGCTTGTGGGGCAGACCTCGGAGCCGCTCGTCGGTGCGGTGGCGACCTTCCAGAACTTCGCGATCCGTGCGCCGGGTGGGAATCCGAACGTCACGCTCATCTTCACGTACAACGGCCTCACGATTTCGCACCAGATCAATGTCACCGTTGAGCCGGCGGTCTGGCTGCGCATGCCGAGCGCGGTGCAGAACGGCGTCGAGGTCGGGATCAATGGGGTCGGTGTGAACGTCCCGACGGAGATCATCATCCGCACCGCGACCGACGACGCGCTCGGCGCGCGCAACACCTTCACCTATCCGGGTGAGACGGTGAACGTCGAGTGGCGCCCGGAAGGGGGCGGCACCTCGCTCTACTCGAACGTGACCTTTGTCGGCGCGGTCGCGCTGCCGGTGCGGGTGACCTTCCCGACGCTGCAGCGGTACCTGCCGTATCTCACCGCGAGTGGCGGGCGGAGCACGCCGCCGTGGGATCTCGTCACCGTGATCGCCGGGAACGCGAACGTGCCGCCGGGTGCGGTGCGGGTGGAGGTCTCTCTCCCGGGGCAGGCGCAGTCGGGGGCGATCGTCGCACCGCCGGTGCAGGTCTTCCCGGTGGATCAGAGTGGCAACTATGTCGGCGGCATGCTCGGGAGCGCGACGCTCACGACGAGCACGCCTGGTGTGACGTTGAGCGGTAACACCGCGACCTTCAGTGGTGGCGTTGCCAGCTTCCCGAACTTGGTGATCACGCACGCGAGCGGCGCGACGGTGAATGTCACGCTCAGCGCGAGCGCGGATATCCTCACCGGGACGGGGACGATCAATGTGACCGCGAGTGGTCCGCCGCCGGTCGCGACGAGCGTCCAGCTCGTCGCGCCCACGAGCGCCCAGAACGGCATCGCCATGAGCAACCTCGTGGCGACGGTGCGCGATCAGAACGGTGCGGTGATGACGAGCGCCAGCGGCAACGTGACGCTCAGCGTGCCGACGGGCGTGACCATCAGCGGCACGGCGACGGTCGCCCTCTCGGGCGGCGTGGCGACCTTCTCGGGAATCTCGCTCACCTCGGCGACGCTCCCGCAGTCGGTCACCGTGACGGCGACGTTCGGCGCTCTGAGCGGCACGGCGAACATCAGTCTCTCGACGCCGGCGGCGCCGGTCCCGACGAGTCTCGTGGCGGCGGGGGTGCCCGCGTCGGTGAACAGCGGTGAGGCGTTCGGATTCACCGTGGGTGTGTTCGATCAGTTCGGCGACGCGATGCCGAGCGCGTCGGGGTCGGTGACGATCGCGGCGCCGGGGATCGCGGGGACGTTGACGGCACCGCTGAACGGTGGCGTGGCGACCTTCAGTGGGATCACGCTCACCGGCGCGACCGGGTCGGTGACGATCGCGCTCACGTCGGGGAGTCTCACGGGGAGCGCGACGACCTCATTGGTCGGTGCACCGCCCGCGGCAACGCCGTACGTCTACGTGACGAGCGTTATTCAGAGTGGGAACCCGGTGCCGGCGAATCAGGTGCGGGAGAATGTGCCTGCGACCTTCACCTTCCGCATCGCGAGCGATGCGGGGGTGCCACAGTCGCTCTTGAACGGCCAGAGCGTGACCGTTGAGTTCCGTCCCTTCGGCGGAACCCCGGGCAGCTCGATCTTCGTCCCGACGACGGTCGCGGGGGCGCTGACCGGTGCGGTCACGGTGACGTTGCCGGCCGTGGGCACGGGGCGCTACATCCCGTACATCAGTAATGGCACCATCACGGTCGACCCGTGGGATGTGATCACGTCGATTCCGTGAGCGATCGCGCAGTTGACTGACCAGGGCGGGGCATCCGAGGTGACTCGGGTGCCCCGTTCTGCTGTAGATTCTGGCAACTCTCGGGAGGCCGCATGACGGGTCGATGGCGTTGGGGGGTGTGGCTTGGCGTCCTGCTCGGGTGCGGCGAGACGGTCGCGCCTGCGCGGCGGGCGACACTCGAGCTCGATCTCGGGTCGGTGTGGGCCGCTCAGACGAGCGCCACGAATGACAACATCGGCGAGGTGCGCGGGGTGCGGCTCGTCATCAACCGGGTCGAGAACGCGAGCCGCGCTGACGCCAAGCGCACGGCGGTGTTCACGAAGCTCTACGGCGAGGACAGCCCTGAGTTCGCGGAGGACAAGGACGAGTACGTCGTGCAGGTGGAGCTACAGGTGTTCGACGCCAAGGAGCAGTTCGAGGCGGTGCTGCAGGCGATCAATAGCCGCGGCGACACCGTCTTCCGGGCCGGTCCGGGGGCGTTCTCCTTCGCCAACGGGAAGCCCACGGTGAGCCTCCCGGTGGTCTACGTGGGGCCTGGCGCGACGGCCGTGAAGCTGCAGGCATCACCCCGGTCGGCGGCCACCACGAGCGGTTCGTCGGCGGCGTTCTCGGCGAAGCTCCTCGACGCCAGCGGACGCGATGTCACCCCGTCGGTGAATGCCATCTCCTGGTTCTCTCTCGTGCCGGATGTCGCCTTCCTGAGGGGGCCTGGGGCAGTGCAGGGCGGCCCCCGGGGCGGGTCGACGAAGATCGTGGCGGTGTTCGAGCCGCTGCGGCTGGCGGATACCGTTACGGTGACCAATAGCTCCGTCCCTGGACGGATGGAGCTCGTCAGCGGTGGTGGCCAGACGGGGGTCGCGGGGACCACCCTACCTCTACCTATCCGGGTACGCGTCGTGAACCTCGATGGTACCCCGGCCGTCGGGGTCGCGGTGCGCGCCATCCCGCCCGGGGGCGGCTCCACGAACCCCGTCGAGGCGGTCTCGGGGGCCGATGGGATCATCCAATACGTCTGGACGCTGGGCCAGATCACCGGCGGCCAAACGCTCACGCTGAATGTTGTGAACCGTGCGGTATCGTTCGCGGTGTTCGCGACATCTATTCGGTAGACTGTCAGTTCGACGCATTCACTTTCTGTACAAGAATCCCCCCGTCTCTCGCCGACCGGTGGCGGGGAAGGGGGGATTCTCGTCGACGGTCCCGAGGTGGCAGATGGCTGGATTCCATCGATCCGGTAGCAAACAAATCGTGCTACCAACGTAGGTCCTGTCCTTCCTGTCCCTCCTTTCTCTCCTATCCCCACTTTCTGAGCGCTTTGTCGATCAAACTTCACACATCACTTTAGATAACACTGCTAAAGTGTTACTTCATGCCACAATACACGCTGCCGATGCTGTTGGTTCTAGTCTGCATATCATCGCATACGTATGCGAATATGAATGCGTGGAGTGGTCTTGGAGACTGGATATCACAATGTTGACTATCCACTTCGTTTCGGCGGCCGCGTTAATCGCTGATCAGAACGAAGGGCTGCGCCTGGCGGTAGCTCACCAGAGAAACGACCGGCGAGCACGGGCCGTCACTCTTTCGCATTGCGGTGTTGAAAAGCAAAATTGTGCGCCCTGCGGTATTGGCCGTGCCAGTAGATGCGTCCAGAGCGCGTTAAAGATCCCTCTCCCAATCAATCGGTATTTTCGGGCCCAAGTTGGAAGTAGTTGACAGAATGGCTAAAATAGCCATGTTGTCTGCGTTCTAAACTTCAGAGGGGCAGGCTATGGCGAGCGATCAGGGTAGGCCGACGAGAGGACGTATGCGGGTGTCCGAGGGCGGTCCGCCGGTGGTTGTCGAGCGGTCCGCGGACGAGGCCGGCGCGGCGCCGGCGTCGTGGCAGCGGTTGCACCGGGTGTCGAGCTCGACTGCCAAGAACGAGTTCGCGTCGCTCGTCCATCGGGTCGAGGGCGGAGAAGCCGTGGTCGTGATGAGGCACGAGCGCCCGGCCGTCGTGATCCTTCCGGTCGCCGAGTTCGAGGTCCTCAAGCGGGTTGCGGCCGATCGGCTCGAGGAGTTGACCCGCAAGTACGACGCCGATTTGGATGAGGTCAACGCCCCGGCGATCTGGACAGCCACCTCGACGGCCTTCCATACCCCGTTGGACGAGCCGCTCCCGTCGGACTGAGCCGTGCGCCGACCAGAACTCCTAGTGCTCGCCGGGGTGCACGGGGCGGGAAAGAGCAGCGTCGTCGGCAGCCGGTTGCTCAAAGCGGGTGGGCGGTTCTTCAATCCAGATGAGTACGCCCACACCCTGCTCCCGGCGGCGCCCGGCGCGGCGTCCGACGATATCAGCAGACGCGCTTGGGAGTACGGGCGGGGGCTGCTTGCGCGCGCGATCGAGCGCCGCAGGGATTTTGCCATCGAGACGACGCTCGGGGGCCGCACGATCCCAGCGCTTCTGATGGCCGCCGCGCGCACCCACGACGTCCACGTGCTGTTCATGGGGCTCGACTCCGTGGAGCGGCATCTCAGACGGGTGGCTGATCGCGTTCGCGCCGGGGGGCACGATATCCCCGAGTCGCTCTTACGCGCGCGGTTCACCTCAAGCCGGCTCCATCTCATCGAGCTCGTGCCGGTGCTCGCGGGGCTCACCCTGTACGACAATAGCATCGAGTCCGCCGTCCATTCCGGGGAGCGTGCGCGTCCTCGGCGGCTACTCGCGGTGCGCGGTCGAAGCATCGCGTTCGAGGTCACGCGAGACGCGATGCCAAACTGGGCAAAGCCGATCGTTCAAGCCGCCCGTGACGCCGCGCGAGCTCCCCGATAACAGCGAAGGCCGACCCTCACGGGCCGGCCTCGTCCATTAGATCGTCGTTCGAACTAGGCGCCCTTCTTTCGCGCCGCCATCGCGTCCTGCACCCAAGTCATCGGGATGATGAAGAAGGGGGTCAGGAAGAGGCCGAGGAGCATGTTGATCCAGATGAGCGCGGCATAGAAGGCGCCCATCCCGAGTCCTGCGATCAAGGTGCCCAGAGGGCCGCCGAAGCTGTGTTCCACTGCATCCTCGTAGGTGAACGGAGCGGTACGCGCGTGAAGATAGCGCGTGGTTCGACGCGCATCAATGTGGGGGTGGTGCGCGGTGCACGAGGGGGTGAGTTTCTCGCCGTGCCCCACCGTGCGCCCCTCTCTTCCCGCCGCGCGATCACCGCGATCGAGCGCGCTGTGCGCGCCCTCCCTTCCGGCCCGCTCCTGATCGCGGTCTCGGGCGGACGGGACTCGATGGTGCTGCTCGATGCGCTGGCGCGCACAACGCATCGCGACGCACAGGTCGCCACCTTCGATCACGGGACGTCGGCGGCGGCAGCGCAGGCGGTGCGTCTCGTGGTCGCTCGGGCGACCGCGTTGGGACTCCCGGTCACCGCCGACCGTGCGCGGCGCCGCGTGGCGACGGAGGCCGCCTGGCGGGCGCAACGCTACCGCTTTCTCTCCGCGCTCGCGGTCGCGCACCGCGCCACGATCGTCACCGCACACACCGCCGACGATCAGACCGAGACGGTGTTCATGCGGCTGCTCCGCGCCGCGGGACCGCGGGGGCTGGCTGGGATGGCGGCGGCGAGCCCCATCGCTCGTCCACTACTGGCCGTGACCCGAGCCGAGATCGACGCCTATGCGGCGGCTCGGGAGATCGCCTTCATCGACGATCCCACGAACGCCGATCCGCACTATCTCCGGAATCGCGTGCGCCACGAGTTGCTCCCCGCGTTCGAAGCGGTGCGCCCGGGATTCCGGCGGTGGCTGATCTCACTGGGTGATCGCGCGGCTGCGCTGCGCGCGGAGGTTGCCGCCGCTGCCCGCGCGGCGGGGGTGCGGCAGGTCGGCGCGCAGGTGATCGTCCCCCGCTCCTTGGTCATCGCATCACCCGCCGCGTTCGCCGCGCTCTGGTGGCCGGAGGTCGCGAGTTGGGTGGGGCTCACCGTGGACCGCCGCGGACTGGCCCGCGTGCTGGAGTGGGCGCCGCGCGCCGCGGTCGGCTCATCGATCCAGCTGTCGCGGGGGGGCGAGCTGCAGGCGCACGCACACACGATCGTCGTCACCGCGCCGGAGGGAACCGGAACGTCTGAGTGAGCGCGCTACTATATTGAGGGATATGAGCGCTCCCCCCGTCTCGGACCCGCGCCTCCTCGGCCGCGAGGTGCTGCGGATCGCCTTCGATGAAGCCACCATCCGCCAGCGCGTTGTGGAGATGGGGGCGGAGATCACGGCCGCCTATCCGGAGGGCGATCTCCTCGTGCTCGGCCTCCTCAAGGGATCGTTCGTCTTTCTCGCGGATCTCGTGCGGCAGATCCATCGCCCGCTGCACGTGGATTTCCTCGTGGCGTCGTCCTACGGTACCGATACCGTGAGCTCCGGCAACGTGCGGCTCGTGTACGATCCGGAGACCGAACTCGCGGGGCAGCACATCCTCCTGGTGGAGGACATCGTCGATTCCGGCCGCACGTTGCAGAAACTCGCGGACACGTTGCGCGTACGGAATCCGGCGTCGATCGGCATCTGCGCGCTGCTTCACAAGCACATCGCTGAACACCTCTCGCATCCTGTGCGCTTCGTCGGTTTCGATGCGCCCCACGAATTCCTCGTCGGCTACGGGCTGGACCACGCTGAGAACTTCCGGCACCTCCCGTACGTCGCCAGTCTGAAGTGAGCTGAGCCATGTCTTCGACTCCTGCTGATAAGCCCCCCTCCCCGTTCAGCCGCATCTCCAAGGCGGCGGCGTTCTGGGTCCTCATCATCCTCGTGCCGGTCGCGCTGATCCAGCTCTCGAGCGGACGCGCGGACGCGGTCACGGAGATCCAATACTCCACCTACTGGTCGCAACTCTCCTCGGACAACATCGAGAAGGTGACGATCACGGCTGGCGCACAGGTGACGGGCGTGTTCAAGAGCCCCGTCGCGGTGGATGGGCGCGAGGTGAAGAAGTTCCAGACCTTCCTCGCGGTCGCGAACAGCGAGAAGCACCTCGAGGCACTCCAGCAGCGCAACGTGCAGATCAGCGCGGAGCAGGCGCGGCCGTCGCTCATGGGGCTCTTCCTGAACTGGCTGCCGCTGCTGCTCCTCCTCGGCTTCTGGATCGTGATCTTCCGCCAGATGCAGTCGGGGGGGAACAAGGCGTTCTCCTTCGGCAAGTCGAAGGCGAAGCTCCTCTCGGGCGACACGCCGAAGGTGACCTTCGCCGACGTCGCCGGCGCCGACGAAGCGAAGGTCGAGCTGCAGGAGATCATCGAGTTCCTGAAGGATCCGCAGAAGTTCACCAAGCTCGGCGGTCGCCTGCCGAAGGGTGCGCTCCTCGTCGGTCCGCCGGGCACCGGCAAGACGCTGCTCGCCAAGGCCGTCGCGGGTGAGGCGGGGCGCCCCTTCTTCTCGATGTCGGGCTCCGACTTCGTCGAGATGTTCGTGGGCGTGGGCGCGTCGCGCGTGCGCGATCTGTTCGAGCAGGGGAAGACGCAGGCGCCGTGCATCATCTTCATCGACGAGATCGACGCGGTCGGCCGCCATCGCGGTGCCGGCCTAGGCGGCGGACACGATGAGCGGGAGCAGACGCTCAACCAGCTGCTCGTGGAGATGGACGGCTTCGAGTCGAACGAAGGGGTGATCCTCATCGCGGCGACGAACCGTCCGGACGTGCTCGATCCGGCGTTGCTGCGCCCAGGCCGCTTCGACCGGCAGATCGTGGTCGATGCGCCCGATCTGCGTGGGCGCGAGGGGATCCTGCGCGTGCATCTGCGCAACAAGCCGATCGCCGACGACGTCGAGGTGACCGCGCTCGCACGGAGCACACCGGGGATGGCGGGCGCTGATCTCGCGAATCTCGTGAACGAAGGCGCGTTGCTCGCGGCGCGCCGCAATCACGAGAAGATCTACATGGCCGATCTCGAAGAGGCCAAGGACAAGGTCATGCTCGGCGCCGAGCGGAAGTCGCTCGTGATGAAGGACGAGGAGCGTCGGTTGACGGCGTACCATGAGGCCGGGCACGCCGTGTGCGCGGTGAAGCAGAAGGGGAACGATCCGCTGCACAAGGTGACGATCGTGCCGCGCGGGCGGACGCTCGGCGTGGCGTTCACGCTCCCCGAGGACGATCGCGTGAGTGTGACGCGTCAGCAGTTGGAGGCGCGGCTCGTGATGGCGTACGGTGGGCGCGCGGCCGAGGAGATCGTGTTCGGGCGCGAGCGTGTGACGACGGGGGCCGCCGGCGATATCCAGATGGCCACCGGGATCGCGCGTCGGTACGTGTCGCAGTGGGGGCTCTCGGATGAGATCGGTCCGGTGCTCGTGGGCGACAACGAGCAGGAGATGTTCCTGGGCCGTGAGTTGATGAGCCGCCGCGAGGTGTCGGAGCGGACGGCGCAGCTCGTGGATAGCGAGGTGCGTCGCGTGATCTCCGAGGCGCACGCGCGCGCGGTGGCGCTGCTCACGGAGCACCGCGTGACGCTCGACGCGGTGGCGCTCGCGCTGCTCGAACGCGAGACGCTCTCGCGCGACGAGGTGCTCGCGCTCGCGGAGGGGAAGACGTTGCCGCCGCGTAGCACGCCACCGACGATCGGGATGCCGAGTGCACCCGCCGTCGCGGCGCCGATTCCCGAAGCGACGCGTACCCCGCCGATCATCGGCGGCCCCGAGGTGGCCCCGGCGTGATGCACGCGCACCGGCCCCTCCCACTGGCGGAAGGGTGACGGTGCTCGACCGCTGGATGGTCCTCTCGCTCGGCTGGCGCGATCTCGTGGAGATCGCGCTGGTCGCGTTCATTTTTTATCGCGCACTGCGACTGCTCTCGGGGACGCGCGCGGTACAGATGCTCGTGGGGATCCTCTTCCTCGTCCTCGCGTACGCGGTGGCGTGGGTGATGAAGCTCACGATGATCACCTACCTCTTGGGGCTCGCGTTCACGTACGGCGCGTTCGCGGCGCTGGTGGTGTTCCAGCCGGAGCTGCGGTCGGGGTTGGCGCAGCTGGGGCGCTCGCGGGTGCCGCGTTTCCTCCGACGCATTCAGAACGAGGGAGCGATCGAGCCGCTCGTGGAGTCAGCGTGGCGCCTGGCGCGGCGAGGTGTGGGGGCGATCATCGCCGTGGAGCGGGAGGAGACGCTGGCCGGAGTGCTCGCGACGGGGACCTCGGTGACCGCGGACGTGAGCCCGGAGCTCCTAGCCACGATCTTCGCGCCGGGGACGCCGCTGCACGACGGGGCGGTGGTGGTGCGCGGGGCGACGATCGTGGGGGCGGGGTGCATCCTTCCGCTCTCGCAGCAGCCGTTGCCGGATAAGTCGATGGGCACTAGGCATCGCGCGGCGATCGGGTTGAGCGAGGAGAGCGACGCGCTGGTGATCGTGGTGTCGGAGGAAAGCGGTCAGGTGAGCGTCGCGGAGCACGGTCGGCTCACGCGTGCGACGGACGCCGCAGCGCTTCGCGCCTTGCTCGCGCCCCGTGACGGTCGGTAATTTGTACTGTTATGCCTTTTTCGAACTTGCCTGATCGAGTCGCTGCAATCCGGGCGCGTTGCGCGGCGGCGGTCGCGCGTGGTGGGCACGGGCAATCGGTTCGGCTGATCGCCGTGACGAAGACCTATGGTCCCGAGGCGGTGGAGGCGGCGTGGGCGGCGGGGGTGACCGACGTCGGCGAGAATCGGGTGCAGGAGGCGGTGGAGAAGCAGGCCATGGTGCAGGCGCCGGTGGCGTGGCATCTGATCGGGCATCTCCAACGCAATAAGGCGAAGGCGGTGGATCGGTTCGCGCTCGTGCATGGGGTCGATTCGGCGCGGTTGGCCGATGCGATCGATGTGGTGGGACGCACGCGTGGGACGCCGGTCGATGTGCTGTTGCAGGTGAACGTGGTGGGCGAGGCCTCGAAGGGCGGGCTCGCACCGGCCGAGGTGGATGTTGAGGCGGCGCGGTGGCTCGGGCTGAGCGGGCTGCGTGTGCGCGGTGTGATGACGATGGCGCCGCTCGAGGCTGAGGAGCGGGTGTTGCGGCAGGTGTTTGCCGGCGCGCGCGCGGCGTTGGCGCAGGTTCGGCAGGCAGGACACGCGGCGGCGACGGAGTTGTCGATGGGGATGTCGGGCGACTTCGAGATCGCGGTGGAAGAAGGTGCGACGATGGTGCGGTTGGGAACGATCCTCTTCGGAGCGAGAGCCTGATGGAAGACGAAGCCTTTCACCTGACGCCGGTCGACGTGCGCCGCTACGACTTCGGGTCGGCGCTGCGCGGGTACGACAAACAGCGCGTCGATGCGTTCCGCGAGCAGCTCGCGGACGAACTCGAACGGCTGACGCGCGCCAACTCGGAGCTCGAGGCGAAAGCCAAGGGGTTCCACGAGCAGCTGCGCGCCTTTCGTGAGCGCGACAAAGCGTTGAACGACGCGCTCATCACCGCGCAGCAGCTCCGTGCCGAGACGAAGGAACAGGCCGAGCGCGAGGCGGAGCTCACGGTGCGCGAGGCGAAGGCGGAGGCCGAGCGCCTGCTCGACGCGGCGCGGGCGGAGGTGCGGCGGCTGCAGGAGGAGCTTGACGCGCTCGAGCGGCAGCGGCGCTCGTACCTCGCGCAGGCGCGGGCGATGGTGGAGCATCTCGAGGCGGAGCTGAAGGCGGCGGAGCAGTCGCCGATCGGCGCGCCGAAGGGGACCGACGCGGCGTGACCGTGCTCGATCGCCACGCGGCGGGCGCCGCGCACGCACATACCCGAACGGCCGTCGACGCGGCCGTGGCGGCGGTGCGTGCGCGCACGGCGCTCGTCCCGGAGGCCGCGATCGTGCTCGGGACCGGGCTCGGCGCGCTCGGTGCGGCGATCGAGGTCGAGACGACCATCGCGTACCCCGAGCTTCCGGGCTTCGCGACGTCGACGGTGGAGTCGCACGCGGGGCGTCTGCTCTTCGGCCGTTTGGGTGGCAAGCGCGTGGTAGCGATGCAGGGTCGCTTCCATGCGTACGAGGGGTACTCGCTGCAGCAGGTGACCTTCCCGGTGCGCGTGATGCATGCGCTCGGCGCACCGGTGCTGATCGTGTCGAATGCGTGCGGCGGGATGCACCCGCTCTGGGCGCCCGGCGATCTGATGTTGATCGCGGATCACATCAACCTGCTTGGTGACAATCCGTTGATCGGCGCGAATGAGGCATCGTTCGGGCCGCGCTTTCCGGACATGTCGGCCCCGTACGATCCCGCGCTGGCCGCGCTCGCGCGCGGCGTGGCGCAGCGCGCGGGCGTGACGCTCCGCGAGGGAACCTATGTCGCGGTCGCGGGGCCGAATCTCGAGACGCGTGCGGAGTATCGCATGTTGCGCGCGATCGGCGCGGACGTGGTGGGGATGAGCACCGTGCCCGAGGTCATCGTCGCGGTGCACGCCGGGATGCGTGTGCTCGGACTCTCGCTGATCACCGATGCGTGCTTGCCGGATGCGCTGGAGCCGGCGTCGTTGGAGCGGATCCTCGCGGTCGCCGCGGCCGCGGAGCCCGCGTTGACGACCGTGGTGCGCGGCGTGCTGGAGGCGATGTGAGTACGCCGACGATGCGGGTGCTCCCCCCGGATCAACCCGCGCACGCGCTCGAAGAGGCGCTGCTCGCCGAATGGGAGCAGGAAGGACTCTTCGCGACCGCGCTCGCCGCGCGACGCAGCGGGAAGCCGTTCGTGTTCCTCGAGGGGCCACCGACCGCGAACGGCCGGCCGGGGATCCATCACGTCTTTGCGCGCACCCTGAAGGATCTCTTCCCACGGCATCGCGCGATGCGCGGGCACCACGTGGTGCGGAAGGCTGGGTGGGACACCCACGGTCTCCCCGTCGAGATCGAGGTCGAGAAAGCGCTCGGCATCAGTGGTAAGCAGGACATCGAGCGCTTCGGCGTTGCGGAGTTCAATCGTCGCTGCCGCGAGTCGGTGTGGACGTACAAGGATGATTTTGAGCGGCTCTCGAAGCGCATCGGCTACTGGCTCGACTACGATGATGCGTACATCACCTACGCCAACGACTATGTCGAGTCGGTGTGGTGGGCGCTGAAGACGCTGCACACCAAGGGGCTCCTGTATCAGGGGCACAAGATCCTCCCGTACTGTGCGCGCTGCGGCACGGCGCTCTCGTCGCACGAGGTCGCGCAGGGGTACGAGGACGTCGAGGATCCCTCGGTGTACATCGCGCTCGACCTGGAGCACGCGGGTACGGAGCGACGGCGGATCATCGTGTGGACGACGACCCCGTGGACGCTGGTGTCGAATACCGCGCTCGCCGTGCACCCGGAGCTCGCCTACGTCGAGCTGCGGAAGAAGAGCGGTGCGGCGTGGACGATCGTGCTCGCCGAGGCGCGCGCGGGTGGTGTGCTCGGCGCGGACTGGGCGGATCGCTGGGACGTCGTACGCTCGTTCACGGGTGCTGAACTGGTGGGGATGCGCTATCGCCGCCCGCTCGATTGGGTCGCGTACCCCGACGAGGGCGCGCATGAGGTGATCGTCGGCGCGGACTTCGTCTCGGCGGACGACGGCTCGGGGGTGGTGCATCTCGCGCCGGCGTTCGGCGCGGACGACTACGTAGCGGGGAAGGCGAACGGGCTCGCGTTCGTGCAGCCGGTGACGGCGCGCGGCGAGTTCGACGCGGCGATCCCCGTGGTCGGCGGACGCTTCGTGAAGTCGGCGGATGTCGATATCATCGCCGAGCTGAAGGCGCGTGATGTGCTTTGGAAGGACGGGCGCTTCACGCACAGTTATCCGCATTGCTGGCGCTGCAAGACGCCTCTCTTGTACTACGCGCGCGGGAGCTGGTTCGTGCGCACGAGCGCGTACAAGGACCGTATGCTCGCGCGGAACGCGCGCGTGAATTGGAATCCGCCCGAGGTCGGGGCGGGGCGCTTCGGGAGCTGGCTCGAGAACAACATCGATTGGGCGATCTCGCGCGATCGGTATTGGGGGACGCCGCTCCCGGTGTGGGTGAACGACGCGGACCCGACCGAGATCGAGGTGATCGGCTCGTATGCGGAGTTGGCGGAGCGCGTCGGCGCGCCGCTCGGCGCCGACTTCGATCCGCACAAGCCGGGAATCGACGCTGTCACCTGGCCCGCCCGTAGCGGGACGGGAACGATGCGCCGCGTGAACGAGGTGATCGACACCTGGTTCGACTCGGGGTCGATGCCGTTCGCGCAGTGGCACTATCCGTTCGAGGGTGCCGCGCGCTTTCAGGAACAGTACCCCGGTGATTTCATCGCCGAGGGAGTGGACCAGACGCGCGGGTGGTTCTACTCGCTGCTGGCGATCGCGACGGGGTTGGGGGATGCATTGCCGAACAACAGCGACGATCAGACCGCGCCGTATCGCAATGTGGTGGTGAACGACATGGTGCTCGACGCGAACGGGCAGAAGATGTCCAAGTCGCGCGGGAATGCGGTGGATCCGTGGCAGGCGCTCGAGCGGCACGGCGCCGATGCGGTGCGGCTCTTCCTCGTGTCGTCGAGTCAGGTCTGGTTGCCGCGGCGCTTCGATGAGGCGGTGATCCGAGAGTCGGCGGGGCGGTTCCTGGTCACGTTACGCAACGTCTACAAGTTCTTCGCCGAGCTCGCCGCATTCGGGTGGCATCCTTCGCCGGATGACCCTGCACCGTCCGCGCGAACGCCGATCGATCGTTGGATCCTCTCGCGGTTGCGCAGCGTGGAGCTGGAAGCGGACCGTCTGTTGGAGCAGTACGACGTCACCGACGCCGCGCGCGTGCTGATGGACTTCGTCACCGACGATGTGTCGAACTGGTATGTGCGGCGGTCGCGCGACCGGTTCTACGATCCCACGACGGCGGAGAGCCGCGCGGCGTTCGCAACGTTGCACGAGGTGCTGGTGGTCGCGTGCCGCTTGCTGGCGCCGATCACACCGTTCGTCACCGATCGCTTACATCGGGAGTTGACGGGGACATCGGTGCACCTCGCGGACTATGTCCGCACGGGGGTGGCGGAGCCGGATGCGACGCTCGAACAGGCGATGGCGGAGTTGCGCGCGCTTGCGACGCTGGGGCGTTCGGCGCGCGAGACGGCGAAGGTGAAGGTCCGGCAACCGCTCGATCGGTTAGTGTGCGTCGGGACCTTCGCGTCAGTCGAGTCGCGTGATGCGCTGGTGCCCTTGCTCGCCGCCGAGTTGAACGTGAAGCGGGTGGAGTTCGCGACGTCGGCGGACGCGTTGGTGCGTTTGGAGGCGAAGCCGAACTTCCGCGCGCTAGGAAAGCGGTGGGGGAAGGCGACGCCGCTGGCGGCTGCGGCGATCGCGGCGTTGGGGAGCGAGACGCTCGTCGCCTTCGAGCACGGGACGGCGGTGCCGATCACGGTCGAGGGGGTGACGCACGCGCTCGAGGCGGATGACCTCACTATCGTGCGGCACGCGAGCGGGGCGTTGGTGGTGGAACAGGCAGGAAGCCGGTTCGCCGCGTTGGATACGACGGTGACACCGGCGTTGCGCGCGGAAGGGATCGCGCGCGAGGCGATCAGTCGCGTGCAGCGGATGCGGAAGGATGCCGCGCTGCAGGTGAATGATCGGATCCGGTTGGCGATGACGGGCACCGAGGAGGTGCGTGCCGCGCTGTCCGAACACCGGCAGTGGATCGCCGGCGAAGTGCTGGCGGCGGAGTTCGTCGTGGCCGACGTGCTCCCCGCCGCTCCGTGGACGACATCCGTCGAGACCGAGCTCGACGAGCATGCCGTGCACATCGCATTCAGCAAGGACTACACGATGGCGTCGACCCCTGCAGGGAAGAAGGAGTTCAAGCCGTTGGGCAAGAAGCAGCTCGCGTTGCTCGAGAAGCTCCTGCTCGAGGAGCGGAAGCGGGTCATGCGCGAGTTGGGGCAGTGGGATGAGACGCTGAACAACACCGGGCCGGGCTCGGATGGTGACCTCAGCTCGTACTCGTTCCATATGGCCGATCAGGGGACGGACGCGATGGAGCGCGAGAAGGCGTTTCTCTTCGCCTCGAAGGAAGGGCGCTTCCTCTGGCATGTGAATCAGGCGCTGCGTCGGTTGTACAAGTCGCCGCAGACCTTCGGACAGTGTCATCACTGCGGTGGCGAGATCGCGTTCACGCGACTCGAAGCGTTGCCGCACGCGCGCTACTGCTTCGAGTGCAAGACGCGCGAGGAAGAGGGGAAGAAGTGAGCGCTGCGCCGCTCGCGTGGGTGGGGCCTCGTCCGGGGCGCTTCGGCGCGACGGTCGCGGGCGTCGTGTTGACCGATGCCGTGACGAAGTTGGTGGCGGTCGATCAGCTCGCGCTCGCGTATGTGCCGCACCCGGTGCTCGGCGATGCGGTGCGCTGGACGTTGGTGTACAACCGGGGCGCGGCGTTCGGGATGCATGTGGGAGCGTGGTCGCGCGTGGTGTTCATCGTGCTCACGCTGGTGGCGACCGCAGGGCTCTGGCAGCTGTGGCGCAGCACGCCGGAGGATGCGCAGCCGCGACAGTGGGCGCTCGCGCTGGTGCTCGGTGGCGCGCTGGGGAACCTCGTTGATCGTCTGAAGAGTGGACGTGGCGTGGTGGACTTCATCGATGTCGGGGTCGGCGACTGGCGCTGGCCCACGTTCAACGTCGCGGACATCGCGGTGAGCACCGGCGCGGTGCTGCTCGCGATCGTCCTCTGGCGGGAAGAATCGGCGCACGCTCGTGCGGCCGCGTCCCAAGCCCCGGAGTGGGTGGATGTCGGAACCGCATCGGATCCCCGTCGCTGAGGCGGACGCAGGAGAACGATTGGATGTGTTGGTCGCGCGGCGCAGCGATGTTTCTCGGACGCAAGCCGCGACGCTGATCGCGACCGGACAGGTCACCGTGGATGATCGCGCGGAGCGCGCGTCGTTCCGCGTGGAGGCCGGCTCGGTCGTCACGGTACGCGTGCCGGAGCGCACCGCACGCGAGGTCCTCGGTGAGGAGATCCCGCTGCAGATCGTCCACGAGGATGAGGATCTCCTCGTCGTGGACAAGGCGGCGGGGATGGTGGTGCATCCCGCGCCGGGGAACTGGACCGGCACGCTCGTGAACGCCCTGAAGGGGCGCGGGACCACGCTCGCGGCGACTACGTCGGATGATCGGGCGGGGCTCGTGCACCGGCTCGACAAGGAGACATCGGGGCTGCTGCTCGTGGCGAAGAGCGAGCGCGCGCACCGGGTGCTGGCGAAGGCGTTGGCGGAGCGGCGGATCCAGCGGCGTTATGTGGCGCTCTCTTGGGGGCACCTGGCGGAGGACCGACTCACGGTGGATCGCCCGATCGGGCGTGATCCGAACGACCGGACGAAGATGGCGATCGTCGAGGGGGGGCGCGTCGCGAAGACCGACTTCCTCCGCTTGGCGCGCTTCGCCTCCTGCGATCTCCTGCGCGCGCATCTCCATACCGGACGGACGCACCAGATCCGCGTGCATCTCGCCTCGGTGGGGCACCCCGTGGTGGGGGACGATACCTACGGGGGCGGGGGGGCACGACGGACGGTCGGTCTCCCCCCGAAACGGCATTTCCTTCATGCCGCCTCGATCGTCTTCACTCACCCGGGGACGCAGGAGCGGATGGCCTTTCGCTCGCCGTTGCCGCCGGAGTTGCTGCACTCGCTGCGGACGGTGGCGGAAGACCCCGATTTGATTGCTCAGGCAGACCCCCTGGAGTACCTTGCCTTCTACGGTAGTGATGGCTGACGAAACGCTGGCGACGCGACGATTTCTGCTCTTTCAAGCAGGGTCGTTCTCGTGTGCTTGTCCGCTCGATCAGGTGCGGGAGATCATCCCCGCGCGGTCACCCACGCGCCTGCCGGGTGCCCCGGGGTGGGTCCGGGGGCTCATCAACGTGCGCGGGACGCTGGTCACGGTCGCGGACCTGCGCCTGCGGCTCGGCGGGGACGTCGTCTCGGATGCCGGACGGTCGATCGTGATCATCGATGGTGTAGGCAAGCGGGTGGGGGTGTACGTGGATCAGGTGCGCGACGTGCGGGCGATCGGCGACGACGCGCTGGAAGCGGTGGAGCAGGAACGATCGGTCGGCGGGGTGTTCGGCCTCGTGGCGCGCGTGGAGGGGTCTCCCGTGCTCGTCTGCGATCCCGAGGCCCTCGTGCGATCGATCCTCGACATCTGACACAGTTCCCGGGAGGAGAAGTGGCTTCGACGGTGCTCATCTGCGACGACGCGATCTTCATGCGCACGATGGTGGGCGACATCCTGCAGCAAGCCGGCTACGAGGTCGTGGGCGAGGCCGAGACCGGTGCGCAGGCGGTGGAGAAGTACAAGCAGTTGCGCCCCGACCTCGTCACGATGGACATCGTGATGCCTGACATGGGCGGGATCGATGCCGTGCGCGAGATCGTGAAGTTCGATCCCGCCGCGCGCGTGCTCATGTGCTCCGCGATGGGGCAGCAGGCGCTCGTGGTCGAGGCGATCCAAGCGGGGGCGAAGGATTTTGTGGTGAAGCCCTTCCAGCCCAGCCGGGTGCTGGAGGCCGTCCAGCGCGTGCTCGGCTGACCTCCGCCGCGCGCTGATCCCCGTGGACGCTGCGCGATACGCGGAGCTCTTCCGCACCGAGAGCCAAGAACAGCTCGCGGAGATCAATCGCGCCCTGCTGAGCCTGGAGCAGGATGCGGATGCGGCGCATGCGGTCACCACGCTCTTTCGCGCGGTGCACACGCTCAAGGGGATGGCGGGCTCGATGGGGTACACCGCGCTCGCCGAGTTCACGCATGAACTCGAGAGTCTGTTCGAGCGGGTGCGCAGCGGCGATCTGATCGTCACGCCGGAGTTGATGGACGCGTTCTTCGGCGCGGTCGACGCGCTCGAGCAAGGGGTGGAGCGCGCGCAGGAGGGTGGGGGCGGCGTGCCCGCGATGGTCCCGGTGCTGGAGCAGCTGCATGAGCTCGCGGGTGGCCGCGCGACGTCGGAGTATCGCGCCTTCCAGCACACAATGGAGCACGCGATCCCGCTCGCGGCCGCGCACTCCGTCGACGACGCTGAGGGGATCCTCGTGCGCGTGCGGCAGTCGAGCGACGCGATGCTCCCCGGCGTGCGGGCGTACATGGCGATCGAGAAGGTGCGTGCGCTCGGCACGGTGACCGCGGTGTCGCCGACGCCGGACGTGCTCCAGCAGGCGACGACGCCGCAAGCGTTCGCGCTGCGCGTGGTCACGACCGCTGATGCGGCGACGCTCGAGGCGGCGATCCGCAGCGCCGGTGAGGTCGCGGAGGTGCACGTCGCCACGGGGCCAGGGCGTACGCGGCCGACGGTCGAGGTGCCGGTGGCCGTCGAACAGTCAACACCGGGCACGCGGGCCGCGCGGCACGTACGCATCGAGACGGAGCGCCTCGACGCACTCACCGATCTCGTCGGCGAGCTCGTCATCGCGCGCGGGCGACTGGTGCAGCTCACTGCGGGGATCGGGGATGCCCGCGTGGATGAGGTCGTGCAGACGACGGCGCGACTGGTGAGCGATCTGCAGCGCGAGGTGATGACCGCGCGCATGGTCCCGGTGTGGCAGGTATTCGATCGTTTCCCGCGCATGGTGCGCGACGCCGCACGACAGCTCGGCAAGGAGGTCGAGTTCATCGTCGAGGGGAAGGAGATCGAACTCGATCGCTCGCTGCTCGATGAGATCGGTGAGCCGGTGGTGCATCTGCTGCGCAATGCGATCGATCATGGGCTCGAGTCACCCGAGACCCGCGTGGCGGTCGGGAAGCCGCGCACGGGGCGGCTCACGCTCAGCGCGCTCCGGGACCGGGCGTCGGTGCTGATCCGCGTGAGCGACGATGGGAAGGGGATCGATCGCGAGAAGGTGCTGCGCCGCGCGCATGCGATGGGGTTTGTAGACCCGAGCGTGACGGTGTTCGACGACGATGCGCTCTTTCGCTGCATCGCGCGGCCGGGTTTCTCGACGGCGGATCAGGTGTCGGATCTCTCGGGGCGCGGGGTCGGCGTGGATGCGGTGCAGGCACGCGTGCGTGAGCTCGGCGGCTCCGTCGAGCTCCGCACGATGCCGGGGATGGGGACGTCGCTCACGCTGCGGCTTCCCTCCACGCTGGCGATCGTGCGTGCGCTGCTCGCGCGCAGTGGGGCGGAGCACTACGCCCTCCCGCTGACACATGTGCGGGAGACGGTGGAAGCGACCGCCGACGCGGTGCAGTCGATGCAGGGGCGCCCCGTGCTCGTGTTGCGGGACGAGGTCATGCCGCTCCTGTTGCTGCGGGATGTGGTCCGGCAGCCGACGGGCGAGGGGCGTGAGATCGTGGTGCTGGAGCGCGGGGAGCGCCGCGTGGCGCTGCTCGTGGATGAATTGACCGGACAGCAGGAGATCGTGGTGAAGCCGATCGACGCGGTGCGCGATGGGCTCGCGATCTTCAGTGGTGCGACGATCCTGGGGGATGGGGCGCCCGCCCTGATCCTCGATGTCGGCAGTCTCCTCTAGAGGACGCGATGGAAGAGAATCCGAGACTCGGTGCGATCCAGTTGGACGCCCTCCGCGAGGTCGCGAACATTGGGGCGGGGCACGCCGCGACCGCGCTCAGCGAGATGACGGGGCACACGATCATGATCAGTGTGCCCACGATCAACGTGGCGCCGCTAGACGAGATGCCCAATCACATCAGCGAGCCGGAGGAGCCGGTCGCCGCGGTGTTGATGCGGATGATGGGCGACCTCACGGGACTGACGCTGCTCGTGCTCCCGACGCCGACGGCGTTGCGGCTCGCCGAGATGATGGCGCGCCGCGCCGCGGGGAGCTCGACCAGCCTAGGCGCATTCGAACGCTCAGCACTACAGGAAGCGGGGAATATCCTCTCCGGCGCGTATCTCAATGCGCTCGCGGAGTTCATGGGGATGATCCTCCTCAACTCGCCACCCTCGCTTGAGGTGGACATGAGCGACGCGCTCTTGAGCGCGACGTATCTCGAATCGACGCAGGGGACCGACTCGGTGCTCTGCGTGGAGAGCGAGTTCTACATGCAGGAGTCCGGCGAACGGCTGCGCGGCTTCTTCCTCCTGCTCCCCGACGCCGCGTCACTGCAGGCGATCCTCAAGGCGATCCGGGTCCAGTGATGTCCAGCGCGGCCGCGCTCTCCTCGGATCGCGACCGTGCCGCCCTGCGCAGCTTTGCGCAGCGGATCGACCCGTCAGATGCGGGCGCCCACAACAACCTGGGCGTCCTCTACTACAACAAGGGACTCCACGAGGAGGCGGTCAGCGCCTTCACGCAGGCGCTCGAGCTCGACCCGAAGATGCAGGTCGCGCAGCGCAACCTCGAGATCGCCTACTTCAACACGGGGTACTACGATCGCCGCGTGGCGGAGCTGCGCGAACGACTCCGCGCGCGCCCCGAGGATCGCGATGCCCGCTGGGAACTCGGGCGCGCGTACGCGCTGCTCGGCCAGCATGAGGATGCGATCGCGGAGTTCACCGCGTTGCTGCGGCATCACCCCGACGATCTCGCGGCGGTGATCCAGCTCGGGCAGGCCGAGAAGACCGTGGGGCGGTTGGGCGCCGCGCACGACTGGTTCATGCGCGCGATCGCGCTCGATCCGTCGAGCTCGGTGAACCTGTTCCACCTCGGTGAGGTGCTGTATAACCAGGGGCGGATGGAGGAGGCGATCGAGGCGCTCGAGCGCGCGATCCGGTTCAATCCAGACAACCCCGACGCGCACTTCCTCCTCTCCTTCGTGCTCGGCGACCTCGGGCGGCATGAGGAGGCGCGCGCCGCGTCCAAGAAGGCGGTGCAGCTCAACCCCACGCTCTCGCGCGCGCAGGCGAACCTCTCGCTCGACCAATACGATCCGCAGAAGTACGAGGCGCTGCTCCCGGGGCGCCAGGAGCGGCGGTCACAGGCGCTGATGGCGGTGGCCGAAGGGCAGCTCGCGCATTTCAACCTCGGACTCGCGTTCCGCCAGAAGGGGTACTTCACCGAGGCGCTCCGCGAGTATCGACTGGCGATGGAGCGTGGCGAAGACCGCGCGCTCGTGTTGCAGGCGATGGCGGAGGTGCATCTACTGCGGAAGGACCCCACGGCCGCGATCGAGCTGTACGACCGACTCCTGACGGAGCGCGCCGAGAGTCCCAAGCTCTGGAACGAGCGCGGCGTGGCGTTGCATCAGGTGGGTGATGTCGCGGCGGCGGTCGAGAGCTACCGGCGCGCGGTCGCGGTCGATGCGGAGTACGCGCTCGCCCACAACAACCTCGGCGTCGCGCTCTTCCATCTTGGGCAGAGCGACGAAGCCGTGGACGCGTTCCGCACGGCGCTCAATCGCAATCCGGCGTTCGTGAAGGCCCGGCTCAACCTGGCGCTGCTGCTCTGCAAGGGGCGGCGGTTCCATCTCGGGCTCGAGGCGTACCGGCAGGTGCTCGTCACGGAGCCCGAGCAGCACCTCGCGTGGAACGGCATCGGCGTCGTGCTGGCGGAGCTGCGCAAGTTCGAGGATGCGAAGAACGCTTTCGCGCGCGCGATCCAGAGCAAGCCCGAGCATGCCGAAGCGCACTACAACCTGAGCTTCACCCTCTCGAACCTCGGCGACTTCGACGGTGCGCTCCGCGAGACGAAGCGTGCGCTCGAGCTCGATCCCTATTACGTGGCGCAGAAGTTCGCGCTCGCGATCGATCTCGAGTACGAGGACCCCGATCTGTCCGTGGTCCCCGATCTGGGTGGGGAACAGCGGATGAGCGGTGAGGTCGACACCTTCTCGTTCGATCCGCGCTTGTTGGACTCGCTCTTCACCGAGCTCGCGCCGCCGCCGGAGGCGACGCCGGAGGTGGTTTTCACCGCCGACGCCTTCGCGATGGCGACCGACTACCTCACCAAGGGGCTGCTCGACCGCGCGCGTGCGGAGATCAGTCGCGCGATGGCCCGCGGGGCCGACCCGGCGATCGGGGCGACGCTGCTCGGTGACGTGTTGTCGCGGCAGGGCGCGTGGGGCGATGCGCTCGAGCGGTATCGCGCCGCGCGCGCGGCGAAGCCGGATCATATGCGGGCCGTGCGCGGCGAAGCGCAGGCGCTGTTGATGCTCGGGCGTGGACCCGAGGCGGCCGAGGCGGCGGATGCAGTGCTCGCCCTCGCGCCGGACGATGTGGACGCACTCATGCTCGCCGCGTCGGCGCGGTTCGAAGCGGGGGATCCGGCGGACGCCTTGCACGCGCTGGAGTCGGCACGCACCCTCGCGCCGCAGCGCGCTGATGTCCTGCGCTGGATGGGGAACATCAGTCGCTCGATGGGCGACCTTGAGCATGCGGTGGAGTACTACCGGCACGCGCTCACGCTCGACGGCGATTTTGCCGCGGTGCGCTTCGATCTGGCGCGACTCTTGGCGCAGCGCGGCGAGTTGGCGGAGGCGGAGCAGGAGTTGCTTGCCGCGCTCGACGCGGTGCCGACCTACGCGGAAGCCACGCTCGAGCTGGCGCGCCTGCGGCGCGAGTTGGGGCGAGGGCGCGAGGCGATCGCGCTCTTGGTGGAGTTGCTGCAGCGCGACTCCTACCACTTCGACGCGATGCTCGCGCTCGGCGAAGCGCTTCTCGACCAGGGACGCGCCGGCGATGCGGCGGTCGCCTTCGCGCGGATCCGACGCTTCGATCCGGAGCATGTGGGCGCGCTCTTCTACGAGGGCGTGCTCCTGGCGCAGGACAAGCGCTGGCGCGAGGCGATCGCGAGTTGGGAGCGGGTGGTAGATCTCGAACCGGCCGGTGAGTTCGCACGGCGGGCGCGGCGTGAGGCGCGGAGCGCGCAGGATCTGCTCCACGTCTTCGGTGGCCGCGTAGGGAAGGGGTAGCCCATGGCGATCGAAGGCCCACTCCGCGAACTCGGCATCCACGACGTCTTCCAGCTCCTCGACCTGAGCCGGAAGACGGGGACGCTGCGCGTCACCTCGGCGCTGCGCGACAACGAGGGGACGGTGTACTTCGACGCCGGGAAGATCGTGTCGGCGGCGATCAAGTCGAATCCGTACCCGTTCGGCGCGATGCTGCTCAAAGCGGGGAAGATCAGCGAGGGCGATCTCACCGCCGCGCGCGCCGCGCAGACCGAGCGCGGCGATCGCCGCCGTCTGGGCGAGATCCTGCTCGCGATGGGCGCCATCACCTCCAAGGAGCTCGAGCGCCAGGTGCGGCTGCAAGTCGAGGCCGTCGTGTTCGAGATGATGTCGTGGCGCGAGGGGTTCTTCCGCTTCGAGGAGGGGAGTGCGTCGGCCATGCCGGTGGATTCCGCGCTCCGGATTTCGACCGAGTCCGTACTGATGGAGGCGGCGCGGCGCATCGATGAGTGGTCACGGATCGCGGATCGCGTGCCGAGCTTGGCGCACATCCCGCGCTTCGCGCCCGCGGACCCGGCGCACCAGTCACAGCTCGATCTCCTGCCGAGCGAGTGGGAGGTGCTCACGAGCATCGACGGGGAGCATGACCTGCGCTCGATCGCGGTGCAGCTCTCGCGGTCGGAGTTCGACGTCGCGAAGGTGATGTATGGGCTGATCTCCACCGGAGTGGTCGAGCTGCGCGCGCCGGCGCGCGCGACCTCGGGCGGGATGCTCCCCATCGCAGAGCCGGCGTCTCCGGCGCCGGCGTCGTCCCCGCTCGCCGACGGGACGGCGGCGCTCAAGCGCGGCGATCTGCGCGAGGCGGCGCGGATCTGGTCGGCCGCACTCGCCGCGGACGGCGCGCATGCCGAGAGTGCGCGCGTGCGCGAGGCACTCACCGCGGCGCTCACGCTGCAAGCGCTGATGGAGGACACGCGTGGCTGACGATATCCGCGCTCTCTCCGAAGCGCTCGCGGTCGACCCGTCGAGCGTGGCGTTCGTCGCGCTCGCCGAGGCGCTGCGCAAGCGTGGGGATCTCGACGTGGCGGCGCGCGTGGCGGCGAAGGGCGTGGAACGGCATCCCTCGCTGGTGGACGGGCACGACGTGCGTGCGCGGATCGCGCTCGACCGTCAGGCGCTCGACGAGGCCGCGGCCTCGTGGGAGTCGGTCCTGCGGCTCGTGCCCGATCATCGCGACGCGCAGAAGGGACTCGGGTTCATCTGCTTCCAACAGGGGCGTTTCGCTGAGGCAGCGGCGTATCTGGCCGCTGTGGCGGAGCAGGACCCCGACGACGCGTCGGTGGCGGCGGCGTTGGACACGGTGCGCGCGGCAGCCATGGCCGGGCCTCGTTCGTCGGCAGCGGTCACCGCACCCGTCGCGGACGAGCGCGAGCGGAGCACGACGATGATCCCCGCCGTCGAGGAACCGGCGCCGATCACGGCGTCGGGCGTCGCGCCGTTCGCGCGGCGCGCGACCTGGAGTCGCGCCGATGCGGCGATCCTCTTCGATGATCTCCTCACCGACGTCCCCGGCGCCGCGATGCATCTCGACGAGGCGGGGCTCGTGCTCGCGGGCCGTTACCTCACCGAAGACGGTCGCGATCTTGCGGCGGAAGTCGGCGCACAACTCTCCGGCGTGAGCGACGAGGCCACGCGCGCGATGCGGCACTTCGGCTTCGGCGCGTGGACGCAGATCGTCTTCGAGACCGAGGTGGCGAGCGTCGCCATGGCCCCGGTCGGGCAGGGGCTCACGCTGGTGGCGGCGGCGCGCACCGTGCCGCTCGGCTTCCTGCGCCGGTTGCTCGACCGCGCGGCGGATCGCATCCGTGCGTGGGTGGGGGAGTGATGGCGACGACGCCCTTTGCGCCGCTGCTGCAGTCGATCATCCGGCACCGCGGGGTCACCGGCGTGCTGCTCGTGGGCGAGGATGACGGGCTCGTGGTGGACTCGGTGTTGCAGGTCGGCGTGAATGGCGCGGCCTTCGCCGCGCTGACCGCGTCGCTCTACCGCAAGGCGCGGCGCTCCGCCGAGGCCGCGGGGCTCGGCCGCACGGGATACTTCGAGCTCGATGCCGTGGATGGGCGCGTGTTGGCGGCGGGGAAGAACGAACTGGTGTTCATCGTCGTCGCGGAAGCCCGGATCAATGTCGGGTTGTTGCGCGTGGAGCTCCTCAAAGCGGTGGAGCGACTCCCATGAGGATGTCGGTCGCCGCGTCGTGGGTCGAGGCGCCCCTGAAGCAGTTCGTGGATGATGCCCGCGTGCACTACGCCGTGCTCCTGCACCCGAGCGGACAGGTGCTCGGTCAGTATGGCTTCGCGCGCAGTGTGGACGTGATGACCGCCTGCGCGCTGGCAGCAGCGATCGATGCGTCGTCGCGGGCGTTGGGGATGCTCGTGGAAGGGAAGGCGTTCCCCTCTTTGCACTATGCGGGACGCGAGCGACAGATTTTCTTGGCCGAGGTGCCCGCGCCGGGTGGGCGGCTCCTGCTGTTGGCCGTGTTCGACTGGGAGAGTTCGCTCGGGCTGCTCCAACTGTATCACGAGGAGTTCCGTGCGCGGGTCGGCGAGATGGCGCCACCGATCGCGCACAATGCGCCCGCGATCGCGGCGGATTTCGAGAAGGAACTCAACAAGAACCTTGCTGTGATGTTCGGGCGCGCCTGATGCGACACGCCTGCCGTCGGTCCACCGTCCACCCCCGCGTGCCGTGAGCCTCGTCAACTACGCGACCCGAGAGATCACGTGCAAGATCGTCTACTACGGCCCTGGGCGGTCGGGGAAGACGACGAACCTGCACTACATCTACGGCCAGGTGCCCTCCGATCGGAAAGGGCAGATGGTGTCGCTCGCGACGCAGACCGACCGCACCCTGTTCTTCGACTTCCTCCCGCTGGACCTCGGGACGATCTCGGGGTTCACGACGCGATTCCAGCTCTACACCGTGCCGGGGCAGGTGTACTACCAGGCCACGCGGAAGCTGGTCCTGCAGGGGGCGGATGGCGTGGTCTTCGTTGCCGACAGTCAGTCGCGGCAGTTGGCGGAGAACATCGAGAGCTTCCAGGATCTGCACGCGAACCTCGCCGACCATGGCGTCGATGCGCGGGGCGTCCCGCTCGTGATCCAGTACAACAAGCAGGATCTCCCAGGCGATCTCATCCTTCCCGTGGCCGAACTCGAGGACCAGCTCAACTTCCGCGGCGTGCCGAGTTACTCGGCGGACGCGTTGCACGGCCCCGGGGTGTTCGAGACGCTCCGCGGGATCAGTGAGCTCGTGCTCCGTCGGCTCAGCCCCACGACCGCCGGGGGACGCTGAGCTCGTGCCGCTCGATCCGCGCCATCGCTTCGACTCGCTGGTCATCGGCGCCGGCAACCGCTTGGCGGCCGCGGCGGCGCGTGCCGTCGCGGAGGCCCCGGCGACCACCTACAACCCGCTCTACATCTACGGCGGGCCCGGGCTCGGCAAGACGCATCTCCTCGGCGCTGTGGCGGAACTCGCGTCGCTGTTGCAGCCCGATCTCGAGATCGAGTACCTGACGCTCGACGAACTCCGCGCGCGGTGGATGATGGCGATCTCGACGGGCGAGACCGCGCTCCTCGCGCAGCGCTTCGACCGCGTGGACATGCTCCTTCTCGATGATGTGCAGTTCCTCGCCGGGCAGCGCGAGGCGCAGGCCGAGTTGCTCCGGCTTGCGACGAGTCTCATGGAGCGTGGCAATCAGCTCGTGATGACCTCCGACCGGCCGCCGAGCGAGATCGCGGGGCTCGATGAACGGTTGGTGAGTCGCCTGGGCGGCGGGCTCGTCGTGGACGTGGCGCCACCCGACTTCGAGACGCGCGTCGCGATCCTGCGCGTCGTCGCGGCTGAGCGCGGACTCAGCTTCGAACCAGGGGTGCTGGAAGAAGTGGGGCGGGTGGCGTATCCGAGTGTGCGCGAGCTCTTGGGCGCGTTGACGCGTGTGCAAGCCGTGATCGCCATCGGCGAGCGGGCGCAGGCGATCGATGTGCCCCGCATTCTCGGCACGCATTCCACGCCGTCCGCGCCGATGCATCGCACCGAGGCGCGTGCGAGCGGGACCGAGTTCGAGAGCTTCCTCTCCGAGATGCAGACGGTCGTGCAGCAGCAGATGGAGCGCTGGCAGGTGCGACTGCAGGAGTCGATCGCGTACTGGGCGGGGGAGGGGTACCGCACGGCGGTGTTGGAACGCGCGCTGGAGTTGCCGCGCGAACCTGACGTGAGCGGGCTCATGGCGACCTTCGCCGCGGCCGTCGAGCATCTGCGCGGGCTGGCGACACAGGCCGCCGCCGTCGATCCCGCGCTCGGTGGTCATGCGGTGTTCCGCGATCCGGAACGGATGGCGGAGGCCGAGGATCTCGTGGAGCAGGCGCTCCAAGGGACCACGCCACCGGGCGGCCCGAGCCCGTCGTTCCAGCGAGAGGGGTTCGAGGTCGGGTCATCGAATCAGCTTGCGGTGCACGCGGCGGATGCGGTGATCTCGGAGCCCGGGCGGAAGTACAACCCGTTGCTGGTGTACGGACCGAGCGGGGTGGGGAAGACGCACTTGGTGCACGCGATCGGGAATGCGATCGCGGCGCAGAGTGGCGGTGCGACGGTCGTGGCCTGCGTGCACGCGCAGCAGCTGATCGACGAGTTGATCGCGGCGATCCAAGGGGGCACGGTCGAACGGTGGCGCACGCGCTATCGCTCGGCCGGCGTGCTCGTCGTCGATGATGTGCAGTTCGTGGCGGGGAAGGAGCGCACGCAGGAGGAGTTCTTCCTCGTCTTCAATGCGATGATCGAGGCGGGGCAACAGATCCTCCTCACGAGCGATCGCCCGCCCGCGGAGATCCCGGAGCTCGAAGCGCGGCTGCGCTCGCGGTTCGAGGGCGGACTCTCCACGCCGATCCAGTCGCCCGATCGCGAGCTCCGGGAGCGCCTGTTCGCGCGCTATCTGCTCGCGGCGGGGCGCCCCACCGACCCGTCGTTGCTGCGCGCGCTCGGGGAGCATCCGATCCACAGCGTGCGGGAGATCGCGGGGCTCGTGCACCGTTTGGGCGCCGCGGCCGATGCCGCGGGCGAGCCGCTGAATGCCACGCTCGCGCGCGCGGAGCTTGGGCTCACCGCGCTCGATGAGCGCGCGCCGGTGCGTCGTTCGAGTCAGGGGATCGGCGATGTTGCGGTCTTCCTCGACCGCGAGAAGGTGATCTGGGATTGGCCCGACGCGAGTGCGCGTCTCATCGAGGAGCTGCGCTAGATGGCGATCCGCGGCTCTCTCAAGGAAGCGAGTCTCCCCGACGTCCTGCAGCTCCTGGCGATGGGGAAGAAGACCGGTTGTCTCTCCGTCACGCATCGCTCCAACTTCGGTTCGATCTACTTCGATAAGGGACGGATCAGCTACGCGTCGATCGTGAACCGACGCGACCGGATCGGCGACATCCTCGTGAAGAGCGGCGTCCTCACGCAGGAGCAGCTCGATCTCGCGATCGCGATCCAGTCGCGCAAGCGCGACACGCGACTCGGTGAGATCCTCGTGGGCGAGGGGATGCTCTCGCGCGACGATCTGCACACGCAGATCCGCTCGCAGATCGAAGAGGCGGTGTACTTCCTCTTCACCTGGACGCAGGGGACCTTCAACTTCGAGGCGGATATCCGCCCCGAGGAGCAGGACTACCTCGTCGCGATCAATCCCGAGTCGCTCCTGCTCGAAGGCGCGCGCCGCGTGGACGAGTGGAGTCTGATCGAGAAGAAGATCCCGAGTTTCGATCTGGTGTTCGAGGTCGACCAGGCGCGGCTGCGGCAGAGCGGCGTGGCGCTGACGACGGAACAGGAGACGATCATCACCCTCCTCGACGGGCGCCGTGATGTGCAGGCGCTGATCGACGAGACGGGGATGGTGGAGTTCGATGTCGGGAAGGCGCTGTACGGGCTCGCGACGGCCGGCTTCCTGCATCGCGTGGGGAAGACCAAGACCGTCGCCGAGGTCGCGCCAGACGCGCGGGTCGACGAGCATCGCAACTTGGGCATCGCGTTCTTCAAGACCGGGATGCTCGACGAGGCGTCGCGTGAGTTCAAGCGTGTGCTCGATCTGCGCGCGGACGACGCGCACGCGCGATCGGTGCTCGGGCTCGTGTACGCACGCCAGGGGCGCTGGGAGCTCGCCGAGGGTGATTTCCGCACGGCGACCGAGTCGCGCACGGCACCCTTCGCCGTGCATCACAACCTCGCCTTCGCCCTTGAACGGCTCGCGCGGCCCGCGGAAGCGCAGCGCGTGCTCGACGAGGCACGTCGGCGTGGGGGTGAGAGTGATCCGCGCGTGCAGACGACCGTCGGGGTGCTCGCGCTGCAGGCGGGCGAGTTGATCGAGGCCGATGCGGCCTTCATGGCCGCGCGCCCGCTCTTCGGCAAGCGGCCGCCGAGCGCGGTCTGGTTCCATTACGCCGCCCTCACCGCCGCGCTGAACGGACAGCTCGACAAGGCGCTCGCGCTCCTCACCGAGGGGGTCGAGCTCCATCCCCACGCTGCGCCGCTCCACAACAACCTCGCGGTGGTGCTCGAGCGGAAGGGGAAGTACGCGGAGGCGCTCGCACGTGCCGAGGCGGGGATCCAGGAGGAACCGGGGCTCGCGCCGCTGCACAAGAACGCCGGCGACGCGCTCTATCGCAGCGGCCGGTTCGATGAGGCGCTGGAGGCGTATGGCCGCGCGATCAAGTTCAACGACGCGCTCGGCCCGGACGTGTATCTTCGGCTTGGCAACATCCGTCTCAAACGCGGTGAGCGGGACGAGGCGCTGCGTTGCTGGGAGCGCGCGCTTGAGCTCGATCCGGGCAATGAGATCGTGCGGACGAACCTCGACGCGTTGCGCGGACGCGGCGGGTGATGACCGCGACGGACGACGCGGGGTTCACCGCGCTCACGGCGAAGATCACGCGCGATCGCGGTTTCGGTTGCGGCGGCTACAAGGACAGCTGCCTCCGGCGCCGTATCGCGGTGCGGATGCGCGCGCGCGGTGCGGCGGACTTCGATGCGTACGCGCGCCTGCTCGACCACGATCCCGCGGAGTACGACAAGCTGCTCGATGCGTTGACGATCAACGTCACGAAGCTCTTCCGGAATCCCGACGTATTCGCCTTCCTCGCGGCCGAGGTGATCCCGACACTCTGGCGGGCGCCAGGGCCGATCCGCGTGTGGAGTGCCGGGAGCTCCTCGGGCGAAGAAGCGTACACGCTCGCGGCGCTCTTCGACGCGCACGCATCCGCGCTTGGCGCACGCGCGGCCGACCGCGTCACCATCCTCGGGAGCGATATCGACCGCGGGAGCCTCGCCCGAGCGGAGGCGGGGGCGTATGCGCCCGCCGCGTTCAGCGAGACGCCGGCGGCGATGCGGTCGCGCTACTTCAGCGCCGACGCGCCACACCGAGCCAGCGACGCGCTCCGCGCCCTCGTGCGCTTTGAGCGACGCGATCTGCTGCTCGATCCGCTCCCCGCGGGGCCGATGCAGTTGGTGCTCTGCCGCAACGTGATCATCTACTTCGACAAGCCCACGCAGGACGCGCTCATGCAGCGCTTCCACGACGCGCTCGCCCCCAGGGGGTACCTCGTCCTCGGGAAGGTCGAGACGCTCCTCGGGCCGACCCGCACACTCTTCGACACGGTGGACGCGCGGCAACGCGTCTTCCGCCGACCGTGAGCGACGTGACGGTGCGCATCGCGCACGCCGCGGTCCGGCAGGGCGAGGGGCGACTCGTGACCTTCGGGCTCGGCTCCTGCATCGCGATCGCGGTGCACGACGCCCGCGCGCGCGTCGGTGGACTCGCGCACATCCTCCTCCCTGATCCCGCGATGACGCGTGCCGGGGACGACCCGGCGAAGACGCCGGCGACCGCCGTCCCGCACCTGTTGGCGCAGATGCGTGCGGCCGGCGCGCAGGGACCGTTCACCGCCAAGATCGCAGGCGGCGCGAGTCTGTTCTCCTCGGTGCTCACGCCGCGTGGGGCGGGGGGGATGGGGGAGCGCAACATCGTGGCGACACGCGCGGCGCTCGCGGCGTCGGCGGTGCCCTTGGTGGCCGAGGAGGTCGGCGGCACGGTCGGGCGCAGTGTGTTCTTCGACGTCGCGACCGGTGCGATGCGCGTCCGCAGTCTCCGGGAGGGCGAGCGTGTCCTCTGAGTCGCGGCGGTCCGTGCTCGTCGTGGACGACAGCGCCTTCATGCGCGCGATGATCTCCGACCTCATCGGTGCCTTCCCGGAGTTCACCGTGGTCGGCACGGCGCGCACCGGGCACGACGCGCTCGAGAAGGTCCACGCGCTCGATCCCGCGATCGTGACGATGGACATCGAGATGCCCGAACTCGACGGCCTCGCTGCGCTCGGCTACATCATGAGCGAGACGCCGCGCCCCGTGGTCATGCTCAGCGCGGCGAGCGATCGCGGGGACGTGGATCTCACACTGCGCGCCCTGGAGCTCGGCGCAGTGGATTTCGTGCGGAAGCCGAGCGGCGGTGCGCTGAAGGAGGTGCACGCGGTGCGCGACCGCTTGCACGCGGCACTCCTCGCGGCGTGCGAGATGAACGTGCGCGGCGTACCCGTGCTGGCGCGCCCGCGGGTCGCGGGCCCCGCGCGCGTCGCGCCCCGTGCGGCGGCCGCAACGCGGGTGGTCGTGATCGCGGCGAGCACCGGGGGCCCGCGTGCGCTCGCGGAGGTGATCCCGCAGCTCCCCGCCGAGCTCGACGCGGCGGTCCTCGTGGTACAGCACATGCCGACGGGGTTCACGGCGGGTCTCGCGAGTCGGCTCGACGCGATGAGCGCGCTCTCGGTGAGCGAAGCGCGCGACGGGGCGCCGCTGCGGCACGGGGAAGTCGTGCTCGCGCCGGGAGGACGGCACCTGCTCGTCAACGCGGTCGCCGGGCAGCCGTCGGTCGTCCTCGATGCGGGACCGACGGTGTGGGGGGTCCGGCCTGCGGCCGATCCGCTGCTCGCTTCCGTGGCGGCGGTGGGCGCGTCGGCGCTCGGTGTGATCCTGACGGGGATGGGGCGCGACGGCGCCGAAGGGCTCCGACTGCTCCGCGCGGCTGGAGGCGGTGCGATCGTGCAGGACCGCGAGAGTTCGACGATCTACGGGATGCCACAGGTGGCGCTCAGCGTCGCGGGTGCCGATGCACAGTTGCCGCTTAAGCAGATCGCGACGGCGATCGCTCAGTGGGTGCAGCAACCGGCGGCGGTGCGATGAACCGTGAACTCCTCGTCACGCGCGTGGGCGCGCACTGGTTCGCGTTCGACGTCGCCTCGGTCGAGGCGGCGGTGGACGCCCCGGTCGTGCACGCGGTCGCGACACGGACACCGGCACTCTGCGGACAGTTCGTGCACCGGGAGCGCACCGTCCCGCTCTATGATCTCGCGCTGCTCTGTGGCATCGCGCGCGATGGCGAGGGTGCGGGGACGGCGCTCGTCTTCGCCGTCGGCGCGCGGACGGTCGCGGTGCGGGTGGATGATGTGGGCGAGCTGGTGCGCCCGGCAGGTGAGGCGTTGCAGGCGGTCCCGGGTGGGATGGATCCGGTCGGCGTGTTGCGTGCGGTCACGCTCACCGCCGGGCGGGTGACGGGTGTGGTGGAGACGGATGCCTTGGTGGCGCGCGTGTTGCGCGCGGAGGAGGAGGCGGGATGACGCAGGCCGACGAGCGGCGCCAGATGGTGACGTTCCGCGTAGGGGACGACTTGTTCGCGGCGGAGATCCGCGTGGTCGAGCGGGTGCTGCGCTGTTCGCCCCCGCGCCCGATCCCCGATCTCCCGCCCTGGATGGCGGGAGTGATCGACTACGTAGGACACGTCCTCCCCGTGATCGACCTGCGGGCGCGGTTCGAGCTGGCATCGGCGACGCGTCCACTCGCGCGGGTCCTCGTCGTCGATATCGGCGGTGCACGCGTGGGCGCCGTGGTCGACGAAGTACTCGAAGTCGCGACGCTCACGGCGGCCGACATCTCGGCGCCCCCGGAGCTCTTCAAGGGGCTCGCGGGTGCGTATCTCCAGGGCACCTTCTCACGGAACGAACAGGTGATCGTCGTGCTCGATACCCACGCCCTCCTCACGAGCCGCGAACGGCTCCTCCTCGAGCAGGCCGCCGCGGAGGTCCCGCATGCCTGACACGCTCCTCGCGGCTCACCGCGCTACCTTCGCCGACATCGATCGACGGCTCGACGCCGCCCTGCCCGCTGCCGAGCGACAGGCGCTCAAGGGCGAGATCATCACGCTCTTCAAGTCGCTCGAACAGCTCGTCACCGAGGCGAGCACGTTGCGCGATGACGTGAAGTCGTTGGTGGACAAGTGGAAGGCGCAGCAGGCCGCCGATGCGACCGCCGCGCCGCAGTTCGTCGCCGACCGACCCGTGGTGCACGCCGACCACATCGGTGCCTCGACCTTCATCGAGAAGGGATGGAGTCGCCTCTCCTTGGGCGATCACGAAGGCGCGGAAGCGTCGCTCAACCGTGCCCTCGAGCTGAGTCCGAACGATCCGCAGGCGGAGGCGCTCCTCGGCTGGGCACAGATGCTCCAGGAGAAGTACGACGACGCGCTTATGAACTTCCAGAAGGTGCTGATGCGCGAGCCCGCCAACGCGCTCGCGCGGATCAACGTGGGCTACATCTGTCTGAAGAAGCGGATCTTCGGCGAGGCGATCGAGCATCTCTCCAAGGCGATCCGCCTCGACAACGACAAGAAGGCCACCCTCTACGCGCACTTCTACCTCGGGCTCGTGTACCTCGAGCGTGAGATGTACGAGGACGCGCAGACCTTCTTCCAGAAGACACTCGTGCTCGGGCCGAATCTCATCGAAGCGTACTATGAGATGGGGCGCGCGCACTGGTTCAACGACGAGTTCGACGCGGCCAAGGCGGCGTGGACCACCGGGTTCCAGACGAACAAGTTCAATCCGTGGGGAAAGCGCTGCGCCGAGATCCTGGCCACGGTCGAGGCGGGAGGCGCACCGCCGCGCGGATGAGCGCGTGAGGGCCGCGATCGTCGCGCTCCTGCTCACGCTTGGTCTGCGTGCGTCGGCGCGCGCCCAAGCGCCAGACACGCTGATCCGCGTCGTCGAGGGGCGCGTCACCGTGCGCGCGGCCGCTCGCGACGCGCGTCTTGCCGCGGCGCTCGCGCGCACCGCGGCGACCACCGCACCGTTTCCCGGGCTGAGGCCGCTGCAGCGCAACGTGCTGATCCTCGTCGCGCCTGACGCCGCGACGTTCCGACGGTGGGTGGGTGCGGGTGCGCCCGAGTGGGGGAGTGCCATCGCCTTCCCCGACGAGCAGCGGATCGTGATGCAGGGCTCCTCGGCCGGGAGTGATGCGGGCGACCCCCTCGCGGTGCTGCGGCATGAGCTCGCACATCTCGCGCTCCGGGAAGCGCTCGGGGACGCGACGATCCCCCGCTGGTTCGATGAGGGGTACGCGAGCGTCGCGGCGGGTGAGGGAGCACGCGATGAACTGCTCGCGACCAACGTCGCTCTGGTGTGGCGCGGTGTGCCGGAGTTGAGTGGCGTCGAGCGGATGTTCGGCGGTGGCGGCGAGGAGGCTGCGACCGCGTACGCCTTGGCCCGCACCGCGGTGGCGGAGCTGCAGCGGCTCGACCCGAATCGCGGGCTCGAACTCCTGTTCACGTACTGGCGCGCCGAGGGGCGGCTCGATCCCGCGATCCGGCGCGCGTACGGGATGACGGCGACGGCCTTCGAGGACCGTTGGCGAGGGATCGTTCGCCGTCGGTTCGGCGCGCTCGCGCTGGTTGCGGATCTCTCCGTGGGCGCCGTCCTCCTGCTGCTCGTGTTGCTCCCCGCCTGGGTCGAGCGCCGCCGCCGCGACCGCCGCCGTCTGGAGGCCATGCGCATGGCCGAGGCCGAGCAGGAGCGCCGGGATCGGGAATCGGCACTCGCGGCACTCCTCGGGGTAGCAGATGGGGAGGGGGAGGGCGGTCTATCGCCACCGGAGGGGCCCTCCGCTACCCCCTGAAGATTAGGTCTGGATGACGAATCGGTGAGGGCTTTCTACGTTGCTTGACACCCCCTCGGAAGGGGTCTAACATCCCGTCTCTATGGCAGATACGACGCAGGCACCGGGTTCGCGCGCACTCCTCTGGTGGGGGGCGTCGGCGATCACCCTACTCGCAGGGTACGCCGATCTTTGGAGAGGTGGCGACACGTTGGCGCCGATCCTCCTCACGATCGGGTACTGCGTGCTCATCCCCTTGGCGATCATGAAAGGTTGATGGGCGAATAGCTCAGCTGGTTAGAGCACCTGCCTTACACGCAGGGTGTCGGGGGTTCGAGTCCCTCTTCGCCCACTGACGGTGGCATCTCTTGCAGCACGACCCCGCAGCGTCTGGTGACGCCGCGACTCTTGAGGAGGAAGTTCCGTGATGGCTCGGCAACACCGCATCCGCTTCTCGATGGCGACGGCACTCACCGCCGTCAGTGTCCTCCCGATGGTGCTCGGCGCGCAGATAGTCCGCGTCCCGAACCCCGATGCGCCGCGGATGCTCGTCGCGACGTTCAAGACGACGGACAAGAAGCTTGCCGGGCAGACCGCCGAAGCGGTGATCAGCCGCCTCAGTGCCGACATCCCGTTCCGTGCCCTCTGGGTACTGCCGCGCGCCGACGTGGTGAAGGCGCTCGAGGGCGCGGGCTATCCGTCGGACGAAGCACTCGCGCCGACGGATGTGAACGCGCTCGCGAAGCAGTTCCGCGCCGACGAGTACATCGAAGGGACCGTGACGAAGACGGCGACGGGCTTCAAGCTCGAAGCGCGTCTGGTATTGATGCGCGACGCCGAGCTGGTGCAGCCGCTCGCCGTGGCCGAAGGGGAGAAGCTCGATCGCGCCGCCGCCGCGCTCTCGCGCGACCTTCAGGAAGCGCGCAAGCAGCTCGCGGCGGAGAAGTCGTGCACGCAGGCGGGGCGTGAGCAGAAGTGGGACGCGGCGGTGCTCGCGGCCAAGGGCGGCGTGACGCTCTACCCGCGCGCCACGCTCACCCGCATCTGCGAGTTGAACGCGTACGTGCGCGCCGGCAAGCCGAGCGAGGCGATCCTCGCGACCGTCGATGAGATCCTCAAGATCGACCCGCGCAGCAAGAAGGCGCTCGTCGCGGCGGCTGACGCCTACGGCAAGACGGGGAACATTGACAAGAAGGTCGAGGTCCTCACCGAACTGCTCGCCAGCGACCCGACCAACGCGCGGTTGCAGGAGCAGATCGTGTACGAGCTCACGCAGTCGGGGAAGGCCGACAAGGCGCTCCCGATCATCTCCAAGGCGGTCGAGGAGAATCCGAGCGACATCGGGCTCGTGAAGGCGTTCTGGCTGGTGCTCGGCGCGTCGAAGGACTACAAGCGCGCGGTGAAGGTGGGCGAGGAGATGGTGTCGATGGATACCTCGCTTGCCGATCTGCAGTTCTTCAAGAAGCTCGCCTCGACCTACGCGCTCGACAGCAACTTCGCCAAGGGTGCTGAGGCGGCCGCGAAGGGGACGGCCAAGTTCCCGAAGGATGCTGAGCTCTGGACGATCCGTGGGCAGCTGGAGAAGAACTCGGGGCAGACCGGGCCGGCGATCGAGTCGTTCAAGAAGGCAATCGAGATCGACACCAAGAACTCGTCGTCGCCGTTGCAGCTTGCGCTGATGCTCGCCGATGCGAACCAGATGGAAGAGGCGTTCAAGTACGCACGCGCGGCGCAGGTGGCCGGTGGCGATCCCACGCAGGTCGCGCAGGTCGTGAACTCGCTCTCGAACAAGACCTTCCGCGCCGCGCAGGCGAGCAAGTCGATCGACGACTACAAGAAGGTCTTCCCGATGGCGTACTACGCGGACTCGATCGCCAAGGATGATGGCGCGAAGTCGACGTCGCACTTCTTCATCGGTGCCTCGTCGATCCAGATCGCACTGGCCGCGCTCTCCGACGCCGATGCCAAGAAGTCGTGCGACGCCGCGAAGATCGCTCAGGAGTACCTCGGCATCGCGGGCGTGTCGTTGCCACGCGGTGGTCGTGCGCAGCCGGATCTGGTCGGTAAGATGATGCCCGCGCTTGGGCAGCTGGCGCCGGCGATCGAGCAGCGGACGAAGGCGTTCTGTAAGTAGTCGTTCCCTCCGGATCAGCGACGGGCCCACTCTCCGAGTGGGCCCGTCGTATTTTACAGGCGTGTCCGATCCGCTCGCCTTCGCCACCACGTATCACGCGCCCGTGCTCGCGCGTGAACTCGTCGCGCTCCTCGGCGGCGCGGACCGCACCGTGCTCGACGGCACGCTCGGAGGGGGCGGGCACAGCGCCGCGTTCCTCGAGAGTGGCGCCACCGTGCTCGGCGTCGACCGTGATCCGCGCGCGATCGTGCAGGCCCGTGCGCGGCTCGCCGACGAGATCGCCGCCGGGCGCTTCGACACCCTCGCCGCGAACTACGCCGACGCCGACGCGGCGCTCGAGCCCTCGCGCCGCTTTCATGGGATCCTCCTCGACCTCGGCGTCTCGTCGCATCAGCTCGACGATGACACGCGCGGCTTCTCCTTTCGCGAGGGCGCACCGCTCGACATGCGGATGGAGTCGGATGGGCTGACGGCCGCCGAGTGGCTCAATGAGCGTGAGGAGCGCGAGCTGACACAGGCACTCCGGGAGTACGGGGACGAGCCCAAGGCGGGGCGCATGGCGCGTGAGATCGTCCGGCGCCGCGAGCACCGTCCTTTCGCCACCGCGGACGATCTGGTGGGCGCGATCCGCGCGACGCTCGGCCCACGCAGTGGCCCGAGCGACTTCGCCCGACTCTTCCAAGCCGTGCGCATCGCCGTGAACGACGAACTCGACGGCCTGGCCCGCGCGCTCCCCGCACTGCGTGACCGTTTGCACCCCGACGGCGTCTTCGCGGTGATCGCGTATCACTCCGGGGAGGATCGGCTCGTGAAGCACGCCTTCCGTGAGTGGAGCACCGCGTGCATCTGCCCCCCGGCGCAACCGGTCTGTACCTGCCGCGGCCGGGCGCTTGGCGTGCTCGTCACCCGCAAGCCGATCCTCGCTTCCGAGGAGGAGATCGCGGCCAATCCGCGGGCTCGGAGCGCGCATCTCCGGGTGTTCCGCCGGGCCGGGGCCGCGTAGTGCGTGGGCGCACGGTGGTGGGGGCGCTCCTCCTCGGTTTCGTCCTGGTGGCCACGGGCGTCATATGGAGGCGGAGTCACGGGGTCGCGCGCGCGCGTGAGACCACGCGTCTGGAGCAGCAGCGTGCCGCGCTCGAAGCGCAGCGCGCCAAGCTCGAAGGCGACATCCGTGACGCGACCAGTCGTGGTCGGTTGGGGCGCATCGCCGAGGAGCGACTCGGGATGCGTGTGCCAGCCGACTCGCAAGTGATCCTCCTCCCCGTCCCGAATGCCAAACCCTAGTCGGCCTGCGATCATCCACGGTGCGCTGCTCTGCTTTGCAGTGGCGCTCGTGGTGAAGGCCGCCCAGGTGCAGCTGGTGCAACACGAGAGCTGGGTCGCCCGCGCGGCCAAGCGCCAGCGCGCTGATGCGCCGCTCCCTGCGCCGCGCGGCGCGATCCTCGATGCCTCCGGCGCGATGCTGGTGGAGACGCGGCAGCTCATGCGCCTCAAGCTCTCGGCGCGCGAGGTGCTCGGCCCGGGCGACCCGAAGCAGCCGCGCTCCGCGACGCAGTTGGCGCGCCTCACGACGCTGCGCCGTTCGCTGACCGCGGCGGGGGTCCCGAGCGCCGTCGTCGCACGCGCGGTCGATACGCTCGTGCCCTGGGTCGAGATCCCCGGGCGCTTCCTCCCCACCGAGGTGGCGGAGGCGATCGCGCTCCCCGGCGTGCGCACCACCCCTGTGCTCGAGCGCGTCCCGCCAGGCAGTGAAGGGCTTCGTCGCCTGCTCGGCCGCACGGATGCGGCGAACCGTCCGCTCGATGGGCTCGAGCTCGCGCTCGATGGCGTGCTTACCGGTGTCGAGGGGCGCACCGCACAGGTGAAGGACAAGCGTGGTCGGCAGTTCGCCTCGCCAGAAGTCGAGGGGACCGCTGCACGCCCGGGGCACACGGTCGTGCTCACCCTGAACCGATCGTTGCAGGAGATCGCCGAGCGCGCGCTCGGCGATGCGGTGGAGCGGATGGGGGCGAGTGGCGGCGACATCGTGGTGCTCGATCCCGCCACGGGCGAGGTGCGCGCGATGGCGACGCGCCGCGCGGCCGGACTTGCGACCTCGGCGACGGCGATCACCGAACCGTTCGAGCCGGGCTCGACGCTCAAGCCCTTCGTGGCTGGATGGCTCGTCGATCATGGGCGCGCGAAAGCGTCGGATGTGGTGCCGACCTTCAACGGGAAGTGGACGCTCAATGGGCGGACCATCACCGATGAGCACAAGGCGCCGCGCATGGCGCTCGACGAGGTGATCCGCAACTCGAGCAACATCGGCATCGTGCAGTTCGCGTCGCGCATGTCGTCGCGCGAGCAGTTCGAGATGCTGCGCGACCTCGGCTTTGGGGTCGCGACTGGCGTGCCCTATCCGTCGGAGTCGAATGGGAGTCTCGCAGTGCCGGCACGCTGGTCGGCGCAGTCACCGGCCTCGCTCGCGATGGGCTACGAACTCGCGGTGACGCCGTTGCAGCTCGCGGCCGCGTACGGCGCGATCGCGAATGGGGGACGGTTGATGCAGCCGGCGCTCGTGCGCGAGGTGCGCGACGCCAAGGGCGCGGTGCAGTGGCGCCATGCGCCGCGCGTGTTGCGGCGCGTGATGAGTGAGGCCGCGGCCGCGGAGTTGCGCTCGATGCTGAAGGGCGTGGTCGATAGTGGCACCGCCGCGGGGATGCATCTGAACGGCTACGATCTCGCCGGTAAGACCGGAACGGCGCGCCGGGCGAATGGCCATGGCGGCTATGCCAAGGGGAGCTATACAGCGTCGTTCGTCGGACTCTTCCCGGCGGACAAGCCGCTGTACGTGCTCCTCGTGAAGCTCGATGATCCGCGCGGGGTGTACTTCGGCGGTAAGACCGCCGCGCCGGTCTCGCGCGTGGTGCTCGAGGCCGCCATCGCGGCGCGCGATGCCGCGCTCGATCGCGGCGCGCTCGCGCGTGCGGCCACACCGCGCAGTGCGATGGTGGCTGCCGCCGCGCCGACCGCCGCGATCCCGGCCACACCGGTCCCCGAGACCGTGACCGTGAGCGAGGCTGCGGCGAGCGTGCCCTTCGTCATCTCGCTCGGCGGGCCGCGGAGCACGCCCGCGCGCGTGGTGTCTGCTCGCACGGTGCCCGATGTGGCCGGCCTGAGCGCGCGCGAGGCGACGCGTGCGCTGCATCGCGCCGGGTTCCGCGTTGCATTCGTGCCCGCGCTCGCGGGAAGCATCCCCGTCGCCGGGGCAACCGCCGCGGCAGGATCGCTCGTCCGCGTCGGAGAACGGCCATGACGATGGTGCCGCTCGACCAGCTTCGGGCGGCACTCCGTGGGGCGGGTGTCGGGCTCACGGAGCGCGGCACGCTTCCCACGCAGATCACGGGGATCACCGATGACAGCCGCGCGGTGGTGCCGGGCGGGGTGTTCATCGCCGTCCGCGGCACCCGCGCCGATGGGCACGATCACCTCGCGAGCGCAGAGCGGGCGGGCGCGGCGATGGTGATCGTCGAGGATGCGACGCGCACGACGCTGCCGGCGATCATCGTCCCCGATGCGCGGCGCGCCGCCCCGATCGCTGCGGCTGGGTTCTACGCGCACCCCGCGCGCGCGCTCACGCTCCTCGGTGTCACCGGGACGAACGGGAAGACCACGACCGTCGGCATGCTGCGCCATCTGCTCGATGCACCGGAGGCGCCGGCCGCGAGCATCGGCACGCTCGGCGTGCTGATCGGGAGTGCCGGAGTGCCGCTTGATGGTGGGAGCGGACTCACCACGCCCGGGCCGATCGAGTTGCAGCGGGTGCTCCGCGCGCTGGTGGACGCGGGTGCGCGGCGCGTGGCGATGGAGGTCTCGTCGCATGCGCTGCATCAGGGGCGCGTGGACGGCATCGCCTTCGCGGCGGGGGTGTTCACGAATCTGACGCGCGACCATCTGGACTATCACGGCACGATGGAGGCGTACTTCGCGGCGAAGGCCTTGCTCATCGACGCGCTCGCCGCGGATGGCGTGGCGGTGGTGAACGCCGATGACCGTGCGTGGGATGCGCTCCCGCCCGCGTCGCGGTCGCTCCGCTTTGCGAGCGAGAACCCCGCCGCCGATGTGCGTGCGGCAGAGGTGGCCTTCACCCCGCGCGGGAGCGCGTGGGTGCTACACGCGTCGGGTGCGAGCTACCCCGTGACGCTCCCGTTGATCGGGGACTTCAATGTGATCAATGCGGTGGGGGCGGCGGCTGCGGCGATCAGTGTCGGCGTAGCGCCGGCGACGGTCGCGGCGCGCCTCGCGACGCTGCCGCAGGTCCCCGGGCGTCTCGAAATCATCGGCGAACACCCGACCGTGCTCCGCGACTACGCCCACACCCCCGACGCGCTCGAACGTGCGCTGCTCGCGCTCCGACCGTTCACCCCGGGGCGACTGATCGCACTCTTCGGCTGTGGGGGAGATCGTGACCCTGGCAAGCGCCCGATGATGGGAGCGATCGCGCATCAGTTCGCGGATGCGATCGTCGTCACCAGCGACAATCCCCGCACCGAGGATCCGGAACGCATCCTGGATCAGATCTGCGCCGTCATCCCCGACAGGCGCTACACGCGCATCGAGGATCGCCGTGCTGCGATCGCAGCGGCGATCGCGATGGCGGACCCAGCGCGCGACGTGGTCCTCCTCGCGGGGAAGGGACACGAGGACTACCAGATCCGTGGCACGACGAAACTCCCCTTCGACGAGGCAGCGATCGTGCGTGAGCTGATGGGCGCCGCGTGACCTTTTGGTCATTGGCGCGGGTCGCCGCCGCGTTGGAGCTCCCGCGGTGGGCGAGCGTGGATGCGGAGGTCGGTCGCATCTGGACCGACACGCGCACGCTGCAACCGGGCGATGTGTTCGTTGCGCTCAAGGGCGAGCGCTTCGATGCCCACGACTATCTCCCCGAGGCAGTGGCTGCGGGCGTCCGCGCCGTGGTCGTGCACGACGCCGCGCGCGCCGCGGGGCTCGGCGTGCCGGTGTTCGAGGTCGCGGACACCCTGCACGCGCTCGGTGCGCTCGGACGTTATCGGCGGCGAGCGTGGCCGGGGCAACTCATCGCCGTCGGCGGGTCGAACGGCAAGACCTCGACGAAGGAACTGCTGCGGGCGGCGCTCGCCGGCACCTTCACCGTGCATGCGACGACGGGGAACCTCAACAACCAGATCGGCGTCCCGCTCACGCTCCTCGCGCTCGACGATGCCGCGGAGGTCGCGATCGTCGAGGTCGGGACGAACGAACCGGGGGAGATCGCGTTGCTGCGGGCGATCACGGAGCCCGATCTCGCCGTGGTCACCTGCATCCAGGAAGAGCATCTCGAGGGCTTTGGCTCACTCGAGGGCGTGCTGGCGGAGGAAGTGTCGCTGCTTGACGGGATCACCGCCGCGGTGGTGCCCGCCGACGATGCGGCGCTGGTGAGCGCGGCACGCGCACGTGCGGCCACGGTGATCACTGCGGGGCTCGAGGGCGGCGACGTGCAGCCCACCGCGCATGGCAGCGGTGAGGATGGCCGCGGCTGGGTGGAGATCGACGGGACACGGGTGGCGATCGCGCTCTATGGTGCGCACAACCGTCGCAATGCGATGCTTGCGCTTGCGGTCGCGCAGTACGTGGGCGCGCCGCTCGGATCAGCGGCCGCAGGACTCGCCGCGATGACGCCGCCGTCGATGCGCTCCGCGGTGACCACCCTCGGCGAAGCGCTCCTCATCAATGACGCGTACAATGCGAACCCCGGGTCGATGCGAGCCGCACTCGCGCTGCTGGCCGACGTCGCGCCCACGCGCCAACGCGTCGCGGTGCTCGGTACCATGCGCGAGCTCGGGCACGCCAGCGCGGACGCGCACCGCGACATCGCGCGCGCGGCGCTCGCGAGCGGGGCCCAGGTGGTCGCGGGGATCGGTGACTTTCGCGACGCACTCGCGGAGGTCGGTGGCGACGACCCGCGCATCGTGACCGCGGCCGATGTCGATGATCTCTGGCCACGCTTGGCGCCGCGATTGGAGCGGAGCGCGGCCATCCTGTTGAAAGCGTCGCGCGGCGTGCGACTCGAACGATTGCTCCCACACCTCACCGACTGGGCTCGCTGATGCTCTATTGGTTCTTGGTCCCGCTGCAGAAGCAGTTGGGCGTACTGAACATCTTCCGCTACATCTCGTTCCGCGCCGCCGGGGCCGCGGTGACGGCACTGCTCTTCGCCTTCATCGTGGGGCCGTGGATCATCCGGCGTCTGCAGGGGATGCAGATCCATCAGGTGGTGCGGGAGGGGACGCCGGACTCGCATGCGTCGAAGGGTCGCACCCCGACGATGGGCGGGCTGATCATCCTCGCGGCGACCGGGCTCTCGACCGTGCTCTGGATGCGCGTGGACAATCGCTACGTCTGGCTCGCGCTGCTGGTCACGATGCTGATGGGATTCCTCGGCTTCCTCGATGACTTCCTCAAGCTCCGGCAGAAGCGCGCGGGACAGCAGAACACCGGGCTCGTCGAACGCTACAAGTTGACCGGGCAGGTGATCATCGGTGCCGCGCTCGGCTGGTATCTCTGGCAGTATCCCTTGAGCCAGCTCCCCGGCGCCTCGACCACGCTCCCGTTCTACAAGTACGTGCTGATCGTTCCCACGATCGCCTGGCTCTATGTGCCCTTCGTGACCTTCGTGATGACGGGGACAAGCAATGCGGTGAACCTCACCGACGGGCTCGACGGGCTCTCGGCGGGACTGATGGCGATCGCGATGCTCACCCTCGCGCTCTTCGCGTATGTGATGGGGCGCGTGGACGCGGCGCAGTATCTCCAGATCTTCTATCTGCGCGGGGCGGGGGAGCTCGCGGTCTTCTGCGCGGCGGTGTTCGGCGCATGTGTGGGCTTCCTCTGGTTCAACTGCCACCCAGCGCAGGTGTTCATGGGCGACACCGGCTCGCTCGCGCTCGGCGGTGCGCTCGGCGGGGTGGCGATCCTGCTCAAGAGCGAGTTCCTCGTGGTGTTGATCGGCGGTGTGTTCGTGGTCGAGACGCTCTCGGTGATCATCCAGCGCAGTGTGTTCAAGTGGCGCAAGTTCCGGTACGGGAAGGACTACGCGATGGCCAATCGTTTCTTCCGACGCGCGCCCATCCATCATCACTTCGAGCTCGCCGGTTGGCCGGAGACGCAGGTCGTCGTGCGCTTCTGGATCCTCGGCGTGCTCTGCGCCTTCGTCGCCCTCTCGACGTTGAAGCTGCGGTGAGCGAAGTCGCGGTCCTCGGCCTCGGCCGGAGCGGGCGCGCGGCGGCGCTCCTCCTCGCGCGCGCCGGCCAGCAGGTCTACGCCTCCGATGCGACCTCAAACGATGCGGTGGCCGCAACGGTGGCCGCGTTGCGGACGGCCGGGGTCGATGCTGTGGCCGGCACCCACGATCTGGAGCGCATCGCGCGTGCCGCACGCGTGGTGGTGAGTCCGGGGATCCCGCCGGAGGCGCCGCCACTGCAGGCCGCGCGTCGCGCGGGGGTGCCCATCGTGAGCGAGGTGGAGATCGCGCTGCAGCACGCGCGCGGGCTCCGCTACATCGCCACCACCGGCACGAATGGGAAGACGACGGTCACCGCACTCATCGCGCATCTGTTGCGCGCCTTGGGCACTGACGCGGTCGCGGCGGGGAACATCGGCACGCCGCTGGCAGAAGTCGCACTCGCCGATCCGCTCCCAGCTTGGGTCGCGCTCGAACTCTCGTCATTCCAGTTGCACGATACGCCGAGCGTTGACCCGGTGGTCGGGGTGCTCACGAACCTCGCTCCGGACCATCTCGATCGGTACGCCTCGCTCGCGGAGTACTACGCGGACAAGCGGCTGCTCTTTCGGGCGGCGCGGCCCGCGAGCCGCTGGGTCACGAACGCCGATGATGCCGACTCGATCGCGCTCACCGCGGGGATCGTCGGCGAGCGCGCGGCGTTCTCGCTGCGGACATCAGCGTACGCGCATCTCGATCAGGCGACCGGGATGCTCGTCGTCGATGGGGCGCCGGTGCTCGCGCGCGGGGAGGTCCCGCTGCTGGGCGACCACAACGTGGCGAACGTGCTCGCCGCGCTCGCGGCGGTGATGCTCGCGGACCCCGCGCACCGCACCACCGAGGCGCGCGGGCGTCTCGCGGAGGGGGTTCGTCGGTTCGGCGGGATCCCGCATCGGCTGGAGGTCGTCGGCGAGCGCGCCGGGGTGCGCTACATCAACGATTCCAAAGCGACCAACGTGGCGTCGGCGCGCGTGGCGATCGCGGGGATGACGCAGCCGACGGTGGTGCTGCTCGGAGGCCGACACAAGGGCGAGCCGTACACGGCGCTGCTCGACGGGCTGCGGGCGCACGCCCGTGCGGTCGTCGCGTTCGGCGAGGCGGAGGGAGCGATCGTCCGTGATCTCGCGCCGCTGGCTGGCGCGGTGCCCGTGGAGGGCGCTGGATCGTCCTTTGAGACGGTGATGGCTCGGGCGCGCGCGCTCGCGCACACCGGTGACGCGGTCCTGCTTGCCCCCGCCTGCTCCTCATTCGACATGTTCGCGAACTACGAAGCCCGCGGCGCCGCCTTCCGGCGCTTGGCACTCGAGGCATGAGCACATCCACGGTGGTCGCGGCCCGCGATCGCTGGCGCATGGGCGTGGAGGCGCGTGGACTGGTGATCGTCACCGCGGCGCTGATGGCCTTCGGGTTGGCGATCCTCTATTCGGCGAGCGCGTTCGTGGCGATGCAGGCGGGGCGGGGGAGTACGCATTTCCTCATGCGCCAGCTGAGTGGGATGGCGGTGGGCATGGTGCTCTTCGCGATCGTGGCCAAGGTGGACGCAGAACGCTGGCGGAGCGTCGCCTGGTGGATCATGGGCGGCGCGCTCGCGGCGATGCTGTGCACGGTGCTCCCCTTCACCAAGGCGATCGCGCCGGAGATCCACGGCTCGCGGCGCTTCCTGTTCGGCGGTTCGATCCAACCCTCGGAGTTCGCGAAGCTCGCCGTGATCATCTGGACCGCGATGCTCGTGGTGAAGAAGGGGGAGCAGATGCGGCGGCTCACGAAGGGGATGCTCCCCTTCTTGGTCGGCGTCGGCTCGCTCGCGCTCTGCGCGGCGTTGGAGCCGGACCTCTCGGTCGCGATCTACTTCATGCTGCTGATGGGTGTGGTGCTCTACGCCGGTGGAGCCCGCGTCGGCCACTTTGTCTTCCTTGGCTTTCTGAGCATCCCGGTGCTCTGGAGCGAGATCCAACGTTTGCAGTACGTGCTCGAGCGGCTGCGCGGGTTCACCGACGCGAGCGCGGTGCACCAGAAGGTGAACCTCCAGCTGCAGGAGTCGCTCATCGCGGTGGGGAGTGGTGGCGCCTTCGGGGTGGGGTTCGGGCAGGGGCGCCAGCAGTTCGGATTCCTCCCGCTCCCGTACAACGATTTCGTTGCGAGCAACGTGGGCGAGGAGTGGGGCTTCGTCGGCCTCTTCGTGCTCGTCGGATTGTTCGCCCTCTGGGGATTCCTCGGCTTCCGCATCGCGCAGCAGGCTCGCACGCCGTTCCAACGTCTGGTGGCGATCGGCTTGACCTTCGCACTCGTGAGCACGGCGTTCCTCCACATCGGCGTGGTGATCGGCCTGCTGCCGACGACGGGGCTCACGCTCCCCTTCATCTCGTACGGACGTTCGAACCTGCTGCTCTCCTTCCTGATGACGGGGATGCTGGTGAACATCGGGAGTCAGCGCGAGCGCGTGCACGGCGCCTTCGCCACCGATCCGCTCGCCGCTCCTGCCTTCGCCGCGCAGGGCGCGTGAGCCGCGCGTGACCGCCCCGACGGTCCTCTTCGCGGGCGGCGGTACCGGTGGGCACCTCTATCCCGGACTCGCGATCGCGCGGGCGTTGCGCCAACTGCGCCCGGACGTGCAGCCGCACTTCGTCGGCGCGGAGCGCGGCATCGAGCGTGATGTGCTCCCGACGACGGAGTTCCCGTTCACGCTCCTCGATCTCCATCCGCTCTATCGCCCGCGCGTCTGGCAGAACTGGCGCACCGCACGGGGAGTGATGCGCTCGTGGGGGCGACTGCAACGAGTGGGGCGCTCGCACGCACCCGCCCTCGTCGTCGGCACCGGCGGCTACGCCTCAGGACTCACGCTCGCGTGGGCCGCGTGGCGCGGAATCCCTGTGGTACAGCACATGGGCGACGCGATCCCCGGCATCACCGCGCGCTGGAGTGCTCGATTCACTCGCGAGATCTACCTCGGCTATCCCGAGGCGCGGCGTGCGCTCCCCGCCACGCGCGCGTTGATGCTCGACACCGGAAACCCGATCGACCCGCCGCCGGACATCCGCCCCGATGCCACCGCAGCGCGTGCGCAGTGGGGATTCCCTGCGGCCGCGCGCGTGTTGCTCGTGTTCGGGGGGAGCCAAGGCGCGCGCGCGATCAATCAGGCGATGGCGGCGTGGGTGTCGGCGGGGCTCCCGCGCGATCTCTGCGTGATCTGGGCGACGGGGAAGGGGCAGTACGATGCGTATCGGTCGCTCGACCGACCGGATGTGCGTGTCGTCCCCTACCTCGCGCCGATCGCGACCGCGTACGCCGCCGCGGACCTCGCGCTGGTGCGCGCCGGGATGATGGGGTCGAGCGAGCTCTGCGCGTGGGGGATCCCGATGGTGTTGGTGCCGCTACCGACCGCCGCCGCAGACCATCAGACGGCGAACGCGCGTGTGCTCGAAGCGGCGGGGGCCGGCGTGCACCTCCCACAGGCGCAGCTCTCGGCAACCGCGCTCGCGGAGACCGTGACGGGTCTCTTGAGCAACGCGCCGCGCCTCGCGGCGATGGCGCGCGCGGCTGAGTCGCGTGGGAAGCCGCAGGCGGCGGCGGAGATCGCAGCGCGGGTGGCGGCGCTGCTTGCCACGACCGGTTAGCCCTCGGCGCGCAGCCCCTCGGCCTCGGCCAGCTCCGCATGCACGCGGTACTGCTCGACCCAGCCGGTCAGCGTCGGGCGATCGATCATCGCCTCGTTGACGTTCATGATCCGCGCGACATCCGTGAGGTGGCGGCGCGACCCACCGTCGCGCACGTAGCGCAGCTTGAACACGATCACATACTCGATCGGGGCGACACGGATCTCTGATCCGTCGAACATCACCCGCCGAGCATGGTCGAGCGCCCATCGCTGGAACGGATCCGTGCCGGCGAGATACACATCAGCTCGGAGCCCCGTGGCATGGTGGTACACGTTGAAATGGCCGTGCGCTCCGCGCGTGGATTCTCCGCGAAGGGTGTCGGCGTCCGGGCAGTAGAAGTCGACGGGCGGCCAGATCGCCGCGAAGCGCGCCGTGTCGCTTGGCGAGAGCGCGAGCACGAGATCGACATCGACGGTGAGTCGGGGATGGCCGTAGATCACCGACGCCAATCCTCCCGTTACAGCATACCCGATCCCCGCGCGCTCCAACGGAGAGACGAAATGCGCGACGAGGCTATTCACCCGCGTCGCGCATCAACTTCCGGACTTCGTCCTGGACCTGCGTATCGGTCCAGTCAGGGTGGCGAAGCCGAACGCCGGCCGCCATCAGCCCTTTCGCTTCGACCCAGAGGTCTTCGGAGACGCGCAACTTCTCCTCCGGGCTCATCGCCCGGATGCGCGAATCGTGGTCGTAGCGAAACTGCGTCATTGTCGAAATATCGTCCTGCCGTGGCCGAGGAAGCAACGCGAATCGCCCGCGTCTACCCCACGACCGTGAACCCCGCTTCACCCTTCAACGCACGGTCGAACGTCGCCGTCGGGATCGCGCCGGCCTCGCGCGCGCGCTCGCGGATCAGATAATCGGCGAAGTCGCCGCGGCCGTCACGGTACGCGGCGAGAGCACGCCGCACCGCGGCCACATCGCTCACGCCGATCCCGACCGTCTCGAGCAGGCTGCGTAGGAACGCGGCGATCTCCACGCGCGAGCGGTGATAGCGGGCGCGGAGGACCCACACCGCTTCGACCAGGACGATCGCATCGATGTAGATCCCTTCGGGGACATGCCGCTTGAACCAACGCGCAGCCTGCGCGGACTGCGCCGCGTCGTCCTCCACCGCCACAAGCCGGAGGAGGAGATTCGTGTCGGCGGCGATCACAGCGCGTACCCCGTGCCCGGATCCATCGCCTCGATGGTGAGATGGACGCCAGCCGTCGCCACGCTCCCGATGATCGCGTCGAGCGACCGATGCTTGGCCCGCATGCGCGCGCTCCCATCCTTCTCGAGCTCGAACTCGATGGTCGTCCCCTGGTAGAGCGCGAGCGCTTCCCGCACCGCCCGGGGGATGGTGATCTGGCCTTTGCTGGTCATCGTGGCGTGTGGCATTGGAATCTCCGAGTGACTTACGAAGCGTAAGGCGCTCGGGTCGATTCGTCAAGGTAGCACACAGCGTAGCGAATCCCGGGGCGTGATCGTCATCCAACGAGCGCTCCCCTCATCGTCTTCTCGCATCGCGTGTCGAACTCTCTTCTCCTCACGGCCGATCCGCGTCCCATCCACTTCGTCGGCATCGCCGGCGCAGGGATGTCGGCGCTCGCTGAGCTCTTCCTTCGTCGCGGCGCCACTGTCACTGGATGCGATGGCAACCCCGGCAGCGCGGACGATCTCCGCGCGCTCGGCATCGACGTCATCACCGGACACGATCCGGCGCACCTCGACGGCGCGCGCGCCGTGGTCGTGACGAGTGCGATGCCCAAGGATCATCCTGAACTCGCACGCGCTCACGCGCTTGGCATCCCGGTCATCCGTCGCGCGGAGGCGCTGGCCGAGGGGTGTGCGGGCGGGCGATTGATCGGTGTGGCGGGGACGCATGGGAAGAGCACGACGACGGTGATGACCACCGATGCGCTCGAGGCGGCGGGCGTCGCGCCCACCGGCGTGGTCGGTGCGCGCGTGACGGCGTGGGGGGGCAACCTGCGATTCAACGGCACCGAGACCTTTGTCGTCGAAGCAGACGAGTACGATCGCTCCTTTCTCGCGCTCACCCCAGATGTCGCGGTGGTGACGAACGTCGAGGCCGACCACCTCGACATCTACCGCGATCTTCAAGACATCCACGACACCTTCAGCACCTTCGTGCGGCGCGCGCGCTGGGTGGTGCTCTGCGCCGACGATCCCGGGGCGAACGCGCTCCCCTCGCCGCCGACGGCGGAGGTGATCCGCTACGGGATCACTAGCGCAGACGCTCGGTTGCGCGCCGTCGACCTGCGCATCGCGGATGGCGGCACGCGTTTCGGCGTGGTGTACGATGGGAAGCCGCTGGGCGAGGTCGCGCTGCAGGTGCCAGGTGAGCACAACGTGCGGAACGCGCTCGCCGCGCTCGCCTGCGGGATCGGGCCGTGGGGGCTGACCGTGCCACAGATGGCGCCGGGGCTCGCGCG
>JAIETI010000132.1 GCA_019745365.1 Gemmatimonadaceae bacterium | reverse complement strand
CTTCGCGCTCGACGCAGGCGCATCGACACCCGCGGTGGCGGGATGCGCCCGCCGCGGACGCGGTGCCGCCGGCGCGTCGACCGCGAGCGCGTCGCGGAAGGCGTGCGCGTCGGGCCAGCGCTCGTCCGGGCCTTTCGCCATCGCACGATCGATCGCGGCGACGAGGTTCGCGGGAACGTCGGCGCGCCGATCGTGCAGCGGGCGCGCCGCTTCGCTGATGTGCTTCATCAACATCGCCGGCGTGTTCGTCGCTTGGAACGGCGGCTCGCCCGCGATCATGTGATAGCCGACAATGCCGAGCGCGTAGAGATCGGATCGTCCGTCGACCTCGCGCTCACCCATCGCCTGCTCGGGGCTCATATACGTCGGTGTCCCCACCGCGATCCCGGTCGCCGTGAGGCGCAGATCGCCCGCGGCCGCGCGCGCGATCCCGAAGTCGCTCACGAGCGCGCGGCCGCTCGCGCGATCGATCAGGATGTTGTCCGGTTTGATGTCGCGGTGCACCACGCCGTGGGCATGGGCGTATGCCAACGCCTCGCACACATCACACAAGACGCGACGCACCACGTCGATCGCCGGGCGCGGCTCGCGCGCGAGTTGCTGCGCGAGCGTCTCCCCCTCCACCAGCCCCATCGCGAAGAAGACGATGCTCTCGGCTTCGTCCACCGCGTAGATCGGGACGATGTGCGGATGGTTGAGTTGCGCCGCGGTCTGCGCCTCGCGCAGGAAGCGTGACTTCACCTCGGGGCGAAAGGCGAGCTCGGGCGGCAGGATCTTGAGCGCGACGCGGCGCTTGAGCCGCACGTCGCGGGCGCGGTACACCACCGCCATCCCGCCCCGACCGATCTCCGCTTCGATCTCGTACTGCCCCGCGACCGCCGCGGCGACGCGCTCGCGGATCTGGTCGTCGCTCACGCCGACGGCCCGCGCGGGCGGTCCGTCCCGCTCCGCCCGAGCCGTGCCATCTCATCTTGCACGTACACCGCGCTTTCGACGTCGGTCGCGAGTCGCATCGCCTGCTCGGCCACGGACGTCACGTGCTGATACGATTGCGCCCCGGTCTTGAGGCGGAGCACGTCGAAACGCAGGTTCTGCAGCGCCAAGCCGCAGCTCTCGAGCTTGGCCGCGAGCCGCTCGCGCTGACGCGCACTGTCCGCGACGACGCGCCGCTGCCGCTTGAGCATCGCGAGGCGCCGCACGCGATCCTCGCTCGCCACCCGGTCGAGCGGGTTCGCCTGCCCCTCGAGGAGCGAGATCTCCTTCTCCAGCGCATCGACGCTCCGTCCCGGCGCGTTGCGGTCGAGATCCGTCAACTGCGTCGCGATCGCGAGCACGGTCTCGGCAAGCGTGCGAGCAGTCGGGATCACATTGGGAAGCTGCGCGCGATCCGGCTTCGGCATCGATTCCACGAGGCGGATCACCTCGTCGCGGTCGATGATCGCTTGGCGTGCGGCGGCGGCGTGCGGCCCACTCCCGAGCGCCGCGGCGTCGGCGGCCGTGAGACGCGGCGCTGGCCCGGTGCCGCCCATGTCGGGCGCGGCGAGCTGGCGCGCGCGGTGACGCTCGCGCACCTCGTGCCGCTTCTTCGCATCGAAGAAGGCGCGCGCGTCGTCGGCCGTCTCCGCGATGAAGTCGGCGAAGAGCGCATCCTTCCGCTGGCGGAAGACCGCACGCCAATCGTACCCGTCGCTCCAGAGCTTGGCGTACTTGTAGGCGAGGTAGATCGCCCAGAGCGCGGTGAGACTGTTGATGTCCGGTCCGCCGAACACCCCGCTGATCCACGAGGTGGTGCTCACCGCGACGAAGAGCCCGAACTGCCGCCGGAAGTCGCGCACCGGTGGCGCGTTCCACCCCGCGATGTCGTCGCGCGTCGGCTCACCCGCCTCCACGCCGACCGCGGCACCCGTGGACGCATACGCCGGGACCGCGCGCGGCGCGTAGCCGGGCACGTAGTCCGGCGTGCTCCCATCGGTGTTCGTCAGCGTCGCCGGCGCACTGGTCCGCGGGGCGGGCACATTCCCCGTCTCGAGCGCGCGCACCATCGACGCCGCATCGGGGAACCGATCCGACAGGTTCTTCTCGAGGCAGAGCATGACCGCGTTCGCGAGATCGTCCGGCACCCCCGCGCGCCGCTGTCCGATCGGCACGGGGCGTTCCGAGAGATGCTTCACGAGCAACGCCGGCGTGTTCCCCGCCGAGAAGGGCGGCTCGCCACAGAGCGCCTGGTACGCGACGATGCCGAGCGAGTAGAGGTCGGAGCGGCCGTCGATCTCCCGGTCGCCGGCGCTCTGCTCCGGGCTCATGTACGCCGGAGTGCCGATCGCGATCCCCGTAGCCGTGAGACGCGCGTCGCCGCCATCGCTGACCGCGCGTGCGATGCCGAAGTCGGTGACCATCGGGCGCCCCGAGTCGGCATCGAGCAGGATGTTGTCCGGCTTGATGTCGCGGTGCACGACGTTGCGCGTATGCGCGTAGTGCAGCGCGTCGCCCACGTCGTGCAGGATCTTTCGGACCTCGGTCGGCTCGAGCGCGCCGCGGTCGTGGATGCGCTTGGCGAGGTTGTCGCCCGAGATGTACGCCATGACGAAGTACACGAGCCCTTCGCGCTCATCGACCGCGTAGATCGGGACGATGTTCGGGTGCCCGAGCTGCGCCGCCATCTCCGCCTCGCGGAGGAAGCGCGTGCGGATCTCGGAGCGGAACGCGAGCTCTGGCGGGAGGAGCTTGATGGCGACCGGGCGCTTGAGCCGCTTGTCGCGCGCCAGATACACGATCCCCATACCCCCGCGACCGATCTCACGATCGAGTTCGTAGTGCTCAGAGAGCACCCGCTCGACGTGCGATTGTAGCTCGTGGTCGGACTTAGAGAGGTTCGAGTCGGACAACGCGGGAAGGGGGACGCGGGGAGTCGGGCCGAGGGGGCGTGGCAGAACACTACGTCAGTCCGACGGTAGAAAGTTGCACCGTACGCCAACTTGTCGTAAGTCAGGGAACGTGGGTCCGGCACGCGGGTTGCACCAGGAGGAAGCTCCCCTTGGCAGAGACATCGATGAGTACCCGACAGACCCTTCCGGTCCTCCCCCTGCGTGGGACCGTCATCTTCCCCGGCCTGACCGCCCCGATCGCGGCCGGTCGTCCGGGCACGCTGCGGGCCATCGAGGCCGCCCTGAAAGGCGACCGTCTCGTGTTCGCCGTCGCGCAGCGCGACAACACCGACGAGCCGACCCCGGAGATCCTCTATTCGCTCGGCGTCGTCGCGCGGATCGGGCAGGTCCAGCGCGGGCTCGGCGGCGTGCAGCTCCTGCTCCAGGGCGAGCAGCGTGCGACCGCGCTCCAGTACACGCAGACCGACGGCTACTACAGCGCCGTGGTGGCGAACACGGAGGAGATGGCGCCGCTCGACGAGAAGGACGCGGCGTTCGAAGCGCTGCATAAGGAGATCCGCGAGCGTGCCGCCGAGCTCGGCGAGCGCCGCGGCCTCCCCGAAGAAGTCGTGCACCAGGTGCTCGACTCCGTCACCGAGCCGGGGAAGTTCGCCGACCTCGTGGCCGGCTACATCGACCTCACCGTCCCTGAGAAGCAGGGGCTCCTGGAGACGCTCTCCGTCGAGGACCGCCTGCGGCGCGTGCTCGTCCACGTGCAGCGGCAGATCTCGCTCCTCGAGGCGCAGGACGACATCAAGTCGCAGGTGCAGGAAGAACTCGGCGAGCGGCAGCGCGAGATGTTCCTACGCGAACAGATGAAGGCGATCCAGAAGGAGCTCGGCGAGGAGGACTCGTCGAAGGAGATCTCGGAACTCCGCGAGAAGCTCGCGAAGCTCGTGCTCCCCAAGGAGGCGCGCGCCGAGGTGGAGCGCGAACTCGGGCGGTTGGAGCGCTCGGGGCGTGAGTCGATGGAAGCGCAGGTGATCCGGACCTATCTCGATTGGATCGCCGAGTTGCCGTGGAACACCCGATCGGACGACAAGCTCGACCTGAGTGGGGCCATCAGCACGCTCGACGCTGATCACTACGGCCTGAAGGATGTGAAGGACCGTGTGCTCGAGTTCCTCGCGGTGCGGCAACTCCGCGCCAAACAGCTCGCGGAGGAGATGGACCGCACCGGGGAGTTCCCGGCGTCGAAGCTGAAGGACGAGGCGGGGCGGAAGAAAGAGGACGACGACGGCCGCACGATCACCGACAAGCGCGAAGCCAAGGCGCGCGCCATGGCGAAGGGCCCGATCCTGCTGTTCACCGGCCCGCCGGGCGTGGGGAAGACCTCGATCGCGAAGTCGATCGCGCGCGCGCTCGGCCGCGAATACGTGCGCGTCGCGCTCGGTGGCGCACGCGACGAAGCCGACATCCGCGGCCATCGCCGCACCTACGTCGGCGCGATGCCGGGGCGCATCGTGCAGGGGATGAAGCAGGCCGGCACCAAGAACCCGGTCTTCCTCCTCGACGAGATCGACAAGCTCGGGCAGTCGTTCCAGGGCGATCCGTCGAGCGCGCTGCTCGAGGTGCTCGACCCCGCGCAGAACGACACCTTCACCGATCACTACCTCGGCGTGCCGTTCGATCTCTCCGAGGTGCTCTTCATCGCGACCGCGAACTTCGTGCAGAACATCCCAGGCCCGCTCCTCGACCGCATGGAGGTGGTGGAGTTCAGCGGCTACACCGAGCGCGAGAAGGCAGAGATCGCGAAGGCGTATCTCGTGCCGCGCCAGCTCGAAGAGTCGGGGCTTGGCGACAAGGGGGTGAAGTTCGACGACGACGCCGTGATGGCGCTCGTGCAGCAGTACACGCGCGAGAGCGGGGTGCGCCAGCTCGAACGCGAGATCGGCAAGGTGTCGCGCAAGGTGGCGCGTCGGATCGCGAGCGGCGACGCGGAGACGTTGATCGAGGACGGTGTGATCACAGCGGAGGAGGTGCGGACACTCCTCGGGCGCCCCAAGGTGCATCCTGAGAAAGCGAACGAGATCAACGAGGTCGGGATCGCGACGGGGATGTACTACACCCCGATGGGCGGTGACATCATGTTCGTCGAAGCGTCGAGTCGGCGCCTCGAGGCGCTGCCGAGCGGCGAGGCCAGTGGCCCGACGGGGGCGAGCCCGGTGGCGCTCATCCTCACGGGGCAGCTCGGCGACGTGATGAAGGAGTCCGCGCGCGCCGCGTTCACCTACGTCACGAACAACGCGCACAAGCTCGGTATCCCCCGCAATCGGCTCGGCGCCGTAGAGACGCACATCCACGTGCCGGCCGGGGCGATCCCGAAGGATGGTCCGTCAGCGGGGTGCGCGATCGCGACGGCACTGGCGAGTGAGATGACCGGGCGCGCGGTGAAGCGCGACGTCGCGATGACCGGGGAGATCACGCTTCGCGGGCGCGTGCTCCCGATCGGTGGCGTGAAGGAGAAGGTCCTCGGCGCGCATCGGGCAGGGATCACCACGATCCTGATCCCGAAGGCGAACGAGGCCGATCTCGAGGATGTGCCGGAGGAGGTGCGCGCGCAGCTCACCTTCCACGCGGTCGAGACGTTGGAAGAGGTGTTGAAGCTGGTGCTGGTGCCGGCGGAGGAGGCGGCGGTGGTGCAGGTCGCCTAAGGCGACCTGCCCCGCACGCGACTACGGCTTTTTCGGTGGGACGGGTGTGACCTTGCCGTCCGCGCCGAGCTCGAATTTCGCCCCGAAGGCCGAATCATGGCCGATCGGGGCGTCTTTCTTTGGACCCACCGGCATCGGCTTCTTCGCTGTGTCCGCGACGGCGCGCGAGGCCGAGTCCATCATCGGCATCGCGTGCTGCATGGTGTCCATCGGCGCGGCGGTGGCCGTCGAATCGGCGGCGGGCGCAGGCGCGGCTTTCTGCGTGGTGCATGCCGCGAGCGCGATCGTGAGGATCGGGAGCGCGAAGCGCATCGTCAGCTCCTAGCGTGGGATGCGGCGGATGCGGCCATCCGAGGAGATCTCGAAGGCCGGCTTGAGCAGGATCTCGCGGTACTCGGGCATCGAGAGCGCGCGCAGACTCGTGGCCGCCATGAGCGACGCGACCGAGGGCATCGCGTAGTTGTCGGCGGCGGCGTAGTTGACCTGGTAGTTCAGGTCTTCGAGCCCGCCCACCGTCATGCGGGAGAAGGGCATGCCGCCGGTGTTCGCGAACCCGGTCATGAGCTCGCTGACGAAGACGCTCTCGCGCCAGTGCGAGTCGCGCGTGCCACTTCCACCGGTGTTCTCGACCGGGATCGAGGCGGCACAGATACTCCCGACGCCGGTGAATCCGTTGCACGACTCGCGCGCCCGTGCACCGGTGTAGGCGACGCCGGCGGTGCCCGCGCCGGTGAGGAAGGAGCGGTCGCTCCAGATCGTCCCGATGCCGAGCGTGTGGAGCATTTCGTGCAGGATCACATCTTCGGCGACACCGAGGTTGATGAGGTTCTGGATGTCGGCGGAGTCGAACTCCATGATCCCGACCGCGGTGAGGAAGCCCGAGGCCGCGTTGCGACGCAAACACGGGCCGGCACGTCCAAGCACGCCCCCGACACCGTCGATCGCGGTGACGGACGCGTACACCACGATGTCATCGACGGTCTCGTTGAACGCGGTCACCCCGGTGATGCCACACCCGGTCTCGAGGTTGAACCCTGCGGTGGGCGTGCTCGCATCGACGACATCGCCGGTGATGATGGCGCGGATCCGGTCCGATGCCGAGGTGAAGAGCGCGAGTTGCTGAGCCGTCATCGTCGGCCCATACGTGCGAACGACGAGGTCGTAGTTCGTCGCGACCGACGCGTTCATCGTGGTCGTGAAGCCGGTCGAGGTGGCTTGCACCACGTGCAGCACGGCGCGTTTTCCCATCGTGTAGACCGGTGAGTTCGCGATGCCGTCCGCATCCGCCGTGACCGTCAGCGGGGCACCCGCCGCGAAGCTCCCGCCACCGCCGTTCACCCAGGTGACGGTTGCCCCAGCGACGCCGTTGCCGAACTGGTCCTGCACCTGTGCGCGGAAGGGACCGCCGAGGGTGATCCCCGCGTTCGCCACAACCCCAGAGGTCAGTCCAGCGATCTTTGCCGCAGGACCCGCCACGCCGGTGACGGAGAGTGTGAAGGGCGTGAGTCCCGCGACGGTGATGGTGACGGTGTTCGTCCCCTTCACCTGACCGAGCTGCCACTGTCCGACCGAGGTCGGACCGCTGGAGGTCTTGGTGGGCGCGCCGACGAGCGTGCCGCCGCCGGCGGTGACGGCCACGGTGACGCTCACCCCGGTCAGCGCTTTGCCGGAAGCATCGGTGACGGTGAAGGTCGGCGCGGTGGCGAGGGCGAGCCCGGCCACGCCGGTGGACACGTTGCTGGTGCCCGGCGTGACCGCGGCCGGCTTCGCGGCGGGGCCCGCCGCATCACCGCCGCACGCGGCCACGGCCGCCACCACGAGGACAGATAGACGTCGCATCACCGAGCTCTCCCATCAGGTGTGAATGCGCCGCGGGGCGCAGGGGCAAGATACGCTTCCGGCGTCGTTCGGCTACGCCATGAATCAGAACACGATCGGCCCGAGCCGGAAGAGCCGTCGTGCGTCGATCCGGAGCGCGCCGGGTTCCGTCCCAGGAAGGAAATACTCGCGATACCGCTTGTCCGGCGCGGTGATGGCGGTCGCAAGTTGCCCCGAATCTCGATCCAACTCGGCGGTAACCAGTCCCGGAGGCGGGGTCCACTCACCCGGACGTGCGGCGCCACCACGGGCGATCATCTGACCAAAGATCGGTGCCGCGAGCACGCCCCCCGCCACGCCGCCCATGATCGGCTTGGGACGATCGAAGCCGAGCCAGACCCCGGCGCAGAGGTCCGCGGTGCAGCCGACGAACCAGGTGTCGGTATTGTCATCGGTGGTCCCGGTCTTTCCGGCCAGTGGTGTGGTCGCGGGGAGCCAACGCCGCGCGACCGTCCCTGTTCCGCGCTCGACGACATCGCGCATCATGTCACGCACGATGAATGCGACCTCGGGCGACATCGCGGGTGGGAGCGCGGTGACGGCCTGACCGAAGACGCGGCGACCGGCCCGATCCTCCACGCGGTACACGAAGCGGGGTTCGACCGGTGTGCCGAGGTTGGGGAAGGCGGTGTAGGCGGCGACGAGGTCGAGCGGCTGCACGACGCTCGCGCCGATGGCGCTCGACGGATACGGCGCGATCGTGGAGCGGATCCCCATCCGGTGCGCGAACGCGATCATCGAGTCTGCGCCGACCTTCTCCCAGAGCTGCACCGCGACCGGGTTGCGCGATCGCGTGAGTGCCTCACGGAGGGTGAGGTTGCCGAGGTATTCCCCGTCGGCGTTCTTCGGACGATAGAAGACGCGATCGTATTGGATCTCGAGCGAGGTGTCCGGGACGATCGCGTTCGGCGCAATCGAATCGGCGATCGCCGCCGCGTACACGAACGGCTTGAAGCTCGATCCCGGCTGGCGCAGCCCGTTGGTGATGCGATTGAAGGGCGACTCAGCGTAGTTGCGCCCACCGACGAGCGCCTTCACATCGCCGGTGGTGGCGTCGATCGCGACCGCCGCACCCTGGAGATAGTCGGTGCTCCCCTTCGCGTGATTCGAGAAGGTCGGGTGGCGAAAACCGGGGCGGCTCTCCGTCGCTGCGGTGCCTTCCACCACCGCGACCTGCGTGGCGCGCTGTAGCGCGGGATCGAGCGCGGTCCAGATGCGATAGCCGCCGTCGGAGACGCGCACCCCGGCGCGCTCGCAGAGTTGGCGCACGACATCGAGATAGTAGGGCGCATACGCCGACATCCCACCGTTCGAGAGCGCCTTCACCGGACGCGCCTTCGCCGCCGTGGCTTGTTCCTCGGTGATGAGCTTCTGCGCCACCATCTGGTCGAGGATGGAGTTGCGGCGCTTGAGATTGCGGTCGGGGTACTTGGCAGGTTCGTAGAGCGCGGGCCCCTTGGGGAGCGCCGCGAGCGAGGCGGCTTCGTCGAGCGTCAGCCGCGAGGCGTTCTTCCCGAAATAGTGGCGGGCCGCGGCCTCGATCCCATACCAGCCATGGCCGAAATTGATCTGGTTGAGATACGCCTCGAGGATCTGCGCTTTGGTGTAGTGCTTCTCCATCTCTCGTGCCGCCGCCTGCTCCCGGAGCTTGCGACTGATGGACTTCTCGCGCCGATCGATGAGGTCGGGGTGCATGTTCCCGACGAGCTGCTGGGTGATAGTGCTCGCCCCGCGCGGGTCGCCGAGCAGCGCGTCCTTGAGCGCCCCGGCCATCCCGACGACGTCGACGCCATCGTGTTGATAGAAGCGCTGATCTTCGACCGCGACGAACGCCTGCGAGACGTACCGTGGCAAGGAGGCGAGCGGGACGCTCGTGCGCCACTCCTTCCCGATCTCGCCGATGAGCGATCCATCGCGGGCATACACGAGCGACGATTGCGGCGGCTGCACCAAGCGCCACGCCTCGCCGCTCCCGGCCGTCGCCGTGGTCGGCGCGGCGGGCGATTGGGCCGCGATCGAGGCGGCACCGAGGATGAGGGCGAGGAGGGAGCGCATGCGGAGGGGTACCCCGTAGCGACGACCGGGGTGCGCGGAAGTTAGCGGGGGCGTTGCCCCCCTGCCCTCTGGGGGCGACTTTCCAAGACGATGCCCCGCCTGCACCTCGCGATCGCCCAGTTCCGCCCGACCAAGGGCGACACCACGGCCAACCTCGATCGGATCGGTGCGATCCTGTCTCAGGTCGCCGCACTCGAGCCGCGCCCGCAGCTCGTCCAATTCGCGGAGTCCGCCACCTCGGGATACTTCCTCGAAGGCGGGGTCCGCGAGTGTGCGATGACGGCGGACGCGCTCGCGCTCGCCCTCGCCGCCCGATGGGACGCGGTCGCACAACCGGGCACGCTGCTCGACGTGATGATCGGTTTCTACGAACAGCACGACGGGAATCTGTTCAACTCCGCGATGTATCTCACGCTCGCGGCGGGTGACGGCCCGATCATCCAGCATGTGCACCGGAAGGTGTTCCTCCCCACCTACTCGCTCTTCGATGAGGAGCGGTTCGTGGAGCGCGGCTACGAGGTACGCGCGTTCGACACGGCGTGGGGTGCGCGCGTGGCGATGCTCGTGTGCGAGGATGCGTGGCACTCACTCACCGGAACGATCGCGGCGCTCGACGGCGCGCAGATCGTCTTCGTCTCTTCGGCGGCCCCCGCGCGCGGCGCGCAGCCGAATGCGGCGAACACCGGCGAACCGACGAGTGTGGCGCGATGGGAGCGCCTGATCCGCGACCTCGCCGAGGAGCATGGGGTGTACTGCACCTTGGCGAACCTCGTTGGGAGCGAGGGCGGCAAGCACTTCCAGGGGGCGTCGTTGGTAGCGGGTCCGCGCGGCGACCTCCGCGCCCGCGCGCCGATCTGGGACGAATCGCTCCTCCTCGCGACACTCGATCTCGACGACGTCGCGCGGACCCGCGCCGACCTGCCGATGCTCAGCGATCTGCGGGTGATGCTCCCGCACCTGACCGCCGAGCTCGACCGCGCCACGCACCGCGAGCGTGACGATACGTTCCCACGCGAACTGGCGAGCGCGGCGCACGCGAGCGAGGACGATCCCCTCTCGATCTACTCCCTCGGCGGCGCGCAACGCGGCGCCAGCGCCGCCCTCCCGGTGCTCGATGCGCGCGTGAGCTCGGAGAGCGGCCCACCCTCGCTCGCGATCGATGCGGCCTTGCTCGAGCGGTGGCTCGTCACCTTCCTCCGCGATGAGTTCGCGCGGCGCGGCTTCACGCGCGCGGTGGTCGGACTCTCCGGCGGCGTCGATTCGGCGGTGACCACCGCGCTCGCGGTGCGCGCGCTCGGCGCCGAGCAGGTGACGGCGATCCGTCTGCCGTATCGCACCTCGAGCGCGGACTCGCTCGCACACGCGCAGTTGGTGATCGACCAGCTCGGCGTCGCGGCGCGCACGATCGAGATCACCGCGGCCGTGGATGGATATCTCTCGCAGGAACCCGACGCCGACGCCGCGCGTCGTGGCAATGTGATGGCGCGCCAACGGATGATCGCGCTGTTCGATCAGTCGGCGAAGCTCCACGCCCTCCCGCTCGGCACGGGGAACAAGAGCGAGCGACTGCTCGGCTATTTCACCTGGCATGCCGACGATTCTCCGCCGATCAACCCGCTCGGTGATCTGTACAAGACGCAGATCTGGGCGCTCGCCCGTCACCTCGGCCTCCCGGCGGCGATCATCGAGAAGCCCGCGAGCGCGGACCTGGTCGAAGGGCAGACCGATGAGAAAGACTTCGGCGTGACCTACGCGAAGGCGGACGCGATCCTCGACCTGTTGATCCACGGCTATCGCGTGGATGAGGTCGAGGCCCGCGGCTTCAGCGCGGCGGAGATCGCGGCGGTGAAGCGACGTTTGGAGAGCACGCACTGGAAGCGCCGCCTGCCGACGGTGGCGATGGTGTCCGGCGCCGCGATCGGAGAGGCGTACATGCGGCCCGTGGATGCGTAGAGTGCGGCGCGCACGATAGAGAGGCCGCAGGAACCAAAGGAACAACAGGAAGGACAGGGCTCCTTTCGTTCCTTTCCCTCCTGCACTTGCTGTACTTCCGCGCTCCCCCTTGGTCCGGCCTACAGCCGGACCAAGGGGGAGCGCAACTTTCGTGTTGGCCCGCCCCCCGCGCCGCCCCATCGTTCGCCCATGACCACCGCGCCCTCCTCCGACTATCTCCGCATGGTGAAGGCGATCGCCTTCCTCGACCGCCCGCGCGACGCCGCCGCGTCGCTGGCGGACCTCGCGGCGCACCTCGGCCTCTCCGAGTACCACCTGCAGCGCACGTTCACGCGCTGGGTGGGGATCTCGCCGAAGCGATTCGTGCAACATCGGACCGCGGAGCTCGCGCGGACGCTGCTCAAGGAGCGCCGCTCGGTTCTCGATGTCACGTATGAGATCGGCCTCTCGGGACCGGCGCGGCTGCATGACCTCGTGCTCAACGCCGAGGCGGTGTCGCCGGGAGAGTTGCAGAGCGGCGGAGAGGGCGTGGACATCCGCTGGGGAATCCAGGAGACGCCGCTCGGCGACACGTTCATCGCGGTCACGCCGCGCGGGATCTGCTCGCTGCTGTTCGTGAACAACGCGACCGATCGCCAGATCGCGCTCGAGCGGCTGGCCGCAGAGTGGCCACGCGCGAGTATCAGTGCTGGGCGGCGTGAGACAGCCGAGGTCGCGGCGGCGGCGTTGGGCGGTGTGCGACGTGACGAGCCGCTCGGGCTTCATGTGCGCGGGACCAACTTCCAGCTCAAGGTATGGCGCGCGCTCCTCGCGATCCCGGACGGTCAGGTCACCACCTATGCCGATGTCGCTCGAGCGATCGGTCATCCCAAGGCGGTGCGCGCGGTGGGGAGCGCGGTGGGGGCGAACCCGATCAGCGTGCTGATCCCCTGCCATCGGGTGCTGCGCGGCACCGGAGAGCTCGGTGGCTACGCGTGGGGCATCGAGCGGAAGGGACTGCTGTTGCGTGCCGAGTTCGCGCGCACGGCGTGATGCGACACGGGGCGTCGCTTGCGCGACGCCCCGGCGGTCACTCGAGAGGCTTCTGGTCGGTCAGGCGGCCTTCGCGTAGGCGAGACTCACCGCACGCCGCGCGCCGCGCTTCAACTGGCGATGCACCGCCCTCGCATAGCGCATGAAATTCCAGCCAGCCCAGGGATACCGCAGGAAGAACTCGGTGGGGAGCATCGAGCCCTTGAGTTGGTTGCACCCTTGGCACGCGGCCACGAGGTTGCCCGGCGCGTTATCTCCGCCCTTGGCGAGCGGGAAGACGTGGTCGAGGGTGGCGGCTTCTAGTCCGAGCGCGCTTCCGCAATACACGCAGCGACGTCCACAGTCGCGGAAAGTCTCTCGCTTGATGTGACGCTTGTGAAAGCGGTCGACTCCGCGACGACGATGGGTGGCCATCGCACGGGACGAACGGGAGAGCCCACTGCGGTGAAAGCGCCGAAAAGACATGACACCTCGCCGGAAAAGACGACACCCCGCGACGGGGCGACGTGCCCGTGCGGGGTGGCGTTGATGGGGCGGAGACTCCATCCGGCGATCGCGGGATGCGATCGCTCCATGGGGGGAGTGGCGGATGGCTGACCTCTCGAACCGGCCATTTGCCTCCTGCGGTGGTCGCGCTCGTGGGAGCGCTGCGGGTTTTCCACAGTCAGACGCGCGAGAGTATTGCTCGGTAACACGAATCGCGCAAGAGGCAGTTTTGTGACGCCTCCCTCCGTATCACCGGCACGGCTAGCTTTCACCGGTCCGCCCGCCGCGTTCGCGGCGGCGCCCGCCCGCCATCAGCCGCCGTCCGACATGGCCACCTCGATCACAGCGGTTCGCACCGCCTCTGCGCCTGCCCTCTCCTCGGAGCAGCTCCGCGCCGCGTACCGCACCATGCTCCTGTCGCGCCGGATCGACGACAAGGAGATCCAGCTCAAGCGCCAGAACAAGATCTTCTTCCAGATCTCGGGCGCGGGGCATGAGGCCGTCCTGACCGCCGCGGGCCACGTCTTCAAGCCGACGTACGACTGGTTCTACATGTACTACCGCGATCGCGCGCTCTGCCTGCAGCTCGGCATGACCGCCGCGGAGATGCTCTACAGCGCGGTCGGCGCGGCCAAGGACCCCAACTCCGGCGGACGACAGATGCCGTCGCACTGGGGGCACAAGGCGCTCAACATCGTCTCGACCTCGTCACCCACGGGGACGCAGTTCCTGCAGGGCGTGGGCGCGGCCGAGGCGTCGATGCGCGCCAAGCTGCTCGGCATCACCGATGGGTTCGACGGCGACGAGGTCGTCTTCGTCTCCACCGGTGATGGCACCACGTCGCAGGGCGAGTTCTGGGAGTCGCTGAACACCGCCTCGAACCTCAAGCTCCCCGTCGTCTACCTCGTCGAGGACAACGGCTACGCGATCTCGGTGCCGGTCGAGGTGAACACCGCGGGTGGATCGATCTCCAAGCTCGTCGCGTCGTTCCCGGACCTCTACATCCAGGAAGTCGACGGCTGCGACTTCGTCGCCTCGCTCGAGGTGTTGCAGCGCGCGGTGGACTACGCCCGTGCGCGGAAGGGGCCGGCGCTGGTGCACGCGCATGTGATCCGCCCCTACTCGCACTCGCTCTCGGACGACGAGGTGCTCTACCGTCCGCCCGCCGAGCGTGAGGCCGACGCCGCGCGCGACCCGGTAACGCACTTCCCGACCTGGCTCGTCGCGAACGGGCATGCGACCGCGGCCGAGATCACCGCGATCCAGGAGTCGGTGGAGGCGGAGCTGCTCGCGGCGACCGACGACGCCCTCGCGCAGCCGCAGCCCGCGCCGGAGAGCGTGCCATACGCGCTCTTCTCGCCGGACGTCGACCCCACGAGCGAGCAGTTCGACACCGAGGACGACCCGCAGTTCACCGGCGAGCCCACCACCATGGTGGACCTCATCAACTCGGCCATGCGCGATGAGATGCGGCGCGATCCGCGTATCGTCGTCTTCGGCGAGGACGTGGCCGATGTGTCGCGCGAGCAGTACCTCGGCAAGGTCAAGGGGAAGGGGGGCGTCTTCAAGGCGACGCACGGACTGCAGAGCGAGTTCGGCGGCGCGCGCGTGTACAACTCGCCGCTCGCTGAAGCGAACATCATCGGGCGCGCGATCGGGTTGGCGCATCGCGGCTTCAAGCCGGTGGTCGAGATCCAGTTCTTCGACTACATCTGGACCGCGTACATGCAGCTGCGCGACGAACTCGCGACGATGCGCTGGCGCTCCAACAACGCCTTCTCGTCTCCCGTGGTGGTCCGCACCACGTATGGCGGCTACATCCGCGGCGCGATCTATCACTCGCAGACTGGCGCCTCGCTCTTCACGCACTGCCCGGGGCTCCGCGTGGTCTGCCCGAGCACCGCACTCGACGCGAACGGGCTCCTGCGCACGGCGATCCGCTGCGACGACCCCGTGATCTTCCTCGAGCACAAGCACCTCTACCGGCAGACGTACAACAAGGGCGTCTATCCGGGGCCGAATTTCATGATCCCGTTCGGGAAGGCGCGGACGGTGCGCGAGGGGAGCGACGTCACGGTCGTGACCTACGGCGCCACCGTGCAGCGCGCACTCGCCGCGGCCAATCAGGTCGCGGATGCCGGCGGTCCGTCGGTGGAGGTCATCGACCTCCGCACGCTCTCACCCTGGGATCAGGAGACGGTGTACGCCTCGGTGAAGAAGACCGGCCGCGTGATCGTCGCGTACGAGGATTCGATCTCGTGGGGCTACGGCGCCGAGATCGCGGCGCGCATCGCGGATGACTGCTTCGCCTGGCTCGACGCGCCGGTGAAGCGGGTGGCGAGCCAAGATGTGTGGGTCGGCTATGCCCCGCAGCTCGAGGACGCCACGCTCCCGCAGTTGAGCGACATGGTGGCGGCGTACACCGAGGTCGCGCGCTGGTAGTGCCGCGCGATTAGCGCTCGAAGACCACCTTGCCGTTGACGATGGTCCGCGTGACGTGCGCGTCGCGGATCGTGGCGGGTGGGATGCGGGTGAGGTCGCGATCGATCATCGTGAGGTCGGCGAGCATCCCGCGCCGGATCATCCCTTGGTTCGCTTCCGCGAAGCCAGCATACGCTCCGCCGGTGGTATAGGCGCGAAGCGCCTCCTCGACCGAGATCTTCTGTTCGGGATACCACCCCTCGGGATGCTTCTCGTCGAGGGTGCGGCGGGTGACTGCGGCGTAGATCCCCTCGAGGGGTGTCGGTGGCGCGACGAACCAATCGCTCCCAAAGGCGAGCGGGGCTTTGGCGTCGAGCATCGCGCGCGGCGCGTAACTCGACTTCGTCCGCTCCCGGCCGATGAGCGGCTCGACGAACCGGCCGTCGTCGATGATGTGATACGGCTGCATCGAGGGGATCACGCCGAGTGCACCGAAGCGGGTGATGTCCGCGAAGGTCGGATGCTGCGCGTGCTCGATGCGGAAGCGACGATCGCGCGGACCGTTCTCCTGTGCCACGCGGGCGAAGATGTCGAGCTGTTCGCGGATGGCGCGGTCGCCGATCGCGTGGATCATCACTTGGAGCCCCGCCGCATCCGCGCCCTTCACCGCCTCATAGCGCCACGCGTCGGACGTCACCATGAGGCCGCGATCGTTCGGCGCGTCGGTGAACCCCTCGAGCATCAGCGCCGTGTGTGAGCCGATCGATCCATCGACGAACCCTTTGAGGCCGCCGATGCGAAGCCAGTCATCACCGCGGCCCCGCGCCGCCACCGTGTCCGCGAGCTGGCGCCAGCTGCCGAGCGGTACTGCCGCATAGATCCGCGTGGTGAGAGTCCCCGCGTGATGCGCCCGACGGAACACGTCGATGTCGGACCACATCCCCATGTGGTGCACTGCGGTGACACCCTGCGCGTTGACGTACGTCATCGCCGCGCGCAGCGCCGCGTCGGCTTGCGCCGTCGACGGGGCCGGCACGCTCGGCCAGACGAGGTCCATCGCGTTGTCTTTGAGGATCCCCGTCGGCTCTCCCGCCGCATCGCGCACAATCGTCCCGCCCACGACGTCCTTGGTGTCTCGCGTGACCTTCGCCGCGGCGAGCGCCGCGCTGTTCGCGAGATTCATATGCCCATCGAGCCGGTTGATGTACACCGGATGGTTCGGCGTCACGGAATCGATCCACGCGCGCGTCGGGAGCTCGCCGCCCCAGTTCATGTGATCCCAGTCGCCGTTGAGGATCCAACTCCCGGGGGCGGCCGTCTTCGCGAACGCGGCGATACGACGGATGAACTCGTCCTTGGTGCGCGCGTCGCGGAGCTGCACGCTCGACAGCGCGAAGCCGCCGTCAAGGAAATGCACGTGCGCGTCGGTGAAGCCGGGCACGACCATTTGCCCCTTCGCGTCGATCAGGCGCGCGCCGGCCGGCAGGCGCTTGCGGATCTCCGCGCTGGAACCGACGGCTTCGATGCGGTCGCCCGCGACGGCGATGGCGTCGGCCCAGGGGCGCTTGGGGTCTCCGGTCCAGACCCGGGCGTTGACGATGGCGAGCGTGATCACGGCGGCCTGTGCGAGTGGATGCATCTTCAGATTCTCACGTCGGCTCGCAGCGCGCGCAAGGCGCGGGTAGCTTCGTCGTCATGCGCCGACCACTCCTCACACTCGTCCTGCTCCTCGCGCCGCTCAGCGCGGGTGCCCAACGCACTCCGCGCGACAGCGCCGCGATCGACTCACTCGTCTGGCTCGGCCGCCGCGTGTCGTACCTCGGCCTCTACGACGAAGCGATCGCGGTGTACGCAAAGGCGCTCGAGCGCTTTCCCGGCGATCCACAGTTGCTGCGGCATCGCGGACATCGGTACATCTCCGTGCGGCGCTTCGACGCCGCGATCGCGGATCTGGCGGCGGCGGGTCGCGCGATCGCTGGCACCCCCGACGCGATCGAGCCGGACGGACAGCCGAACGCCAAGGGGATCCCGGTCTCGACGCTGCACTTCAACATCTGGTATCACCTCGGCCTCGCGCACTGGCTCGCGGGAGACGCCGAGGCGGCGCGTGTGGCGTACGAACAGTGTTTAGCGGTCTCACGGAACGATGATTCCCGCGTCGCGGCGCGCTACTGGCTCTGGCAGATCTACACGCGACTCGGACGAGCGGCGGACGCGCGCGCGATGACCGTCGCGGCGCGGACAGAGACCGCGATCATCGAGAACGACGCCTACGCGCGACTACTGGCGCTGTTCGATGGCCGGTTGACCGAGGCCGCGCTCCGGCCGACCGCGAGTGGTGCCGCCGCGTCGCTCGCGGACGCGACCACCGGGTACGGGATCGGGGCGTGGCATCTCGCAAACGGGCGCCGCGACGCCGCACGAGCGACGTGGCGTGCGGTCCTCGAGGCGAGCGGACAGCGCGCGAGCTTCGGTGCGCTCGCGGCGGCGGCGGAACTGGCGAGGCTCGACGCCGCGCGCTGAGCTCAGCGCTTCTCGACGCCGTCGCGGATGTCGAGGAGGATCTCGAAGTAGAGCTGTTCGCGGCGGTAGGCGAAGTCGAGTGACTTGGCTTGCGCGTCGTCGCCGGCGGCCTTCGCGCGTTCGAAGGCCTCGGTGTACATCTCGTCGAGGTTGGCGAGGATGCGGTCGCGGGAACGGGACATGCGGTGTTTCTCCATCGCCGCGAGCGTCAGGCGCGGCGGTTCATAGGGCGCCGGCGGTGGGAGCGGCGGCGTGGGAGGCGCAGGGGTGACGACGTCGGCGAGGAGCTTCCGGGCTACGCCCAGGAGTTCACGGCGCGCGTCGAAGGGATCGGGCATGCGCGCAAGCTAGCCGCGCTGCGGAGCGCGAGCTACCGGATGCCGCGTTCGGCGAGCAGGCGTGCCAGCGACGCATCCTCTTCGGCGAACGGCAGGAGCGACTGCATCACCGCGGCCTCGGTGTCGCCTTCGACCGCCAGGATAGGCGGCGGACTCCCCGTGGCACCCGAGGCCCGGGCCGTCCCAGCGCGGCGGTCCACCTCGATGACCGCACGGATCGGCGCGGTGCCATCCGGGGTCAAGCTCCGGATCCGCACCACCGAGCCGGTGGTCATCGTACGCTCGTACAGGACTTTCGCCACAGCGGGAACCTCAAGAGAGTCGCGAACCCCACCAAGAAACCACCAGACGCGCGTGGGGGGCAAGCCCTCCTAGGGCGCATCCGCTAAACGATGGAACACCGCGTCCTCGACGATCCGCCCGTCGCGGAGGTGCTCGGTCACGATCCGTTCGAGCAGGCGCGGGGTGACGGACTCGTACCAGATCCCCTCGGGGTAGACCGCGAGGATCGGTCCCCCGGCGCAGACGCCGAGGCAGGGGGTCTCGGAGCGCTTAACGCGCGTGGGGCCGAAGAGGAGCCCTTCGCGTTGGAGGAGTTGGGCGAGGAGCGCATAGAGCGCGCGCCCGCCCCGGTCCGCCGAGCAGTAGCCGCCGGTGCAGACGATGACGTGGCGCCGGTACGGCTCCATCTGGGCGCGGTCGATGCGCATCGACGGAAGATAGCCGAGCGACGCGATGCCTTGTGAGCCGGGTGACGCGGCACGATGTTCAGCGCTATGCTGACCTCGCTCGCACTCTCCTGGCGCGCGCCGATCCGCCGCGCGCTCGTCGCCCTCCCCCTCGCAGTGGCCGTGGCCGCCGCGCAGCAGTGGAGCCCGACCACCCCGATCCCCTTCGATTCGACGGTGATCCGCGGGACACTCCCCAATGGCCTCCGCTACTTCATCAAGAAGAACGCGAAGCCCGAGAAGCGCCTCGAGCTCCAACTCGCGGTGCGCACGGGGTCGCTGCAGGAGGACGACGACCAGCGTGGGATGGCGCATTACGTCGAGCACATGGCGTTCAATGGGACGGCGCGCTTCCCCAAGAGCGCGATCGTCGATTTCCTCGAACAGAGCGGGATGCGGTTCGGAGGTGACCTGAACGCATACACCAGCTTCGACGAGACCGTGTATAACCTCACGATCCCGACGGACTCCACGCATCTCGTCACGCGCGCACTCGATGTGATGCGCGACTGGGCGGGTGCGGTGAGCTTCGATTCGCTCGAGTTCGAACGCGAACGTGGCGTGGTGTTGGAAGAGTGGCGGAGTGGGCGCGGCGCCCAACAGCGCGTCGCGATGAAGCACTATCCCTACCAGTTCTACGGGTCGCGCTACACCGAGCGACTGCCGATCGGCACACAGCAGTCGCTCGAGCGCGCGAGTCGCGCCGCGCTGATGCGCTACTACGCGGATTGGTATCGCCCCGACCTGATGGCGGTCGTCGCGGTGGGTGATATCGACCCAGAGCAGCTCCGCACGATGATCGTCGAACGGTTCGGATCGCTGAAGAACCCCGCCGCGCCACGCCCGCGCGTGGCGGCGATGATTCCCGACCACGATTCGACCTTCGTGTCGATCGCGGCGGACAAGGAGTATCAAGGGAACATCATCACCGTGCTCTGGAAGTCGCCGAAGGACTCGGTGCGGACGGTGGCCGACTATCGACGTTCGTTGGTGGCCGGACTCTACGGCCTGCTGATGGGAAACCGACTCTCGGAGCTCTCACAGCGACCGAACACCCCCTTCCAGTTCGCCGCCGTGGTACACGGCGCGCTCACACCGACGCGCGACGTGACACAAGCGTTCGCATCGGTGAAGGGGAACGCCTTCGCCGCCTCGCTCGAAGCGGTGCTCCTCGAGATGGATCGCGTGAACCGCTTCGGCTTCACGGCGACGGAGCTCGACCGCGCACGCGCGAACTTCACCCGGGGCCTCGAACGGCAGGTGGCCGAGGCCGACAAGGCGCTCTCGGCGGGACTCGCGCAGCAGTACGTCGGAAGCTTCTTGAGCGGTGGGTCGGTCCCATCGATCACGACGGTGCAGGCGATCGCGACGCAGCTCATGGCAGGGATCACGATCGACGAGGTGAACCGCGCTGCCCGCGATTGGACGCCGACGCGCAACCGCGTCGTCACCGTCTCGGCGCCGGAGCGTGCCGATGTGACGCTGCCGACGCGCGAGGATCTCCTCGCCGTGTTCGACAAGGTGAAGAGCGCGACGCTGGTGGCCTTCGTGGACTCGACGAGCAACCAACCGCTGGTGCCGACGGTCCCGGTCGGTGGGAAGGTCGTGGGTGTGAAGTCACTCCCAGAGACGGGGATCACGGAGTGGACGCTGTCGAACGGGATCCGGGTGCTCCTCAAGCCGACCGATTTCAAGAACGACGAGGTCCGCTTCAGCGGGCGTCGACCGGGGGGGAGCTCGCTCTTCAGCGACGCCGAGGCGCTCGATGCGGGGGTGATGCCCTTCACCCTCGGCGGACTCGGCACCTTCACGCCGACCACACTCTCGAAGGCGTTGACCGGGAAGGTGGCGAACGCGTCCGTCGCCGTCAGTCCGAATTCAGAGCTGGCATCGGGGTTCGCCTCGCCAAAGGATCTGGAAACGATGTTCCAGCTCCTCTACCTCCGCTTCACCGCCCCGCGCTTCGACTCGCTCAACTTCAACGTGACGAAGCAGGCGCTCAAGACGAACCTGCGCAACACCGCGAACTCGCCGGACGCGGTGTTCGGCGACACGATCTCGCGGGTGATGTCGAACTACAATCCGCGGGTGCGGCTCTTCAATGCGGCGGTGCTTGATTCCGTGAACGCAGCGCGTGCGTTCTCGCTGTACCAGAGCCGCGTGAAGGACGCGAGCGGGTTCACCTTCTATTTCGTCGGGAACTTCACGCTCGATGGGATCCGCCCGTTGATCGAACGGTGGATCGGCGCGCTTCCGACGACGCCGAAGGCCGTCTCCACGTGGAAGGATCGTGGGATCCGTCCCCCGCCGGGGATCGTGGTGCGGACGGTGCGGAAAGGCACGGAGCCGAAGGCTGAGACGACGCTGCGATTCCACGGCGACTTCGCCTACTCGTGGGAGAATCGGTTCGTGCTCACGGCGCTCCGTGAGTTGCTCGACATCCGCCTGCGCGAGGCGCTGCGTGAAGAGAAGGGTGGCACCTATGGCGTGTCGGTCTCCCAGCTCGGCTCGTGGGTTCCGTACAAGCGCTATCAGGTGTCGATCAGCTTCGGGTCGGCGCCGGAGCGCGTCGAAGAGCTGACCACGCGCATGTGGGGGGTGATCGACTCGATCGCGGCGCAAGGCGCGTCGGACACCGACGTGGCGAAGATCAAGGAGATCTTCATCCGGAACCATGAGACCGCGCTCAAGCAGAACGCGTCCTGGTTGAACTGGATGAACGACCACGATGAGGATGGGCGCGATCAGCGGACGACCCTTCGCTACCCCGCGCTGGTGAACACGCTGACGAGCGCGATGCTGCGTGACGCCGCGAATCGGTACCTCACGCACCAGCAGTACGCGCGCTTCACGCTGCTACCCGAGAGTGCACCGGCGAAGGTGCCCTGAGCGCGCTCAGGGCGACCTAACCGACAACGACCCGCCCTCAGGCGGGTCGTTGTTCTTTCGGGAGCTTGTTCTCGCCCGGCGGCGCGATGTAGCGCAGCGCCTCGACCGGCGTGCCGCCCACGATGTGCTCGGCCACGATCAGCTCGCCCTTGGCCGCATCCACGGCGTGATACCAGACATCGTCCGGATACACGGCGACCATCGGGCCGTGGCCGCACTGGCTCATGCACCCGGCCTGGTTCACGCGGACGACCCCCTTCAAGCCGGCAGCGTGCGTGGCATCGCGCATCGCCTCCCAGGTCTTGAGGCCATCCTGCGCGGCGCAGGTCTTCCCGGTGGTGCAGACGAATACGTGGCGTTGGAATTGTCCCATGCGCGGGAAGATAACCCACCCCCCGTGCCGACCCGGAGCCGACGCGGTAACTTCGCGCCATGCCGACGCCGGACGATTTCTTCGCGATCGAGATGCATGTCGGGACGGTGCTCACTGCCGAGCCATTCCCCGAGGCTCGCAAGCCTTCGATCAAGCTCGCGATCGATTTCGGCGAGGTGCTCGGCATCCGCCGTTCGAGCGCGCAGCTCACGGTGCACTACACGCCGGAGTCGTTGATCGGGCGTCAGGTGATCGCCGTGACGAACATCGGCACCCGCCGCATCGCGGGTTTCGTGAGCGAGGTGTTGGTGCTCGGCGCGATGCCGACGGCGACCGAGGTCGTGCTCCTCCATCCGGACCATCCCGTGCCGAACGGCACGCGCATCGGCTGACCCTCCACTGGACGCTCCTGTGCTGCTACGTACCCTGCTCCTCTGTGCCGCGACCGCCCTCGTCGCGCAGCAACCGCTGGTGCTCACGCACGCGAACGTGATCGATGGGGCGAGTGCCGCCCCGATCCGCGACGCGACGATCGTGATCACGGGGCGCACCATCACGAGCATCACTGCGCGCGGTGCCGTCCTCGCGGGCGCGACCGTGGTGGACCTCGGTGGCCGCTGGGTCACGCCGGGGCTGATCGATGCGCACACCCACATCGCGACGCTCGCGAACGCCCGACGTGCGCTCGAGAGCGGGGTGACGACGGTGCGCAGCGCGAGCGTGCCGCACTATGAGGACGTTGAGATCCGCGAGCTCGTGCGCGCGGGAGTGCTCGTCGGCCCGGACATGGTCGCCGCCGGCGTCTTCGTGACACCCGACCTCGGCGAGACGGTCCTCGCGGATGCCAGGCTGGGCGCGTTCCTGATGAGTGGCGTCCGGACGCCGGAAGCGCTGCGCGCCGTCGTCCGCGTGAACCTCGACCACGGCGTCGATGTGATCAAGACGCGCGGGACCGAGCGTGCGGGGCTCCCGAACACCGATCCCCGCAAGCAGACCTACACCGAGCGCGAGCTCCGCGCGGTGGTTGAAGAAGCCGCGACAAAGCAGATCCCGGTGATGATCCACGCGCACGGCGACGAGGGGTCGTACGCGGCCGTCGCGGCAGGGGCGCGCAGCATCGAACACGGGACCTATCTCTCCGACAGCACGCTCCGCCTGATGGCGACCAAGGGCGCGTATCTCGTCCCCACCCTCTCCACGATCTGGGATCTCACGCAACCGGGTGGCGACTACGAGGACCCGATCCTCGAGCTGCGTGGGCGCCACATGTATCCGCGCGCGCAGGAGACGATCCGCAAGGCAAGAGCACTGGGCGTGCGCATCGCCACCGGTGGGGACACCGACTACGGCGCCAAGAGCACCACACGCATCAGCCATGAGATGGAGCGCTTCATCGAGCTCGGCTTCACGCCCTTCGAAGCGCTGCAGTCCGCGACGACGGTGGCGGCAGAGCTGCTCGGGCTGGGCGCCCGAACCGGTCGCCTCGCGCCCGGGTTCGATGCCGATCTGATCGTGCTCGAAGGGAATCCTCTCGAGACGCCGCGGATGTTCGAGGATGTGCTGATGGTGGTGAGCAATGGAACCGTGGCGATGACGCGCTTTCCGTTCGGAAAGCGCGATCCCTGAACCCTTCACGGGTACGCCGGGTTAATTGGAGTATGGCCTCCTCTGATCTCACCACGCGCGGCTACGCGCATCCCGATAAGCTGGTCAGCACCGAGTGGTTGGCGGCGCATCTCAGCGACCCGTCGCTCCGGATCCTCGAGAGCGACGAAGACGTCCTCCTCTTCGATCTCTGTCATATCCCGGGCGCGCAGAAGATCGATTGGCACACCGACCTCAACGACGCGGTCGTGCGCGACTACGTGGCGCCGGAACGCTTCGCCGAGTTGTTGCGTGCGCGCGGCATCGATGAGTCGACACCAGTCGTGCTCTACGGCGACAAGAGCAACTGGTGGGCGTGCTACGCACTCTGGGTGTTCGAGCTCTTCGGCTTCACGAATGTGAAGATCCTCGACGGCGGGCGCGTGAAGTGGGAGGCGGAGGGGCGTCCGATGACGACGGATGTCCCCACCTTTCCTCGCACGACCTACACCGCACCCGCGCGCGACGATGCGCGCATCCGCACCTTCTTTGCCGACGTGATGGCCCATCAGACCCGCGGTGGGAAGCTCGTGGACGTGCGCTCCCCGCAGGAGTACACCGGCGAGCGCACCCACATGCCGGACTACCCTCAGGAAGGGACGCTCCGCGGCGGACACATCCCAGGGGCGGTGAGTGTGCCGTGGGCGAAGGCCGCGAATCCCGATGGGTCGTTCAAGCCCGCGAGTGAGCTGCGCGTGCTCTACGAGCGCGAGCAGGGGCTCGCGCCGAACGATGAGATCGTGGCCTACTGCCGCATCGGCGAGCGCAGCTCGCATACTTGGTTCGTGTTGACCTACCTCTTGGGGTATCCGAACGTGAAGAACTACGATGGATCGTGGACGGAGTGGGGGAACGCGGTGCGCACGCCGATCCGTACCGGGAGCGAGCCGTGAGCGGCACCGACACGCCGCGCCCGCCGAATCAGGTGGTGATGGAGTGGAAGGGCGCGCACCTGTTCGATGCGGGGCGCCCGGGTGGACCGATGTTCCGCATGGATTCCGATGCGGGACCGAGCCCGGTCGATGCGTTGCTCGGCGCGATCGCGGGGTGCACCGCGACGGACATCGTGGACATCATGGCCAAGCGCCGCACGCCCCTCGCATCGTTGCGGGCGAACGTGATCGGGCATCGCGCGGATGGCACGCCGCGCCGACTCGTGAAGGTGCACCTCGAGTACGAGGTGGCGGGTGACGGCATCGAAGCCGCGCAGCTGCAGCGCGCGGTCGATCTCTCGGTGACGAAGTACTGCTCGGTGCGCGACTCGCTCGATCCGGCGATCCCGGTGACCTGGTCGATCACGCTCAACGGGTCGCTGCTGGCCGAGTAGGGCTGTGTGCGGGCGTGACGGGCGAGGACCCCACTGCGGCGACCGGAGACCCACGGTCGGCGCTGTGGGGCCCCCGCCCGTCACTCTCGACGCTCGACGCGGAACGGCCGAGGGGCGCGGCCCGCAGACCGTGGGTCTCCGGTCTGAGAGCCGCGCCCCTCGGTTGTTCCGCGTCCCTGCTAGCTGAGCGTGTACCGGATATCGATCCCGCGCTTTGCCAGCTCCGCGACGTACGCGTCACCCGGCACGCACTCGTCAGGCGTGTGCACCCCCGCCGCCGGCATCTGCCCCGTCGCCTGCAGATAGCCCGTGATCGCGAGCGAGAAGCCCGTGGTGCGCATCATCGCAGAGAGGCGACGCGCCTCATCCATGCGATCGACCAGCTCCCATGTGTGCGTGACCGGCTTGCCCGCCTTCTTGCCGGTGACGACGACGCGGAGCGCGACGAGGTCCGGCTGCTTCAGGTTGAGCTTCGGGCCCATCGTCGCGATCGCGACCGCGCGCGGCGCCACCGACACGCCGTTGACCGTCACGGGTGTGAGTTCGAAGAGCCCGAGGTCGCGCATCGCCTCGACGATCTGGGCGTGCCCTGGATAGCGGAGCGTCTTGTACTCCATCGACGGGATCTTCCCTTCGTAGCGGAAGCCCATGGTGGAGAGCCCACCCGCGGTGTGGAACGCTTCGAGCGCACCCAGCTCCGCGAACGACACCGCCTCGACCTCGGAGAGCGCCTTGATTCGCGTGCGCTTCCCGTCGCGCACGATCCAGGAGAGCGTCGTGTAGTAGTCGAGCACCCCTTCCATGGAGTACGCGATCTGGTACTTGAGCGGACCGGTGGGGTGCTGCGGGAGCCCGCCGACGTAGAAGCGCACCGTGTCGACGGAGTCGCAGCGGTCGATCCCCATCTGTCCGAGGATGTTCACCATCCCCGGCGCGAGGCCGCAATCCGGGATCACCGTCACCCCGGCCGCCTTGGCCTTCGCGTCGAGCGTCCGCTGCTCCCCCACGATCTCGGTATTGCCGCCAAGGTCGCAGAAGTGCGCGCCCGCGGCGATCGCCGCTTCCGTCATCGGCTTGTTGAAGTAGTACGGCAACGCGCACATCACGGCCTTCACGCCCTGCATGAGCGCGGCGACGGCGGCGCCGTCCTTCGCATCGAGCGCGACCGCGCGGAGCTTGCCGCCGAGGAAGGGGGTGAGGAACGGGGGGAGATGATCGATCGACTGATCGGCGAGGATGACCTCACTCACCGCAGGTTGCTGCACCAGATCGAAGGCACATGCCGAGCCCTGCAGGCCGGCACCAAGGACGAGCATCCGCATCGTACGAATCGTGGGTTGGGGAGGGAGCAGAACAGCCTTTCAATTTATCGCGTGAACCGTTCGAAGGCACCCGGCGTTGGTACCCCAGACGCCCATGCCTATCCTCGAGACCGACGCCGAGATCGACGCCCTCTTGGCGCGCACCCACCGGGTGGCGGTGCTCGGGATCAAGACCGCGGCGCACGCGGAGCAGCCGGCGTATTACGTGCCCGCGTACGCGCAGCGCGCGGGGATGACGATCATCCCGGTCCCGGTGTACTTCCCCGAGGCGACGGAGATCCTGGGCGAACCCGTGGTGCGACGGGTCGCGGCGATCTCGCCGCCCGCAGACCTCGTGAATGTGTTCCGGCGGTCGAAGGACGTCGCCGCGCATCTCCCCGACCTCCTCGCGGCGCGCCCCCGCGCGGTGTGGATGCAGCTGGGGATCCGCGATGATCACGTCGCAGCGCAGCTCGCCGCCGCGGGGATCGATGTGGTGCAGGATCGGTGCCTCCTTGTCGAGCTGGAGCGCGTGGGACGGTAGCTGGTCGCGCGTGGCGGGACGGCGGTGCATCTTCTTGCGATGTTGCCGAATGTGCCGCTCTGGGATGACACGACGTGGACCCCGCTCCCTCCGCTCGCCGGAACGACGGAGGCGACGCTCGCGGTCGTCGGGCTGGGAGGGAGCGGCCTTGCCGCGCTTCGGCGGGCCCACGAACTCGGCATCGACGCGGTCGGGATCGACGCGGGAGCGGTTGCCGGTGAAGCGGCGGGGCGGAACGGCGGGTTCCTCTTGGCGGGGATGGCGGAGTTCCATCACGACGCGGTGGATCGCTGGGGACGAGAACGGGCCACCGCACTCTACCGACTGACGTTGCGCGAACTTGAGCGACTCGTCGCGGAATCGCCCGAGAGCACTCGCGTGGTCGGCTCGCTTCGCATCAGTGATTCGGCCGACGAACTCGATGATTGTGAGCGCCAGCTCGCGCAGATGCGGGCCGACGGGCTCGACGCGGAGTGGTACGAGGGGCCGGAGGGCGAAGGGCTCCATCTTCCGACCGATGCCGTGTCGCATCCGATGCAGCGTTGTCGCGCGCTCGCCACCGCGCTTCTCCGCGACGGCGTCCGACTCTACGAGCACACCGCGGCGACGGCGATCGAACGCGGCTGCGTTCGGACGACCGAGGGCGAGGTGCGCGCAACGCATGTACTCGTCTGCGTCGACGGGGCGCTCCCACGCCTCTTCCCCGAGCTCAGCGATCGAGTGCGCCCTATCCGGCTGCAGATGCTCGGCACGGCGCCGACGCGCGACGTCTGGGTCCCGCGGCCGGTGTATCTCCGCTACGGCTACGACTACTGGCAGCAGCTCGAAGACGGTCGGTTGGTGATCGGCGGCGGACGCGACAAGTTCGAGGCGGAGAGTGAGACCGCCGACGCGATCCCCACGGACGCGGTGCAGCACTATCTCGATGCCGTGTTGCGGGCCCGGGTCGGTGCGGATGTTGAGATCACGCATCGCTGGGCCGCGACAGTCGCGTACACCAAGGACTACCTCCCGATCGCGGAGGAGGTGCGTCCTGGGGTGTGGGCGACCGGCGCGTACTCCGGCACGGGAAACGTGGTCGGCTCGATGCTGGCCCGTGCGTTGGTGGAGCAGCTGACCGGGCGGAGCGCTCGGGTCCTCGACTTGCTGACACGCGACCCCGTCGCGTAGGATGGGCTATGGCTGATCGCGATCCGCTCCATCAATTCCTCTTGGCGCCTGCGTTCCATCCGGTCCCTGTGACGGGTGCCGAGGCCCATCATGAGGATGACCCGCTACGTCAGAGCTGGAGGCACGACCTTCCCGCATCGGTCGTCGTGGCACTCGTCGCGCTTCCCCTCTGTCTCGGGATCGCGCTCGCCTCAGGCGCACCCCTCTTCTCCGGGATCATCGCTGGCGTCGTCGGCGGGTTGGTTGTCGGCGCGCTGTCGGGTTCCGCGCTGATGGTGTCGGGTCCCGCGGCTGGCCTGACCGCGATCGTCGTGAGCGCGATCGCGACGCTGGGGAGCTACCCGCGCTTCCTGGCCGCCGTCGTGATCGGCGGCGTCCTCCAATTGGGGTTCGGCCTCGTCGGCGCCGGGCTCGTGGGCTACTACTTCCCGTCGGCGGTGATCAAGGGGATGCTCGCCGCGATCGGGATCATCTTGGTGTTGAAGCAGGCCCCGCACGCGGTCGGCTACGACGCAGACTTCGAAGGCGATGAGTCGTTCCGGCAGCTCAACGACGAGACCACGCTCTCGGCGCTGCGCCATATCGTGGATCGCGTCGAACCGACCGCCATCGTGCTCAGTGTGTTGGCGCTCGCGCTCCTCTTCGCCTGGCCCCGACTCCCGTGGGCGCGACTGCGCAGCGTGCCCGCGCCGCTGCTGGCGGTCGTGCTCGGATTGGCTGGGAACGCCTTCGCCGCCACCTCGGGCGTCGCACTTCAGGGCGAGCATCTCGTCCAACTCCCCGTCGCGGCGTCGGCCAACGAGTTCTTCGGGTTGTTCGTGCGGCCGGAGTGGAGCGCGTTCGCGGACGGGGCTGTATGGCAGATCGGCCTCACGCTTGCGATCGTCGCGAGCTTGGAGACGCTGCTCTCGCTCGAGGCGACGGATCGCATGGATCCGTATCGTCGGGAGGCGCCGCCGAACCGCGAACTCTTGGCGCAAGGCGTGGGGAACGTGACCTCGGCGCTGCTCGGGGGGCTCCCGGTCACTGGAGTCATCGTGCGGAGTGCGGCCAACGTCGCCGCCGGGGCGCGGACACGTTGGTCCGCCATCATGCACGGTGCGCTCCTGCTCGTCGCCGTCGTCGCGATCCCGGGTGCTCTGAATCGGATCCCGCTCGCCGTACTCGCCGCCATCCTCATCCACACCGGCTGGAAGCTCGCCCACCCCCGACACTTCTTTGAAGCGCGGCGCGCGGGACTCCCGCAGCTCATCCCCTTCCTCGTCACGGTCACGGCGATCCTCTTCACCGATCTCTTGGTCGGGATCACGATCGGCTTGGTCGTGGGCTTTTTCTTCATCGTCCTCGATCAGATCAAGGCCCCGTGCTACACCGTCGTGAGCCCCCCGGGCAGCGTGCTCACGCGACTGCGCCTTCATGAGCACATCTCCTTCCTGCACAAGGCCGGCCTCGCGACCATGCTTGACGGCCTCGCCCGCGGGAGCCGTCTCGAACTCGACGGCACCGTCTGCAAGCGGATCGACCATGATGTATTGGAGCTGATCCACGATTTCGTCGAGACGGCCGCACTCCGCGGCATCGACTATCGCCTCGTGGCGATCCCGCCGCTCAGCGGCCGATCGACCGCGCACTGAGGAACCGCACGCTATGGAGAACCTGAAACGCCTGTTCGAGAACAACCGCAAGCTGGTCGCGGAGGTGACGCGCGACGATCCGGATTTCTTCAAGCGGCGCGCCGGGAAACAGGAACCGCACTTCCTCTTCATCGGCTGCGCCGATAGCCGCGTCCCGATCGAGATGCTCACCGGCGTCGCGCCGGGAGAGATGTTCGTGCATCGCAATGTCGCGAATCAGGTCCTCGCTGCCGACCTGAACCTCCTCTCCGTGCTGCAGTACGCGGTGGACGTCCTCGACGTGAAGCATGTGATCGTGTGCGGCCACTACGGGTGCGGCGGGGTGAAGGCGGCGATGAGCGACGAACCCGCCGGACTCGTCGACCATTGGCTCGCCGGGATCCGGGAGCTCCGGAAGCGCCACGCCTCGGAGATGGAGGCCGTGGGTGCCGAGGAAGCGCAATTCAATCGCTTGGTCGAGCTGAACATCCTGCGGCAGGTGTACCATCTGAGTCGGAACCCGATCATCCAGCAGGCATGGAGTCGGGGTCGGCGCCCGCTGTTGCACGGCATGGTCTATCATCTGGATGACGGCCTCCTCACCGACCTGGTGCTCGAGGTGGATGGGCCTGAGCGGGTGCGCCATTTCTTCGAACGCGGCCACCTGCCGATCGCGGGATAACCTGAACGCGGGAGCGTTCCTGTGCGCCAGATCGCTACGACGCTTCTCCTCTCGACCCTGGTCGCGGCTGGCTGCTCTCCGCCGTCGACGTTGGATAGCAGCGGCGTCTCGACCGTCCGCGTGGTCGGTACTGGGGGCGGTGGGACGGCAGTGAACGCCCAGGCGGTGACCTTCGCGAACGACGCGCTCATCAAGGCGAGTGCGTTGGCACTCTGGAAGGCGCTCCCAGCGGCCTATGATTCGGTCGGAATCACCTTCGGCATCCTCGATGCTGCACGGTTGAGTGGCGGCCATTCCGACCTGCGCCCGCGACGTCGGCTGGGGAAGGCCGCGCTCTCCACACTCCTCGACTGCGGATCGGCGCAGGGAGCGCCAAGCGCGGACTCGTATGATGTGCGTCTGAGTGTGCTCTCGCAGCTCACCCGCGTGACAGACTCCACGACGACGCTCTCCACGTTGGTGCAGGCGACCGCGCGACCGATCTCGACCGCGGGTGATCCGGTGCGATGCACGACGACCGGTGTGTTGGAGGGCCGTATCAAGGCTGTCGCTCAGCAGCTCGCGACGGGACGCTGATGGCGACGAGCACGGGCGGTGCCCTCCTCGCGCGGATACTCCGCGCCGAGGGGGTCACCACGGTGTTCGGGATCATCGACGGTACCTACTTCGGGTTCTATCGCGCCCTTCGCGACCTCGGCATCACCCTGATCACGCCGCGCCATGAGACGAGCGCGGCGCACATGGCGGGCACGTATGCGCGACTGACGGGACAGCTCGGCGTCTGCATGGCGTCGAACGGGCCGGGAGTGGCGAACATCCTCCCTGGGCTCGTCGTGGAGGAGAGCGAGGGGAACCGCGTGCTCTGCATCACGAGTGCCCGTCGCTCTGGCGCGATGTATCCGCCACGAACGGGGACGTACCAGAGCTTCGACCAGGTCGCGACGATCGGCGCGTTCGCCAAGTGGAGCCAGATGGTGCCCAGCCACGGACGCGTGGCCGAGCTCGCGCGCGCCGCACTGCGCGCGAGTTGGGAGGGGCGGCCGGGCGTGGTGCACCTCGATGTGCCCGAGAACATCATGAACAGCGCGGCGGAGATCGACCACGCGCTCTGGTCACCGCCACAGTATCGGCGGACGACGGCAACGGCGCCGGATCCGGCGCTCGTCGCGCATGCGGCCGACCTCTTGATCGACGCTGAACTCCCCATCATCCACGCCGGGAGCGGGGTGATCCACGCGCAGGCGTTCGCGGCGCTGCGCGCGGTCGCGGAGCGTTTGGAAGCGCCCGTGCTCACGAGTTGGTCCGGACGCGCCGCGATCGACGAGGCGCACCCGCTCGCGATCCCGATGACGCACGTGAAGCTCAATCACCTCGTGCGGAACGACGCCGACGTGGTCCTCACACTCGGCTCACGGCTCGGCGAGACGGATTGGTGGGGGAAGGCGCCCTATTGGCGACTTCCGCGTGAGCAGAGACACATCCAGGTGGACATCGACGGCGCGATCATCGGCGCGAACAAGCCGGCCGATGTCGGCGTGTACGCAGATGTCGGCGCGTTCCTCGATGCGCTGCTCCCCGCGGTGGACGCGCACCTCGCGCGGCTGCGCCCCGCCACGCGTCGTGCACGGCTCGCCACCTATCGCCGGCACATCACGCGCTATCAGACGAAGCTCGACCGTGCGCTCACGGACCTCCGCGCCCCGATGAATCCCGCGCACGTCGCGCACACCGTCGACGCATGCTTCCCCGAGGGATCGGTCGTCGTCGCCGACGGGGGCAACACCGCGATCTGGGCGATGTTCTATCACCGGGCGCGTGTCCCCGGACGTTTGCTCTCCACCTTCAAGATGGGGATGCTCGGCGCGGGCGTGGCGCAGGCGATCGGTGCGGCGGTCGCGACACAGGCGCCGGTCGCGTGCATCATCGGCGATGGCGCGATGGGATTCCATCCGCAGGAGATCGAGACCGCGGTGCGACATCAGCTGCGGGTCATCTGGCTCGTGTGCTGTGACCGGCAGTGGGGGATGGTGAAGATGAACCAGTCCTTCGCGCTCAAGCCGCTCAAGATGCTCCTCACGCGACGCCTCGCGCCGGAGGAGAACATCTGGAGCGACCTCGGCGAGATTCGCTTCGACCTCGTGGCGCAAGCGATGGGCGCACATGGCGAACGCGTGGCGGATCCGACGGCGTTGCGCGGCGCAGTGGAACGAGCGCTTGCCTGCGGAGGTCCCGCGGTCATCCACTGCGATGTGAACCCGACGACGCATCTCTGGGCACCCGGGCTCGTGCACTTCAAGGACATGCACGCGGAGCCGCGCGGTCGATGACGGGGATCGACGCGGTCCGGTTGAACTTCAACGCGTCGACGCTCCACCTGCTGAACGCCATCCTCGGGCTCGTGATGTTCGGCGTCGCACTGGACATGCGCCTCGAGGATTTCCACCGGATCCGTCGTGATCCGCGACCAGTCTTGATCGGGCTCGCGGGGCACTATCTCGTCTTCCCCGCCCTGACATTCCTCCTCGTGTTGGCGCTCCGTCCCGCGCCGAGCATCGCGTTGGGGATGATGTTGATCGCGAGCTGTCCGGCGGGGAACATCAGCAACTTCCTCGTGCACCTCGCACGCGGGAACACGGTCCTCTCCGTGAGCATCTCGAGCACCTCCACGGTGCTCTCCATCGTCGCGACACCGCTCGTGCTGCGCTGGTGGGGGTCGCTCTATCCGCCGACGCGGGCGCTGCTCCAGGCGGTGGCGGTCGATCCGCTGGAGATGTTTGTCACGATCGTGGCGCTCCTCGGGATCCCGATTGCGATCGGGCTCACGATGCAGCTCCGCGCCCCCGCGCTCGCCGAGCGACTGCGGACGCCGGCCAAGCAGCTGAGCGTCGTGATCTTCGCACTGTTCCTGGTGGGCGCCTTGGCTGCGAACTGGCGCTACTTCTTGGAGTACGTCGACGGCGTCGCCATCGCGGTCGCGCTGCACAATGCGCTCGCGCTCACGACCGGCTACCTCACCGCGCGGGCGATGGGACTCCCCGAGCGCGATCGCCGCGCGGTGGCGTTCGAGGTCGGGATCCAGAACTCGGGGCTCGGTTTGATCCTCGTCTTCACGTTCTTCGATGGACTCGGTGGGATGGCGATCGTTGCCGCGTGGTGGGGCGTCTGGCACATCATCGCGGGGCTCTCGCTCGCCACGGTCTGGTCGCGCCGCGCGCCGTGAACGTCCTCGTCACCGGGGCGAGCGGCTATGTGGGGACGCAGTGCGTGCGCGCACTCCACGCGGCGCGGTCGACGCACGCCATCGACACGATCATCGCCACGGACATCCGCGCGCGCGCGCAGCCGCCTGGGGTGGTGTTCGTACCGCACGACGTTCGCTCCGACGGACTCGAGGCGCTCTGCCGCACGCACGCGATCGATGTAGTCGTGCATCTCGCGTCAATCGTGACGCCGGGGGCGGAGTCGACGCGTGCGCTCGAGTACGAGGTCGATGTGGTCGGCACCGAGCGCGTGCTCGCGGCGTGCATCGCCGCGGGCGTGCGCCGCATCGTCGTGACATCGAGTGGGGCCGCCTATGGGTACCACCCCGATCTTCCGGCGTGGATCGACGAGTCCGTGCCCATCCGCGGGAACGAGGCCTTCGCGTACAGTTGGCACAAGGCGCTCGTGGAGGCGCGGCTGGCGGCTGCGCGCACGACGCACCCTGCACTCGAACAGGTCGTGCTCCGCGTGGGAACGATCATCGGGCCGACCGTGGACAACCAGATCACCGCGCTCTTCGAGCGACCGCGACTGTTGTGTATCGCTGGTGCGGCGTCGCCCTTCACCTTCATCGACGAAGACGACCTCGCCGCGATTCTCGTGCGCGCGGTGACCGGACCCGTGACGGGGATCTTCAACGTCGCGGGGGATAGCGCGCTCGCGATGCGGGAGATCGCGGCGCTCCTCGGAAAGCCGACGCTCACCCTCCCGGCGTGGCTCCTGCGCGCGGTGCTCGCCGTCGCGCGGCCGCTGGGGCTGACGCGATACGGACCCGAGCAGGTGGACTTTCTGCGCTACCGACCGGTGCTGGCGAACCGTGCGCTCAAAGAGCGCTTCGGCTACACGCCGCGGCGGACCAGTCGCGACGCGTTCCTCCGCTGGCGCGAGACGCGCCGCGGCTCACCCCTCGGCGAGTAGCGACTCCCACTTCGAGAGCGCGGACGCGGCATCGCGCCGCGCCGCGGTAAGTGACTTGTCGAGCGCGGCTGCGCGGCGTGCACCCTCTGCTCCTGACGAGTAGAGCGTCGGGTCCGCCAACGCCGTCTCCAGCTCCAGCACCGCAGCATCGGCACGTTCGACAGCGCGTTCCGCGTCGGCGAGCGCACGCTTCGCGGCGCGCTTCTTCTCGTCGGACTCCTGCTTCGGCTTTGCCGCCTTCGCCGCCTTGACGCGCTCCGCCTCTCGCTCGGCAGCGAGCTTGGCCGCGGCCGCGGCGGCGCGCTCCTTCGCGCGATCGCCGGAGCGTGCCTCCCACTCGACGAAGGGCGCGTCGAAGTCCTCGAGACGTGTGCCATCGAACGCCCACACACGCGTGCTCAACTCACGCAGGAAGGCGCGGTCGTGGCTCACGACGAGCACGGTTCCCTCGTACTCGTCGATCGCGTCTTCGAGCGACTCGATGCTCTCGACGTCGAGGTGATTGGTCGGCTCGTCGAGGATCAGGAAGTTCGCGCGGAGGAGCACGATGATCGCGAGTGCGACGCGGGCCCGTTCGCCACCGGACAGCGTGCTGGTGCTCCGGAACACCTCGTCGCCGCTGAATCCGAACGCGCCGAGGTGGTTCTGGATCCCACCGCGCGTCCAGAACGGGCGCAGGTCGGCGATGCAATCATAGATCGCCTTGTCGAGCGGAACCTGCGCCATGTCCTGCCGATACCACGCGGGCGTGACCGAGCCACCGAGCTTCGCGCTCCCCGCCGCAGCCGCCCGCTCGCCGAGCATCGTCGCGATGAGGGTACTCTTCCCCGCCCCGTTGGGCCCAACGAGCGCGATCACGTCGCCACGGCGCGCCACACCCGAGAAATCGCGCACGAGTTCGCGTTCGCCGACGGTGACGCGCAAGCGATCCGTGATCAACACCTGATCGCCACCTCGCTCGCCGTTCTCGAGGCGAACGGTCATCGCACCGGCTTCGCCCGGGGGCGGCGACAGACGCGGGAGTCGTTCGAGTCGCTTGCGACGTCCCTTCGCTTGCGCGCTGTTCTGCCCCGCGATGTTGCGGCGGATGTAGTCCTCCTCCTTCGCGATGTTCGAGCGCTGCTTGTCGAAGGCGCGCTGGGCGCTCAACTCGCGCTCCGCCTTCTGAGTCACGAACGCGGAGTAGCCACCGCTGTACGCCGTGGTCGTCCCCGCGCTGACGTGGAGGACGTGATCGACGGTGTCATCGAGGAACGCGCGGTCGTGCGAGATCACCATGACCGTCTCGCCGAGCTGGCCGAGGTAACGGCGCAGCCAGTCGGTGGTCTCGAGATCGAGGTGGTTCGTCGGTTCGTCGAGGAGGACAAGGTCGGCCGGGGCCGCGAGCTGGGCGGCGAGCCCCACACGGCCCCGCTCACCGCCGGAGAGCACGCTCAACTTCCGCGCCTTCGACTCCTCGGCATCGAAACCGAGCCCTTGGAGCACGGCATCCACGCGGGCGTGGAACTCGTAGCCGCCGGCGTGCGCGAAGCGCTCCTGATCATGCCCGTAACGTTCGAGGTCGGCCTCCGTCACGCGCTCGCCGAGCTCGGCGAGCCGCATCCCCTGGTCATTCAGCGAACGCTCGAGGGCGATGACCTCCGCGTACGATGATGCGGCGGCATCCCAGACCGTCGCGGCTTCACCGAAGTCCCGGTGCTGGTCGAGCATCGCGATGCGGATCCCGGGCTTCTTCGCGATCGCGCCACCGGTGGCGGCCTGCGCTCCGGTGAGGAGACGGAAGATGGTGGTCTTCCCAGCGCCGTTCCGCCCGACGATCCCCCACCGCTCGCCGACGGCGACGGTGAAGGTTACCCCCTTAAGGAGGGTGGTGGCGCCGAAGCCGACCGTCACGTCGGAGAAGGAGATCAACGTCATCGCCGGAAACTAGCGGGATGCGGCACGCCCTCCGAGGGGCGCGTTGACCCCGCCGAACGACACCATATCTTGAAGGCGTGACGACGCCTCCGCCCCCGACTCGCTCGGCTGGCCGCGCCCTTCCGTGGGGCGTCGCGGCAGCGTGCATCGGCGCGGTCGGTGCGATCGTCGCCCCGATGATGATCCTCCGCCCCTTCGCGCCGCAGTCGGCCGTCGGCGTGCGTATCGCCTTCCTCCTACACGACGCCGCCCCGTGGATCGCCGCGCTCGGGTGCGCGCTCGCGTCGCTCTGGACCGCGCGTCGATGGGCATCGAGCGGCGCACTCGGCCGGAGCGCCCGGTCGCTCGTCATTGTCGCCAGCGGAGCGGCGATCTGGGCGGGTCAGGTGAACATCTTCGAGCGGATGTTCGCCCCGTTGCCGGACCCCGCGTTCGTGCGGCCGCACGAAGCGACATTCGTGGCACCAAAGGCCTACGTGATGACGGTGCAGCGGGACAGCGACGCCGTCGCGTTCCCGATCGATCAGATCGCCTATCACCACGTCGTCAACACCGTGGTCGCCGGCCTCCCGATCGTCGCCACGTATTGAACGTTGTGCCACACCGGTCTGGTGTGGGAGCGGGTGATCGATGGACAGGTCCTCACCTTCGAGTTGGCGGGGATCAACAATCAGAATTTCCTGATGCGCGATCGGGAGACGGGATCGGTGTGGCAACAGGTCACCGGCACCGCGCTCTTCGGTCCGCTCAAGGGCCGGACGCTCGGCCGCGTCTTCTCCGATGAGCTGACCTTCCAGCGGTGGCGCGCCGAGCTCCCGTTGGGTGTCGGGCGCGTCCTCCGACCGGCGCCGGATTCGGCCTGGATCCGCTTCGCCGACGACTGGGAGGCGAAGACCGCACAGCGGGCCGTACGCGTGCGGGCGCCGCTCGACGCCGCGCTCCCGCCTCGCACCGTGATCCTCGGCGTGCACATCGATCGCGCCGCGCGCGCGTATCCGATCGCCACCGTCGTACAGCAGTGGCCGATCATCGATCGCGTCGGCGAGACACCGATCGCGCTGGTCGCGGCGGACGCCGGTCGATCCATCCGGGCCTTCGACCTGCGCACCCCTCACGGCACGGTCGAGCTCATGCGTGCCGCCACGACCGACACGCTCATGCTCGATGCGAAGACCGGATCGACGTTTGACTTCCGAGGGATCGCGACGTCGGGCCCGCTGCGCGGAACGCGTCTCGCCTCGGTGCAGCTCCTCAAGGACTACTGGTTCGACTGGAAGAGCTACAACCCGAACACCACGCTCTACCGCCGCTAAGCGCTCGCGATCAGGGCCAGACGAAGGTCCCTTCGACGGGGCCCGCCCGGTGCGCGAGCCGGATCTCCTCCGACTCGATCCAGAATCGACGCGGCACGATCGAGAAGGCGACGCGGACGTTCACCGGTCGCACCCGCGGATCTGGAGTGAGCGGCACGGCAAGATCGAGCCGGACCGACGAGCGCGAGTTGCGGGGCGACGCACCGATCAAACTCGCGCCGACACTCGCCCGAGTGGCGTTGCTCCCGTAGGGGACATCGACGGCCCAGATCCGACCCGCGTTCATGAAGCCCGCCACCGCGAGCGCGAGACGTGGGTGTGGCGAGGCGATCAACTCCCGGTGCTCCGCGAGAAGCGTGACGCGCTGACCACCCGTGGCGCGGGAGCCTTCGAAACCGCGCAGCGCCCCGGGCCGGTCCGCGAAGGAGAGTTGGAAGGGGAGGTCGCTCCGCCACGCCGCAGCGTAGTCGAACTGCAGCAGCGACGTGCGGCTCGCCGTCGGATGCCGGTACGCCGCGAGTCGGCCGGTCGCGACCACGGCACTGCGCCCATCGGAGCGCTGGCGCACGGCGGTGATCCCCTGCCACGCCGCGTACCGTAGACTGTCGCCCCGCCCGGCGAAGCCCTGGACCTCGAGGTCCTGCCGCGCCGCGCCGGTGACCTCGTGCAGCGCCCGCGCGACGAACTGCACGCCACGCCCAAGGTCCTGCGCCCCCGCGAGCGCGTCGAAGCCGCGGACCTTCACGAAGGAGAGGGCGCGCACCCCGAGGACGGGCCCGATCCGGACGCCGCTCCGCGCCGGGTACCGCTGCGCGAGCGCCGGATCGGTGGGTGCGACCAATCCCTCGTCGGCGATCAGCACGCCATCGGCGTCCGGTCGGATGCGATCGTAGGCGATCTCGCCACCCGCGAACCACCGCACCGGCCCGCTGGAGATTCGTGCGACGGCATCGAGGTCCGCGACCTGTCGCCGCACCCGGAGCGCCGGTCGCTCGCCGGACGCCGTGCGATAGCGGAGGAAGTGGTCAGCGTCGATCACCAGCGCGCGCCACCCGCTCCACTGCTCGTCGCTCAACAACGGGCGCGCGGCGGAGACCTCCTGATAGCCGCCGAGCGGGAATCGATCGATCGTGACCGTCCCGGTCACCGGCTGGCCCATGAGATGGTAGTCGCGAAACGTGCCACCCACACCCGAGCGAAAAGGGGTACCGCGCGTCCAGCTCCCTCGCACGAGCTGTCCGCGACCGCCGACGCTGCGGTTCGTGACCGCGACTGTGCGCGGCGTCGCGCCGTCGAAGAGGAGCTCGACGGTGGAACGGACATCGTCGAACACGACGACGTCGAGACGCACACCGTCAGGTCCGTCAGGTTCGGCGTGGATCGTGGCGTCCGCGATGTAGGGCAGCAGACGCAGGAGTCGCTCGGATTCGGAACGACGGCGCTCAAGGCACCAATCGCCCTCGCGAAAGAGGAGGAACGGGCGGATCGCTGCGGGGACGGTCGGTGTGCCGACCAACAGACGGTTCGCGATGCGTTGCGCGCCATCGGGCACGCCGGGCGTGCGCGCGGGAACGCTCGGAGCGCCGTGGCGATACCCGATCGCGGTGATACGGCGTCCCTCGCAGCCGTCGCGCGACGGCGTGGGAGCGGCGACCGCGAGGGCGGTCACCGCGACCCAGGTTCCGATCAGCGGGGCGCGCCCGCGGGTGGAGCGGTCGCCGGAGCCGGCACCGCGTTCTCCGCGTGTCCCGTTCCGCGATGACACATCGCGCAGCCGACCTTGTGGTAGTCCGCGTCGAGCTCCTTGATGGTCGGGAGCACCTTCGCGTTGAGGTCGTTCGTCAGCTGCTGCATCTGCCGCGCGATGACCTTGTTCTTGCGGCTATCGCTCTCCCACTGCCCGGCGACGTGGCAGTTCACGCACACCATGCCGAGCGCCTTGCCGACCTGCTCGTCCATGTAGCGCACGAAGTCGTCGGCCGGCATCTCGCCGAGCAGCTTCACGTTCTTGAACACCTTCCCCGCCGACTCGTGCTCGTGCCCCGCGATCGAGGCGAGGATGGTCGCGACCGTCGCCTTCCGGAGCGAATCCTGTACGCGGGGATCGGGGGGACGACGGCGGGGCGCGCCGCCCGGTGCGCCGGGGGCCGCCGCGCCAGCGGCGGATGCCACTGGAGCAACGGGCGCCGAAGGCGCGGCCGACGACGCCGTGGGAGCCGGCCCTGGCGTCGGGGTCGGTGCGCCTGCGGGCGCGGAGGTGGATCCGCGCGAGCAGGCGAGGAACGCCAGCGCGGCGATCAGCGGGGTCCGGAACGAACGTGTCGGCATCGGGAGCGCGTGGGTGAGAAGTTCGACCGCGCCCAATACTACCGCTTGGAGGGAGTCGGCGCTTCCCCTCACCCTCGCGGCGCCCGGCGATGCAGATTCTCGGGATGAGCGCCCCTCTCCTCGACCCGCGCGACGTCGTCTTCCAGCTCTTCGACGTCCTCGACACCGACGCCCTCACCGCGCGTCCTCGGTTCGCCGAGGGTTCACGCGAGATGTACGAGGCCGTACTCGCCACGGCGCGCACGATCGCCGAAGAGCAGCTCGCCCCACACCGACAGCGCAACGACGAGCACGAACCGACGGTCGTGAACGGGCAGGTCGTCCTCATCCCGGAGGTCGGCGTCGCGGTGCAGGCGATGGCCGAGGCGGGGTTCATCGGCGCCTCGCTCGATGCCGAGGCAGGCGGGATGCAGCTGCCCTACTCCGTCGTCGCCGCGGCGCTCGGCTGGTTCGACGCCGCGAACGTCGCGACGACCTCGTACGCGCTGCTGACGAGCGCGGCGGCGCATCTCATCGCGACCTTCGGCACCGCAGCGCAGCGCGAGCGATTCCTCCCCGCCATGCTCACCGGCCACTTCGCGGGGACCATGGCGCTTACCGAGCCCGACGCGGGTTCCTCCCTCGCGGATGTGCGGACCACCGCGACCCCGCTTCCCGATGGGAGCGGCTATGCGCTTCGCGGCACGAAGATCTGGATCTCGGGCGGGGATCAGGAGATCACCGAGAACATCATCCACCTCGTCCTCGCGCGCATCGACGGTGCCCCGGCGGGCGTGAAGGGGATCTCGCTCTTCGCCGTGGCGAAGCGGACGATCGACGCCGACGGACGCAGTGGTGAGCTGAATGGCATCGCGCTCGGTGGACTCATCCACAAGATGGGATGGCGCGGCACCACATCCACGCTGCTGAACTTCGGTGAGCGCACCGAATGTCGCGGTGAGTTGATCGGTGCACCGCATCGCGGGCTCACCTACATGTTCCAGATGATGAACGAAGCGCGCATCGGGGTGGGGCGCGCGGCCACGGCGATGGCATGCGCCGCGTTCCAGTACGCGCTCGAGTATGCGCGCACGCGACATCAGGGGCGCCCCGTAAGCGAGAAGGACCCCGCGCGTCCCCCCGTCGCGATCATCGAACACCCGGACGTGCGCCGCATGCTGCTCGAACAGAAGGCGATCGCCGAAGGCGCGTTCGCGCTCATCCTCGAGTGCGCGCGCTTGGTGGACGACGAGCGTACCGCGCCGACCGACACCGAGCGCGCCACGGCGCGGGCGTTACTCGAGGTCCTGACGCCGATCGCCAAGAGTTTTCCCGCGATCGTCGGCCAGGAGGCGATCTCGCTCGCGATGCAGACGCTTGGCGGCTACGGCTTCGCCCGCGAGTACCCGATCGAGCAGCACTACCGCGACAACCGACTCAACCAACTGCATGAGGGGACCAACGGGATCCAGGCGCTCGATCTCCTTGGACGGAAGGTGCGACAAGACGACGGCGCGGGGCTCCGCGCGCTGCTCGAGCGGATGCGTGCGACGGTCACGGCCGCGCAGGCGCAAGACGACGACACCCTCCGCGCGCTCGCCTCCGCATGCACGGTTGGTATCGAACGACTGGAGCGCACCACGGCGACCTGGGCCCGGGCGTCGGCCACTGCGGATCCCGCGCTCGCCCTCGCGAACGCCTCGGCGTACCTCGACCTCACGAGCCGGGTGGTCGTCGGCTGGCTCTGGCTCCGTCAAGCCATGGCGGCGTCCCGCGCGCTCGCGACCGCCTCGCCGAGTCACGCGGAGTTCCTGCACGGAAAGCGACAGGCCGCTGCGTACTGGATGCGATGGGAGCTCCCCAAGACCGAACACCTCGCCTCGCTCGTCGCCGACCTCGACGCCATCCCCTTCGCGATGCGCGATGCCTGGTTCTAGCGCGTACCAGTTGACAGCCTCGCGATCAAATCGTACCCTTCTCGTCCGATGCTGACCTTCGCCCGCCGCGCGTATCGCTACTACGTCACCGCCCCCCACACGGGGCGTGACGGAGGCCGCGCGCGCCACTAGGCGACTCGCTCACAGCTTCCCTCGCGCGGCCCGTGGATATCCACGGGCCGTTTTTTCTTGTCCCTCACTCACTGAGCCATGCTGACCGTCACGCCTCCCGCACTCGCCGAGCAGTCGTTCCCGACCTTCGTCGCCCAAGCGTACGACGGCTACGACGCGGAGGCGCACGCCGTGTGGTCGATCCTCACCGCGCGTCGCATTGCCGCGCTCGCCTCCACGGCGAGCGAGGTGTATCTCCGCGGCGCCGATCGCATCGGGCTCTCGACCGAACGCGTGCCGGAGCTCGCCGACATCAACGCACGCCTCGCGCGTCTCACGGGGTGGGCGGCGATCGGCGTGACTGGGTTCATCCCCGCCCCACACTTCTTCCGCTGCCTTTCGCATCGTCTCTTCCCCACCACCCTCAGCGTACGCCCACGCGCGCAGCTCGATTACCTCCCCGAGCCGGACATCTTCCACGACGTGTTCGGGCATGTACCGCTCCACGCGGACCCGACCTTCGCCGCGTTCCTCGAACAGTTCGGCGCGCTGGCGCTGCGGGCGCGCGACCCCGAGGCCGTCACCGCCCTCCCCCGTCTCTTCTGGTTCACGGTGGAATTCGGTCTCGTGCGCGAGCGGGGCACGCCGCGGATCTACGGGAGTGGATTGATCAGTTCGCACGCGGATGCCGCGCACGCGCTCAGCGCGTCCTGCGATCGTCGACCGTTCGCACTCGACGACGTGATCGCTCAGCCGTTCGAGATCGACCACGTCCAACCGATCCTCTTCATGCTCGAGGACTTCGGCCAGCTCTTCGACGCGGTGCGAACGCTCGCGGCGCGCTACGGCCTAGAGCGACCGCAGCGCGCCGCGTGACCCGCAACGTCAGCGCGTACGCGGCGTCGGGGCGTCGGAGAGGACCATATTCGGGCCGATGTAGCCGAAGCGCAGGCTCCCGGCACGCTCGAGCGCGCTGATCACCTCGCGCGTCGCGCCGAGCGGTGCACGCGCACTCAGACGGCGCGCGAGGACCACGTCGTCCTTGCCGTGGAGTTCGAGGCCGTACCAGCGCTGCACGACCGGGAGCACCTCCCGCAACGGTCGATCGTTCACCACGAACCACCCTTCCGCCCAGCCGAACGCCTCATCGAGCATCGCCGACGTGGGGACGCGCACCTCACCTTTCGCGTCGACCGCGAGCGCCTCGCGCGTCTGGAGCGGGTACTTCGCCTCCCCGACCGTGACGAGCACCGACCCGTTGGTCACGCGGATCATCGTGAGCGCCTCATCGGGATACGCGCTCACCTCGAACGCCGTGCCCGTGGCCCGGATGATCGCCGGCCCCGCCCACACGTCGAAGGGAAGCGGTGAGTCGTGCGCGACCGAGAACTGCGCCGCCCCGTCGATACGGACCGCGCGCCAGCTCTTCGCGAACTGCGGCGCGACCGTGAGTTTCACCCCGGAGCCGAGCATGACGGTCGATCCGTCCGCGAGCCGGAGCGAACCACGTTGGCCGGCCCCGGAGGCGAGTTGTTGCGCCTCCGGCGACGCCAGTGCCCGCGCGGCCTTCGCGCGAGCGCTCGCCTTCGCGTCCCATCGCATCACCAGCGCAGCCGCGGCCGCCACGACGGCGAGTCCCGCGATTACCCACACCGGATTGCGGCGCGTGCCGAGCGCCTTCAGATGTTCGGCGGCGTCGTGGCGCTGCCGCGCATGCTCCGCAGCGATCGCCGCCGCATCCGCCACCCGCGGACGGATCGCCGTCTGCACGCGCTCCCACAGCTGCGCGGCGGTGACGAGGTCGTGTCCGACCGCGGTGCGGTGGGTCCCGTCGCCTTCGTGCGACTCGAACCGATGCAACATCGCCAAGCGCCCGTGCTCGCGCGCGGCCGCCTCACGCACCAGCGCCCAGAGCTGGGTGGTCGCATCCTCGGCGGAGGTGTAGCTCTCGCGGTCGCGCCAGAAGGCGACCACGGCATGCTCGACCGCGCGCGGCGCGGCCGCACTCGTGCCGAGGGTCCGCTGCACTTCGTCCAGCCATGCCGTGTAGTGTTGGGTGACCAGCGTGTGCAGCGCCTCTTCCTTACCGTCGCGCAACGCCGCGAACTGCGTCGCATCGATCATCGAAGCTGTGGCGAACATCGATCGCCTCCTGAGCGTGGGCGTGAGTACCGCTCCCACGGTGGGCATCCGGAGGGCCGCTCGCTATCGGGGATTGGGGCTGGGGGGCTTCAGGGCATCCCCGACAGGCGGACGGCGATGCCGCGCGATGCGTCGAACCACCAGCGGTGGCCCGTGATCCAACGCCGCAGCGCCGCGTCCTCACCGCCGACGCGCGAGGGCGCGCCATGCAGGGTGAAGCTCGCCCCAGGGAAGCCGAGCGCCACGACGGCCGTGTCGGCGCGCACGGCGCCGCGCAGTGGCGGTGCGCGGCCGACCCACACCGAGTCACCCGACGCGCCCATCTCCGGACGGAGGAGCGCGAAGAGATCGAGACCGATGCGCGCGCCCCGCCGCCGCACGAGGGTGGCCGGGACGTTGGTCAGCACCGCCCCCCCGATCACGACGGAGTCGACGAGCGCGACCTCCCCCATCGCACTCCAGCCAAAGCGCTGGGCACGCGGCGCCGCCTCGACCTCGAGCCCCACGATGCGCGCGTCGACTTCCGCCCACTGCCGGCGACCCCCGATCTCGACCTCGATCGTCGGCCAGACGTGCGCGCCACTCGGCCGGGCGAGCGCGACTCGCGCACGACTCGTATCGAGCATGAACGGGCGTCGCAGGAGTGCCTGCACCCGGGCGCGTTCGGCGGCGCTGAGGGGCGAGGCCGGGAGTGCCGCGAGTGCGTCCCAATCGCGAAGCCAGTGATAGACCGGCGCGAGACGACGCGCGATCGCACTCGAGTCTCCGCCGAAGCGCCGGGCCTCCTCGAGCAAGGTCGCACCCACGCGCAACCGCCCTCGTGAGGCGAGGTAGGCACCCAACGCCCCGCGCGCGGCCGGGTCCTCCGGGGCACGCCGCACCTGCGCGTAGAGTTCATCCTCGGCTTCGGTGGTCCACCCGCGGGCGAGGTAGCGCTCGGCGAGGGCCGAGTCGGCGACCTGCGCGTGAAGGACGGGCGCGACCGCGATCGAGAGGACGGCGACGCAGGCGACGCGCGCCCACGCCTGACGAGCGCTCATCCGCCGCCGAAGAGTTTCCCCATCAGCCCGCCCGACGACGGCGGCGCGGGCGGCGCGCCGGCGGCCGCGACCAGATCGGCGGCGAACTCGGGCGCGCTGGCGTAGCGCTCATCCGCGTTGCGGGCCATTCCCTTGAGGAGCACGCGTTCGACCGCGTCGGGGAACTGGAGCTCTGGGCGGCGCTTGTTGAGCGGGATGGGATCGTTGCGCAGCCGCGCGATCATCATCTCCTGCTGACTGCGGCCGTCGAAGGGGAGCTTCGCGGTGAGCATCTCGTAGGTCATCAGCGCGAGCGAATACACGTCGGTGCGCGCATCGAGCGGCTTGCCGCGGAGTTGCTCGGGGCTCATGAACTCGGGCGTCCCAAGGATGATCCCGGTCGCGGTGAGCTTCTCGAGTTCGCCGCCCGCCTTCCGTTCCTTCGCCAGTCCGAAGTCCATCACGACGGCGTACTCGGTGCCATCGGCCCGCGTACAGATCATGATGTTCTCGGGCTTCAGATCGCGGTGCACGATCTTCAGCTCGTGCGCGACGTGCAGCCCGCCCGCGATCTCGTGCACGAACCGTGCGACGGTCGCAAGGGGAAGGACGCCCTGGCGATGCGTCTTGTCGCTGAGGATCTCCCCTTCGACGAACGGCATCACCACGTACACGAGCCCGTCCTCGGTCTCGCCGAGGCGGACGATGTGACAGACGTTGGGGTGGGCGAGGCGGATGCCGAGCGCCGCTTCGCGCCGTAGTCGCGCCATCGCATTGTCGTCCTTCGACAGCGCGGGCGAGAGGATCTTGATCGCGTAGCGCTCGTTGGTCGAGATGTCTTGCGCGAGATACACGTACGACATCCCGCCTTCACCGATCTTCTTCGCGATCTGGTAGCGCCCGTCGAGGAGCTGCCCCGCCATGTTCGCGTGGTTCAGCACCGGGCGCGATCCTGCCAGCGGCGTGTTGAGTCGCTGCGCGGTGGCGCGCGGCGGCGGCGCCCCCGGCGTCCCCGCCGGCGCAGTGGCGGTCGGTGCCCGCTCCGAGGCTTGCAGGCGCGTGCCGTCGCGCGTGCAGAACTTCGCCTCGTCGCCGTAGATGGACCCGCACGCGGGACAGCGCATGCTCATGTGCTCACCCGATTCCGCCCGTCCGCCTTGGCGCGATAGAGCGCCTCGTCGGCCCGCGCAAAGAGATCCTCCACCGTGTTCACCTCCGCCGAGGGGAAGAACGCCACACCGATGCTCGCCGTGAGCGCCAGCGGGTTCCCGTGGGTGAGGGCGAAGGGCGTCTCCGCGATGCGCTCCCGGAGACGTTCCGCGAACACCACCGCGCCCGCGAGCGCGGTTTCGGGGAGCCCGACGACGAACTCCTCGCCCCCGTAGCGCGCGACGACGTCCACGCTCCGGATCGCGTGCTGCAGGACGCCCGCGAACTCACGGAGCACGTCGTCCCCGACGAGGTGGCCATGCTCGTCGTTGACGTTCTTGAAATGATCGAGATCGACCATCAACAACGAGAGCGCCGCGTCGTAGCGTCGCGCCCGTTCCAGTTCGCTCGCGAGCCGCACCGTGAGCGCGCGGCGATTCAACACCTGCGTCAGCGGATCGGTGTGCGCGAGCACCTCGAGGCGCGCGTTGTCCGCCCGTGCGGTCTCGATCACCTGCGCGCGGTGGATCGCCGCCACCGCGGCCTTCACCACCGCGTCGGCGAACTCCACGTCCTCGCGCGTGAGCTTCGGCTCGTCGGCCATCCGCCGGAGGAAGAAGACGCCGGCCTGGACCTTGCCCAGCGAGAACGGCAGGACGATCACCGATCGGATCGGCACCTGCGTCCCACGCACGTCCCACTCGCGCCGCATGTCCGCGTGCATCGACGAGGTCTGCAGGTCCTCGATCAGCACCGGCTCCCCGCTCTCCAACGCCACCCGCAACTCCGGATAGCGATCGAGGTGGATCTCGAAATCGCGCAGCGCCGGATTGTCGAACGCGGTCGCGACGATCCCGACGCGGTCGCCGGGCTTGGCGAGGATCACCGAGCAGCGCGAGAGATTGAGCGCACGGGCGACGCGTCGAGCGAGGATGTGGTAGATCTCGTCCGACGAGAGGTCGCCGGTGACCTCGTGGAGGATATCCACGAGCTTGCGGCGGTTCTCAACCTCATCGCGCGCCCGCGCCAATTCTTGTTCCGCGTGCCGCAGCGATCGCGTCGCGTGCGAGAGGAGCCCATGCATCCGGAGCTGGGCGCGCACGCGGGCCACGAGTTCGCGCGGGCGGCAGGGCTTGCGCACGAAGTCCGCGGCGCCAAGCCCGAAGGTCTTCTCCGTCACATCCTCCGGCGCGCGCGCCGACACCACCACCACCGGGATGTCGCGCCAGGTATCGCTCGCCTTCAGCTCTTGCAGCAACGCGAGCCCGTCGCCCTCGTGGACCACGGTATCGAGCAGGAGCAGATCGGGGCGCGCGCTACGCAGCGCCTCGTACACGTCGGCGGACGACGCCGCCCCGCGCACATCATAGCCCTGATCCGCGAGCGCGGTCACGAGCGCATCCCGGCCGACTGCGTCGCCATCGGCGACGACGATGCGCGCACTAGGCATCGGTCGCCACCGGCTCGCACGGGAGGAGGGAGGAACGCACGGATCGCGACATCAGCTTCGGTGGGGGGTACGAAGGTCACCAGAAGGTACGCCGCATGCGCACCCGCGGATAGCACGGCCCCACCCGCGAACGGACGAGGGGACGCCGGAGCGTCCCCTCGAGAATGGAGGCGGGAGCGCGCTCAGCGCACCGTCCCGTCCCACTTCGCGATCGCGTTCCCCTTGGCGACGAGGTCCATCGCGACGAGCGAGACCGTGGGCGAGCGCGCATCATCGCGATGACCAAGCGTGAAGCGCGCCAGGACGGAGACGGGCGAGCGAAGCACATCGGCCTCGCGCGCCTTCGCGCGCGGCACGCGCCAGAGGTCGCCCGGCTCGTAGCTCATCCCGCCATCGGGCGAGCACCAGAAGACCGGACGCGTGTAGCAGGTCACCGAGAGCTGCACGCCACCGCTCGTCGCGCCAAGGACGCGCGCGGTGGGAAGTGCGACCGGCTCGACCGTGAGCTCCGCGACTTCGCGGTCCGGATCATAGCGCACGACCTTCACCGGGAGCTCGACGAGATAGGTCTTCGAGATCTTCCCGTAGTAGTCGGCCTCACGACGGTTGAACGTCGCCATCGCCTGCGCGCGACGCGCCTCGTACTCCGCCGTGCTCTCGTACGGATCGCGCGTGATTTCCGGCGGACGGGCGCTCAACACTTCGTTCAATCCGTTGGCGGCCTGCGCGAGGCGCTCCTGGAACTGCGCCACCGTCAACGTCTCCGCCGGCCCGGTGTCGCCGCTCGGCGTGGCGGCACGGGTGGCCGCACGCGCGGCCGCAGACGCGTCACCCTGGGGTGGCGTGGCCGTCGCAACACTCGTCGGCATCGGTGCCGGTTCCACCACCGCGCGCCTGCGCGGCGGCGCCGTGACACGACGCTGGGTGGAAGGCGCGGGCGCGGGTGCGCGCGTCACCGGGGCCTGCACGACTTGGCGCGCGGGCTCCGTGCGCGCCGGTGTCGTTGCGGGAGCGGTCGATGGGCTCGTGGCCGGTGCCTTCGGCGGTGCAGCAACCGGCGCCGCCTTCTGCGGTGCCGGTGCGGTGCGCGCCGTCTCGCTCGGCGCGCGTTGCGGCGGCACCGCGGCGACCTTCGTATCGGCGGTCGCGCGACGGTTCTCCGAGCAGAACGGCTTGTCGCCCGATCCACCCGCAGCAGGGGCCGAGACGACGATGAAACAGGTGAGTGGGGCCATCGACGGATGCGATGCGTTCGCCGCCCACGAACGGGCGCTCGCGTAGGCCATCGACACGCTCGCGCCACTCGCGGCGCTGAATCCCAATGCCTTCAGATCTGCCGAGAAGCTGCGATTCTTCTCGAACCAGCCGCGCTCCAACTCTGCCAACTTCGTCAGGTCGGCCTTGACCGCCTCAGCCGTGCGATCCCGCTCACTCGCCTGCGCTGCGGCACCGGCCGAAGCGAGAACGAGCAGCGCCGCGGCTCTAATGAAAGCAGACCGGGTGAAAGCGAGCGCCATAAACGGAGGTCCGAAGGTCGTGGAGGGAGGGGTGTCGCGGCGTCGATGGACCGAGGCACAGACGCGACTAATCTGCGGGGCCGCAACGCGTTCCGCAACTTGACGGGCCCCGAGAATCGCGAGAAGTTGGCCCCCTCCCCACCCCCTGAGAGCCGATGCGCCGCCCACTCGTTCTTCTCCTCGCGTGCCTCGTCGGCACGCTCGGCGCCCAATCCCGCTCCGCCGCCCCGCGCCCCGCTGGCATCAGGCTCGCCGACCTCACCTGGCTGGAAGCCGCGAAGATCCTCGACAGCAACACCGTGGTCGTCGTGCCGCTCGGGGCGGAGGCCAAGGAGCACGGCCCGCACCTGAAGCTCAAGAACGACTGGCTCCTTGCGGAGTACTACGCGCGGCGCCTGATCGCCACGGAGCGGATCGTCCTGGCGCCGACGGTCAACTACTCGTTCTACCCCGCGTTCGTGGAGTACGCGGGCTCAACGTCGCTCCGGTTGGAGACGGCGCGCGACATGATTATCGACATCTGCAGCTCGTTCGCCCGCTTCGGCGTCCGCCGGTGCTACATCCTCAACACGGGCGTCTCGACGGTCCGTGCGCTCACCCCCGCCCGCGACTCGCTCGCCGCGCGCGGGATCGTGATGCGCTTCTCGGATGTGGGGAAGCTCGGTCGCGCGACCGAGGACTCGATTCGGCAACAGGCTGGCGGCACGCACGCGGACGAGATCGAGACGTCGATGATGCTCTACATGTTCCCTGAGACCGTGAACATGCGCCTCGCGGCCGACGACTATCACCCCGGCACCGGCGGCCTCACCGTCGATTCCGCGCGCGCGGTGCGCGAGGGAAAGACCTGGAGTCGGACCGGGATCTTCGGCAACGCGACACTCGCCACCCGAGAGAAAGGGCGGCGAGTGGTTGAAGCGAGCATCCGAGGACTCCGCGCGGAGATCGCTGCCCTCCGCGCGGCGCCCTTGCCTTAACTCAGTTCGAGCTGACCAGCAGGTCCTTCGGCGTCGCCCTCCGCCCCATCGCCGTCGCCGCCCTCCGCCTTGTCCTCGGGGACGATGCGCGCGATCGCCGAGACGACCTCGCCGAGCGCGAGCTTCTTGAGGATCACGCCTTGGGCCACGCGCCCTGTCTCGCGGATCCCCGTCACCGAGCAGCGGAGTGACTCGCCACCGCGGGTGATCAGCATCAGCTCGTCCTCGGGGATCACCTCGAGGAGGCCGACCACGTTGCCGGTCTTCTCCGTGCGCTTCACGGTGAGGATTCCCATGCCACCGCGCTTCTGCACGCGGTATTCGTCGATGTTGGTGAGCTTGCCCATCGCGAACTCGGTGACGACCAGGAGCGAGGCCTCGCGCTTCACCACGACCATCCCGATGACGGCGTCGCCGTCGCGGAGCTCGATCCCCTTCACGCCGGTGGTGTCGCGCCCCATCGCGCGCGCCTCCTGCTCGTGGAACCGGATCGACATCCCGTGCTTGGTGACGAGTGTGATGTCGTTCGTGCCGCTGGTGATCTGCACGTCGATGAGCGCGTCGCCCTCTTCGACCTTGATCGCCTTGATGCCGGTGGAGCGCACGTTCGAGTACTCGCTCAACGCGGTCTTCTTGACCGTCCCCTGCTGCGTGCAGAAGAAGAGGAACTCGTCATCCGAGAACTTCTTCACCGGCAGGATCGCGCGCACCTGCGTCTCCGGCGCGACGTTGATCAGGTTGACGATCGGCTTCCCCTTGGTCGCACGCCCCGCCTGCGGGATCTCGTGCACCTTGAGCCAGAAGCAGCGGCCGTCGTCGGTGAAGGTGAGCAGGTAGTCGTGCGTGGACGCGACGAAGAGATGCTCGATGAAATCCTCGTCCTTCACATCCGCACCCGCGATCCCCTGCCCGCCGCGCCGCTGCTTGCGGTACGTCGTGATCGAGGTGCGCTTGATGTAGCCCGCGTGCGAGATGGTGACCACCATCTCCTCATCGGCGATCAGATCCTCGACCGAGAACTCGGTCTGGTCGGAGAGGATCTCGGTGCGGCGTTCGTCGCCGAAGGTGTCGGCGACCTGCTGCAACTCTTCCTTCATCAGCTTCATCCGCTTGGGCTTCGACTCGAGGAGCGAGAGCAGCTCCTTGATGATCGCGCGGACCTCGGCCAGCTCCTCCTCCAGCTTCTCGCGCTCCAAGCCCGTGAGCTTGGCGAGACGCATGTTGAGGATCGCCTCGGCCTGCCGCTCCGAGAGCTTGAAGCGCTCCTGCAACTGCCGCGACGCCGTCGGGGTGTCCTCCGCGGCGCGGATGAGCTTGATGACCGCATCGATGTTGTCGACGGCGATCTTGAGCCCTTCGAGAATGTGTTCCCGCTCGCGGGCCTTGTCGAGATCGAACTGCGTGCGGCGCACGATGACGTCGTGTCGGTGCGCGATGAAATGCGCGAGCACCTCGACGATCCCCATGACCTTCGGCACCAAGCGCTTGGTGTTCGGGTCCGGGACGAGCGCGAGCATGATCGTGCCGAAGGTCGACTGCATCGCGGTGTGCTTGTACAGCTGATTGAGCACCACGCGCGGGATCGCATCGCGCTTCATCTCGATCACGATGCGCATGCCGTCGCGATCGGACTCGTCGCGGAGCGCGCTGATCCCTTCGAGCTTCTTGTCGCGGGCGAGATCCGCGATCGCTTCCACCAGCTTCGCCTTGTTGACCTGATACGGCAGCTCGGTGACGACGATCTGCGACTTGTTCCCCTTCTCGTTCTCTTCGATCACCGCGCGGGCGCGCATGATGATCTTGCCGCGCCCCGTCTCGAGATAATCCTTGATCCCCTCGCGGCCGTAGATGAAGCCGCCCGTCGGGAAATCGGGGCCCTTCACATGCGCCTTGATCGCGTCGAGCGTGATCGCCGGATCGTCGATCATCGCGTGTAGCGCGGCGATGATCTCGCGCAGGTTGTGCGGCGGGATGTTCGTCGCCATGCCGACCGCGATACCAGCCGAGCCGTTCACGAGGAGGTTCGGCACCCCGCTCGGCAGCACGGTCGGCTCCTCGAGGCGGTCATCGAAGTTCGGGGCGAAGTCCACCGTCCCCTTGTCGATGTCCGCGAGCATCTCGGTCGCGATGCGCGTGAGGCGCGCTTCGGTGTACCGATAGGCCGCCGCGGGATCGCCGTCGACCGAGCCGAAGTTCCCCTGGCCATCGACGAGCGGATAGCGCAGCGAGAAGTCCTGCACCATACGCACGAGGGCGTCGTACACCGACGAGTCGCCGTGCGGGTGGTACTTACCGAGCACGTCGCCGACGACGGTCGCGGACTTCTTGTAGGGGCGCCCCGGGACGAGGCCGAGTTCGTTCATCGCGTAGAGCACGCGGCGATGCACGGGCTTCAAGCCGTCGCGCACATCGGGGAGCGCGCGCGACACGATCACGCTCATCGAGTAGTTGATGAACGATTCTTTGATCTCGTCCTCGATGAGTCGAGGAAGGATCCGTTCGCGGTTGTTCGGGGCGGTCATTGCGGTCGGGAGAGAGGGTCAGCCGAAGCGGCCGCACAGCTCCCGAAAGTTACAACACGGACCGTCGCAATGCAATGAAAGATTCAGCGGCTAACCCATTGTCCAGCAACAACTTACAAGCGCTAAAATCGCCTCGTGTTTCCGACGCAGTTTCGCGCCTCAGCTCCAGGTCCGAACGATGGCCAGCAGCCGCCATTCGCCCTGCACGCGATGGAACAGATAGGTCGCTCCGCCCTGCCCTTCGCGGAGCTGCATCGCCCCTTGGCGTTCCATCGGACGGTCGATCGTGACCACACCGTAGTCCAGCCACTGCGCGAGGACGGTCACGCGAGTGTACTGGAGGATCGCGCGCTCATCCGCCGCATGGCGTGAGAAGAATCGATCGCGGAGTGAGCGCAGCCCATCGTCACCCGTGGCGACGCTGTACGGGGTCTTTCCCGCCGGCGGCGGCTGGAA
>JAIETI010000144.1 GCA_019745365.1 Gemmatimonadaceae bacterium | reverse complement strand
GCTGCTGGCGGGCGTCATCGCGGCGTCACCGATGTCCGCCACCTTTGTCGGCGATGCGTCACTCACGCGTCGCCCAATGCGGCGCGTGGCGCGGCCGCTCGAAGCGCTCGGCGCGCGGGTGGAGCTCAGCGCGTCGGGGGGACTTCCGATGGCGGTGCACGGCGCGCGCCTGCGTGGGACCACCTGGCACTCCGAGGTCGCGAGCGCGCAGGTGAAGAGCGCGATCCTCCTCGCGGCCGTGATCGCGGACGTGCCGGTCGAGGTGCACGAGCCGCTCAGTACGCGCGATCACACCGAGCGCATGCTGCAGGCGCGCGGGATCGATCTGCGCGTCGATGGCAACGTCGTCGCGCTCGTCCCCGGGCGCGCGCTGGGCGCCGCCGACGTCGAGGTGCCGGCCGATCCCTCGTCCGCGTTCTTCCTTGCGGCGCGTGCCGCATGCGATCCGTCGCACCCCGTGCTCCTCACGGATGTCTGTTTGAATCCGCATCGCATCGGTGCCTTCCGCGTGCTGCGACGGATGGGCGCCGAGGTGCACTTCGAGCGTGTGCGCGAGGCGGGCGGTGAACCGGTGGGCGATGTGCGTGTGGCCACGGGCACGCTGCGCAGCGCGGTGATCGAGGCGGAGGAGATCCCCTCGCTCGTCGATGAGCTGCCGATGCTCGCCGCGCTCGCGAGTCGCGGCACCGGCACCCTGGAGGTGCGTGGGGCGGGCGAGCTACGCGTGAAGGAGAGTGATCGAATCGCGACGGTCGTCGCGAACCTTCGCGCGGTCGGCGCGCGCGCGGAGGAACAGCCGGACGGTTTCGTGGTGGAGGGGAGCTCGGCGGCGCTCTCCGGCGCGGTGGTGACGCAGGGCGATCATCGGATCGCGATGGCGTTCGGCGTCCTCGGCTCGTTGCCGGGGCACGCGATCACGGTCGATGATCGTGCCTGTGCGGATGTGTCCTTTCCTGGGTTCTGGGAGTGCATGGAGGCGATGCGTGAGTGAGCAGCCGGTGGTGACCATCGATGGCCCCGCGGCCTCGGGAAAGTCGAGCACGGCACAGATGGTGGCCGACGCCCTCGGTGCGCGGCATGTGGACTCTGGTGCGCTCTATCGCGCGATCACGGCGGCACGGTTGCGCGAGGGCGGGGCGCCCGAGTTCTGGACCGAGGCCGACGTGCTCGCGGCGGCACAGCGCGTCTCGCTGGTGCCGCACGCGCGCGGATTCACCGTGTGCATCGAGGGACGCGATGCAGAGGAGGAGTTGCGCGGTCAGGCCGTGACGGGGCTCGTGTCGATGGTGGCGAAGATCAGCGACGTGCGGGGCTGGGTGAATGCGCAGGTGCGCGCGACGCTCCGGCATGGGGCGGTGGTCTGCGACGGGCGTGACATGGGGACGGCCGTCTTCCCGGATGCTGCGCTCAAGGTGTGGTTGGTGGCGCTCCCGGAGGAGCGAGCTCGTCGCCGATTGCTCCAGCGACTCGGCCGCCCCCCCTCAGTGGAGGAGATCGGGCCCGAAGCCGCCGCGCTCGAAGCCCGCGACCAGCGGGACGCCGAGCAGACGCAGCCGGCGCCGGATGCCGAGTGGGTGGATGGGACGGGGATCTCCCAGGGGGAGCAGGTTGCCCGGATCGTCGCGCTAGCGGCATCCCGCGGGATGCCGCTTATATAGTTGTCCCCGTTGCGAAAGGGGCCAAACCGTCTATGTTTCAAGGCTCCGGTAGAATGGCCGGGGCCGTCGTCGTTCTGGCGGACCCTCACCCGTATCCTCGCCCGCGGCGAGCCGAACAGAACACCGCGGATTTGGAGTCGCTCCCTATGATGAGCACGATGACCCCCGACGCGCCGAGCAAGAAGCCGTCGACCAAGGGCCAACTGCGCCCGCTGGCGAACCGCCGCCCGGAACTCTACGACGAAGACGAGTACACCTCCGCTGATTACGAGCGGATGCTCGATCTCTATAACGGGACGCTGGCCTCGATCGAGGAAGGCGAGATCGTGAAGTCGAAGGTGCTCGAGATCCGCGACAACCTCGTGGTCCTCGACATCGGCTTCAAGTCCGAAGGCACGATCCCGCTCGAAGAGTTCAAGGACATGCCGGAGCTCAAGGCCGGCGACGAAGTCGAAGTGCTCCTCGAGCACCTCGAGGACGCCGAGGGCTCGGTCGTCCTCTCGAAGAAGAAGGCCGACTTCATGCGCGTGTGGGAGCGCATCCGCGTCGCGTACGAGAGCGATCAGCCGGTGGAAGGCACCCTGATGAAGAAGATCAAGGGCGGCGTCGTGGTCGACCTCATGGGCGTCGACGCGTTCCTCCCGGGCTCGCAGATCGCGCTCCGTCGCGTGCCGAACATCGACGAACTGCTCGGCCAGACGTACGCGTTCAAGATCATCAAGCTCAACAAGCGCCGCCGCAACATCGTCGTCTCGCGCCGCGTGATCCTCGAGAATGAGCGTGCCGGCAAGCGCGAGAAGCTGATGAAGGAGCTCCAGAAGGATCAGGTGCGGAAGGGTGTCGTCAAGAACATCACCGACTTCGGGGCGTTCATCGACCTCGGCGGCGTCGACGGCCTCCTGCACATCACCGACATGTCGTGGGGGCGCATCCAGCACCCGAGCGAGATGGTCCAGATCGGGCTCGAGCTCGAGATCAAGGTCCTCGACATCGATTGGGAGCGCGAGCGCATCTCGCTCGGCCTCAAGCAGCTCCAGGCGTATCCGTGGAAGGACGTCGCCGCCAAGTACCCGGTGGGGACGCGCGTGTCGGGGAAGGTCGTCTCGATCACGAACTACGGCGCCTTCATCGAGCTCGAGCCTGGGATCGAAGGGCTCGTGCACATCAGCGAGATGAGCTGGACGCGCAACGTCCGTCATCCGTCGAAGCTCGTCTCCATCGGCGAGGCGATCGACGCGGTGGTGCTCAAGGTCGATCCGAACGAGGAGAAGATCTCGCTCGGCATGAAGCAGACCGAGCAGGATCCGTGGATGGTGCTCCCGGTGAAGTATCCGGTGGGGACGCGGCTCGAGGGGAAGGTGCGCAACCTGACCTCGTTCGGCGCCTTCGTCGAGATCGAGCCGGGGATCGACGGTCTCATCCATATCTCCGACATGAGCTGGACCAAGCGCGTCCAGCACCCGTCGGAGGTCGTGAAGAAGGGCGACAGCGTCGCGGTCGTCATCCTGAACATCGACGGCGACAACAAGCGAATCTCGCTCGGGCTCAAGCAGGCCGAGGAGGATCCGTGGCTCCGCATCGGGGAGACCTACCCGGTCAACCTCGAGCTCGCGGGCTCGGTGGTGCGCTTGATGGATAAGGGCGTCGTGGTGGACATCGGCAATGACATCGAAGGCTTCGTGCCGCTCTCGATGCTCAACATCACCGGTGCGCAGGTGGAGAGCCCCGCGGAACTCGCGTGGGAGAAGATGGCGGTCGGGCTCCGCGTGATGGAGGTCGATCCGATCCACCGCCGTATCGTGCTCGCGGTGACGCACATCCCCGAGGGGCAGGAGCGTCCGGCCGAGCCGTCGAAGGTGCACACCGAAGAGGAGATGGAGGCCGTCATCCCGGCCGATCTCTCGGTCATCGACGACGAAGAGTAGTCCACCGTTCGGTGGTGCTACGCCCCCGGCGACGCGAGTCGCCGGGGGCGAGGTGCATCCGGGGGTGCTTGTCGTGGTCGATGCGATGGCGTAGCGTCCGCGCACGATGCGACGCCCACTTCTGCTCGTCCTCGCCGCGCTCGGCGCGTGCACCGCTCCCGCGCTCCTCGTGCGCGATGTCCTCCCACCTCCTGCCGTCGGCGACACGCTCGCCGCACCCGATCCGGGGCGCGCGGGGACGTTCACCGTCCGGTCGCTCTACTATGGAAGCGGTACAGACCGGCGCCGCGCCGAGTATCGTGACTCGGTCACGCTCAAGACGCGAGCGGTGAACGGGACACCGTTCGTGCGCGGCGGTGATCCCAAGCGACTGAAGGCGCGGTGGAAGTACTGGGGCTTCAACGAGAAAGCGATGCCCGTGAACGGGCGCGTTTGGTATCCCGAGGGCGCCGGGCCGTTCCCGCTGGTGTTGATCGTGCACGGGAATCACTCGATGAAGGAGTTCTCCGATCCGGGGTACGCCTATCTCGGGCAGCTCTTCGCGAGCCGCGGATACATCTTCGCGAGTGTCGATGAGAACTTTTTGAATGGGGACCTGCGCAACGAGAATGACGCGCGCGGGTGGATGTTGCTCCAGCACCTGCGCGCGTGGCGCGGATTCGCGAGCGACAGTGCGTCGCCGCTCCGCGGGAAGGTCGATCTGTCGAAGATCGTCCTCATGGGGCACTCGCGTGGCGGCGAGGCGGTGGCCGTGGCCGCGGCATTCAACCGCCTCTCGCGCTATCCGGACGACGCGCGGGTCACCTTCGATTTCGGCTTCGATATCCGCGGGCTCGTCGCGATCGCGCCGGTGGACGGCCAGTATCGCCCCGCGGATCAGCCGACGCCGCTACGCGATGTGAGCTATCTGGTGCTGCACGGGGCGCACGACAGCGATGTGTCGAGCTTCATGGGGCTGCGGCAATACCTGCGCCTGCAGCTCTCGCCGGGCTCCGATGCCTTCAAGGCGGCGCTCTACATCAATCGGGCGAATCACGGGCAGTTCAATACCGTCTGGGGCGACAATGACGTCGGCCCGAATGGATGGATGCTCCGCAAGTCCACGCTCCTGACTGGGACGGAGCAGCGGCGGATCGGCGCGGTGTACATCGGGGCGTTCCTTGAGGCGGTGCTGCATGGTGACAACCGTTACCGCCCGCTGTTCGAGGATCATCGACGCGTGCGCGGATGGGTGCCAAACACGGTTTACCTCTCACGGTACGAGGCTCCAGGCACCGCGCGCGTTGCCGACTTCGAGGGCGATGTCGACGTGACGACGGGGGCCACGCGCGGCGTGCACCTGCGCGGCGAAGGGCTCGCCGCCTGGCGCGAGTTCACGCCCGTGATGCGCTCCCGTGGCGGCTCGTCGTTCGGGACCGGCGTCGTGGCGCTCGGCTGGGAGACCCGGAAGGACTCGGCGAACACGCCGGCGCCCACGTACACCGTGACGATGGACGACTCGGTCGTCGCGCGTCTCGGACTGACGGATGGGAGTCGCCTCGTGTGGGCGGCGGGGAGTCTGGGGCAGCGGGCCAGCACGCTGCCGGTGTCCGACACGGGTGCGGTGGCGGGCCCGGTGCCTATGTCGAAGGAACCACAGGCGAAAAAGGAAACAAAGAACTCAGCGGATGCGCCGAAGCCGAAGTCGAAGGGCGCCGCTGCTGCCGACTCGCTCCCGCTCGATTTCACGATCGAGCTCGTGCTCTCCGATGGGCGGGTGGCGGCGGTGCCGCTCAGTGAGGTGCTTCCGCTGCAGGAGCCGCTCACGATCCGGCTCTGGCGCTGGAAGTACGTCGAGAAGCGTGCCAACCCGCCGGCGAAGGACCATGAGGACGTGCCGCAACAGTTCATCGTCCCGCTCTCCCGCTTCGCGGCGGCGCTGCCGGGGTTCACGCCGAGTGCGGTGCGAGCGATCCGGTTCCGCTTCGATCGCGGCCGTGGTGGAACAATCCTGCTCGACGACATCGGCTTCGACCGCCTCGGCGCGCGGTGACCTGGGCCGCGGTGCTGGAGCCCCTCCGCTCCGTGCGGTAGCTTTCCGCTCTATGTCGATGCGAGAGAAGCTCGACCTGCTGGAGCAACGGCGGGGCGAATCCGAGATGGGTGGGGGCGCGGCGCGCCTTAAGGCGCAGCACGAGAAGGGGAAACTCTCCGCCCGCGAGCGCGTGGACGTGCTCCTCGACGAGGGGAGCTTCACCGAGCTCGATCGCTTCGTGCAGCATCGATCCAGCGATTTCGGACTCGATCAACAGCGCTACTTCGGCGATGGCGTGGTCACGGGGCATGGCCGGATCGACGGGCGCCTCGTGTATGTCTTCTCCCAGGACTTCACCGTGTTCGGCGGGTCGCTCTCTGAGGCGCATGCCGAGAAGATCTGCAAGGTGATGGATCTGGCGATGCGGAACGGTGCGCCGGTGATCGGGTTGAATGACTCCGGTGGCGCGCGCATCCAGGAGGGGGTCGTCTCGCTCGGCGGCTACGCGGAGATCTTCTTGCGGAACACGCTGGCGTCGGGCGTGGTGCCGCAGATCAGTGCGATCCTCGGCCCGTGCGCGGGTGGCGCAGTGTACTCGCCCGCGATCACGGACTTCGTCTTCATGACGAAGGGGACGTCGTACATGTTCGTCACCGGGCCGAACGTCGTGAAGACGGTGACGCACGAGGACGTGACGATGGAGCAGTTGGGGGGCGCGTCGACGCATGGGGAGCTCTCCGGCGTCTCGCACTTCACCTGTGAGTCCGAGCTCGCCTGCCTCGAGCGGATCCGCGCACTCGTGCGCTATCTCCCGTCGAACAACGTCGATGCGCCACCGCGTGGGAGCTCCACGGATCCGCGCGATCGTCGCGACGAGGCACTCCTCGATATCGTCCCCGATCAGCCGAACAAGCCGTACGACATCCACGACGCGATCCGCCGCGTGGTTGACGACGGCGAGTTCCTCGAGGTGCATGCGGACTATGCGGCGAACATCGTCTGCGGCTTCGCGCATCTCGGCACCTTCAGTGTGGGGATCGTGGCGAACCAGCCGGCGGTTCTGGCGGGGGTGCTCGACATCGATGCGAGCATGAAGGCCGCGCGCTTCATCCGCTTCTGCGACGCGTTCAACATCCCCATCGTGACCTTCGAGGACGTGCCCGGCTTCTTGCCGGGTGTGGCGCAGGAACACGGCGGGATCATCAAGCATGGCGCGAAGCTGCTGTACGCGTATTGCGAGGCGACGGTGCCGAAGTTGACGGTCGTCACCCGCAAGGCGTACGGCGGCGCGTACGACGTGATGAGCTCGAAGCACATCCGTGGCGACTACAATGTGGCGTGGCCCACCGCGGAGATCGCGGTGATGGGGCCGAAGGGCGCGGTGGAGATCCTTTTCCGCAAGGAGATCCAAGAGGCCGCGGACCCGCAGGCCGCGATGGATGCGCGCGTGGCGGAGTACACGGAGAAGTTCGCGAACCCCTACGTGGCGGCGTCGCGGGGCTACCTCGATGACATCATCGATCCCCGCGAGACGCGTCCGCGGCTGATCGATGCGCTCGAGGCGCTGCAGGGGAAGCGTGATACGAATCCGCGCAAGAAGCACGGGAACATCCCGCTCTAGCGCGCCGTGTTCAATTCCCTCCTGATCGCCAATCGCGGCGAGATCGCGCTCCGCATCGTGCGCGCCTGCCGCGAACTCGGCGTGCGCTCGGTCGCGGTGTATTCCGACGCCGATGCGCGGGCGCCGCATGTGCGTGAAGCGGATGCGGCGGTGCGCCTCGGCCCCGCGCCATCGAGCGAGAGTTATCTCAAGGGCGATCTGCTGATCGAGGCCGCGCACCGCACCGGCGCGGAGGCGATCCACCCGGGGTACGGCTTCCTCTCGGAGCGGGAGTGGTTCGCGCGTGCGGTGCGCGACGCAGGACTGGCCTGGGTCGGCCCGCCCGCGGAGGCGATCGCGGCGATGGGTTCGAAGACGGCGGCACGGCAGCTCGCGATCGCGCACGATGTGCCGGTGGTGCCGGGCACCACCGAAGCGTTGACCGACGCGATCGAGGCGGCGCGCATCGCGCAGCAGTTCGGGTACCCGGTGCTGCTCAAGGCCGCGGCCGGCGGTGGCGGGAAGGGGATGCGCGTGGTGCGCGAGCCGGGGGCGATTGCCGGCGCGCTCGACTCCGCACGACGCGAGGCCCAGAACGCGTTCGGCGATGACGCGGTGTACATCGAGAAGTACATCGAGGGGCCGCGGCATGTGGAGATCCAGGTGCTCGCCGACACGCACGGGCGCTGCATCTCGCTCGGGGAGCGCGAGTGCTCCATCCAGCGTCGGCATCAGAAGATGATCGAGGAGGCGCCGTCGATCGCGGTGAGTGCGGAGTTGCGGCGCGCGATGGGGGCGGCCGCGGTGCGCGCAGCGAAAGCGGCCGGGTACGTCAACGCGGGGACCTGTGAGTTCCTCCTCGACCGCGACGGCAAGTTCTACTTCCTCGAGATGAACACGCGGATCCAGGTGGAGCATCCCGTCACCGAGTTGGTGACCGGGCTCGATCTCGTCGCGTGGCAGATCCGGATCGCGGCCGGCGAGCGACTCCCGTTCACCTCGTCGATCGATCCGCGCGGCTGGGCGATCGAGTGCCGCATCACGAGCGAGGACACGGCGAACGGCTTCCTCCCGTCGACCGGGCGGATCGACTATCTCCACGCGCCCGGTGGCCCGGGCGTGCGATGGGACTCGGGCGTGGAGTCTGGGAGTGAGGTCGGACTCCACTACGATCCGATGCTCGCGAAGCTGATCGTCTGGGCTCCGAACCGCGAGCAGGCGATCGCCCGGATGAAGCGGGCGCTCGAGGAGCTGGTGATCGACGGGGTGGAGACGTCGCGCGAGTTCCATCTGCGGGTGCTCGCGGACCCAGAGTTCCGTCGCGGGGCGTTCACCATCCAGTGGTTGGAGGAGCGTCTGCCGACGCTGCTCGGCACTGCCGCGTCGCCAGCCGCGATCGAGGCTGCTGCGATCGCGGCGGCGATGATCGCGCACCGCGACCGCGGTGGCGTGCGCGGCGCGCCCCCGACGGCGGGCGGGGTGGCGGAGCGTGCGTGGGACCGGATGGCGCGCATCGACGGACACCGCGCGTGAGTGAATCGGCGGTGGTGACGATCGATCGGATCGCGACGGGCGGCGATGGGGTCGGGCGGCTCGACGGGATGGTGGTGTTCACGCCGCGCACCGCACCGGGGGACCGCGTGCGCGTGCGTTTGCGGCGCGAGCGCCGCTTCGCTCGGGGGATCGTCGAACAGGTGGAGGCGGCGGGACCGGATCGGATCACGGCGCCCTGTCCGTCATACGACGGCGCCGCGTGCGGCGGGTGTCAGTTGCAGCACCTCACGCTCGATGCCCAGCGCGCGGCGAAGCAGATGATGATCGTCGACGCGTTCGCGCGGATCGCGCGGCGCACGATCCCGTTGCCGCCGATGGCGACCGTCGGCGCGCCCTGGGGGTACCGACTCAAGCTCACGATGGAGCTGCGTCGCGCCGGATCGCGCTACATCGCGGGGCTGCATCGCTTCGACGCGCCGGACACCCTGGTGCCATTCGATGATTGTGCGATCACCGATCCGCGCGTGCTCGCGGTGTGGCGGGCGATCCTCGATGTGTCGATCCAGCTCCCCCACGCGCCGTCGCTCCGGGCGTCGGTGCGCGTCGACGGCGACGATGTGCTGGTGCACGTCGAGGGCGCGCGCACGTGGAACACCCTCGCGGAGTTCGCCGATGCACTCCCGCAGGTCGCGGCGATCTGGTGGACCCCCGAGCAGGGCGGTCGGCGCGTGGTGATCGAACGTCGCGCGGCGGCGCATCCGGGCGCGAGCTTCGCGCAGGTGAATGCGGCGGTGGGCGCGGCGATGCATGCGGAGGTGCTCGCGGCCGTCCGTGCCGCTGCGCCGCGCACGCTGCTCGACGCGTATAGCGGGACCGGGGCGCTCGCGATCGCGTGTGCCGGAGATGGGGTGCGCGTGACGGCGGTGGAGCTCGACCCCGACGCCACGGCGTGGGCCGCGGCCCACCTCCCGCCGCCGTCGCGCGCGATCGCGGCGCGCGTGGAGGATGTCATCCACTCGCACCTGCCTGCGGACGTCGTGGTCGTCAATCCGCCGCGCGCGGGCGTCGATGCCGCGGTTACGACCGCGCTCGACCGGGCGGTGGGGGTGAAGCGACTCGTCTACGTCAGCTGCGATCCTGCCACGCTCGCGCGCGACGTGGGGCGCCTTCCGCACTGGCGCGTGGAGACGGTGCAGGCGTTCGACATGTTCCCGCAGACGGCGCATGTGGAGACCGTCGCGGTGCTCACCCCGGAGGGAGCCGCGTGAAGTACATCGTCGATGTCGAGGGGACGCGCGTCGAGGTCGACCTCGAGGGGGAGCACGCCCGCGTCGGGACGGCGGCGTATCTCGTACACCTGTCGACGATCGAAGGCACGCCGGTGCAGGTGGTCACCATCGGCGATGCGGTGCACCGTGTGGTCGCGCGCCGCAGCGGCGCGCGCGGAAGTTATGTGCTGCGGGTCGATGGGGCGCGTTACGCCGTTGAAGCGCTCGATGAACGGTCGCGCGCGATCCGCGATCTCAGTGCGGCTGCCGAGGGTGCGCGGGGACCACAGCCCGTCGTCGCGCCGATGCCGGGGCTCGTGGTGAAGGTCCACGTCGCGGTCGGCGATGTCGTCACGGCCGGGCAGCCGGTGGTCGCGATGGAAGCGATGAAGATGGAGAACGAGCTGCGCGCGCCGAGTGCGGGGACGGTCCATGCGATCCGCGCGACGCCGGGGAGCGCGGTGGAGAAGGGCGCGGTCCTCGTCGAGCTACGCTGAGGCGCGGCGTCCGAGCGCCCGGAGCCGCGTGATCAACAGCTCCATCGCGAATGGTTTCTGTAGCACCGCGCCCGCACGCCATGGCGCCCAGTGCTCCGGTGCAGCATCGCCGACGTCGAGGGGCGCATCGGGGACCCCCGACATCCCGATGACGGTGTAGTCCGCACGACGCGCCCCGAGCGCCGCGAGCAGCGCCGGTCCGTCCATCCGTGGCATCGTGAGATCGGCGAGGATCACCTCGATCGTGGAGTTGGCCTCGAGCGCGGCCAGCGCCTCGATGCCGTCCGCGGCCTGGATCACGCCCACGTCGAGCGCCGCGAGCACGAGCGCGATGGTCTCCCGGATCGCCGGTTCATCCTCGACGATTAGCACCGTCGGCGGGAGCGGCGCGTCGTCGTCGGCGGCGGCCGTCGGCGGGAGAGCCGCCGGCGCGGCATGCGACGGGATCCACACCTCGACCGTCGTGCCGATCCCTTCCTGCGACTGCACGACGAGCTCCCCACCGAGCGACTGCACGAGTTGGCGCGAGGTGAAGAGTCCGAGTCCCGTGCCTTGTCCGCGCGGTTTGGTGGTGAAGAACGGTTCGAAGAGACGCCGATGCACATCGGCGGGAATGCCGGGCCCGTCGTCGCTGAGGCGGAGCACGACGTACGTCCCCCTCGCGAGTTCCGCCGTGTCGCGCGTCGTGTGCTCGGTCGTGAGGGCGATCCGGAGCATCCCGCCTTCCGCGAGCGCGTCCTTGGCATTGAGCGCGAGATTGAGCAGGATCTGCTCGATCAACCCTTCCGGCGCTTGCACCCAGCAGGGTGCTGGGGCGTCCACGCGCACGGCGATGCGTGGCCCCGCGAGCCGCTCGATCATCGTCGTCATCGCGCGCACGCTCTCGGCGCAGTCGAGGGGCGCCGGGTGCGCCGCGTCGCTGCGGCCGAGCGAGAGGAGCTGTCGCGTGATGGCCGCGCCCCGCGTGGCCGCGTGATCGATGTCGTCGAGGAGTCGCGGGGCGTCGCCCCGATGGCGACGGAGCGCGTCGGCGGAGCCGCGCACGACGGCGAGCAGATTGTTGAAGTCGTGGGCGAGTCCTGCCCCGAGGCGGCCAAGCGACTCCATCTTCTGGGCGCGCGCGAGCTGCTGCTCGAGCTGGGTGCGTTCGGTGATGTCGCGCGTGTTGAGGACGATCCCGGCGACGCTGACGTCGTCGCGGAGGTCGGTGACCACGGACTCGAGGTCGCGGACGCCTGCGGTCGTCGCGGCACGCCAGCGCACGATGGGGGCACGCGTCGGCTGTTCTGCGACGTTCGCCAGCGTCGCGGCGGCATCCGCATCGTGCGCGAGCGAGGTGAGTGGTCGGCCCGTGAGCGGGGGGGTGTCTCCGAAGGCCTCGACCGCGCTGGGGCTGGCGAACTGCACGGCCCCGTGCGCGCCGACGACGAGCAGGAGGTCCGGGCTCCGCTGCACGAACGACCGGAACCGCGCGTCCTGGCGCAGCCGTTCGAGGGCGACCTGTCCCGCGTGGCGCAGCGCCAGCCACTGGTGCACGACGACGAGGGAGACGAGGATCCCATACGCGAACACGACGTCGCGGAGCCCGGAGTCGGCGACGTCCGTGAGCGTCTCGACCGCGAGCGGGACCACCGCGATCGCCACCGCGAACGACGAAAGCCCGAACCGCGGGAGGACGAGCGCGTCCTCGGGCGGCGTCGCGCGTCCCTGGCGCTGCAGGATCGCGGCGAGGCCGAACAGGACGCTCGTGGCCGCATACAGAATGTCGAGCCAGCCGCCGTTCACGTACGTCCCCTTCACGGCCGCGAGCTCGTAGGTAACGTCGGTGGCCGCCGTGAGCGCGAGTGCGGCGGTGAGGAACACTGCCGCGCGCCGGTCGAGGCCCGGCGCCCGGAGTCGCTGCGCGGAGATGCTGAGCAGCAGCGCGATGAAATCGCCGGCGGTGGCGAAGATGAACCAGAGGCGGTCGTTCGGGAGCTCGAGGTCGGTGGTGACCAGCACGCGCACCGCGAAGAACCACGCGACGATGAATCCGGCGACGACGGCGATGAACGCATCGATCCACGCCAGGAGGCGTCGCGCCGCTTCCGCCTCGCGTGGTATGAACCGCCAGAGGCCATAGATCATCGCGGCATACGACAGCGGGACCCAGTAGCCGAGATCGAGCGTGAACCAGCTCGTGGGCCAGAGGTCCGACCCGAGCCAGACGGTGGCGCCGAACGCATTGAAGAGCGCCGCGATCGCGATCCCGTGCCACCCGGCGCGGATCGGACCCGCAGGCGCGGCCCGGGCCGTACGCCAGAGGAGCGCGAAGCCGGTGAGGCGAAACGGCAGGTAGACGAAATCGTTGATCAGCGCCGCGGCGTGCTGTTCAAAGGGCGCGAGGAGCACCCAGACGGCGTAGGCGACGAAGTACGCCGTGAACGCGATCGCGACGCGGTCCCCTTGCCGGCGCGCAGGCGGCAGGCGGGCCGGGCGGCGCCCGGCGGCCGGCGAAGGAGAAGGGGGGGAGGTCACGGCTGCGGGAGGGTACCCCCCGATCCCCGGAGGGCACAAGGGCCGTCCGTTCCTGCGTGCTGGGGTCCGTTGACCTGAGCTAACTCGTTGTGTATCTTGAAAGTCTGCGCAAAAATCGCCCCTGTTCGGGCGGCCGAGACCCGGGTTGCACAACGCACCGGTGAGGCGCAGGACCTTTTCTGAGTGCTCTACTGATGAAGACGTTCACTGCCACACCATCGGACATCCGCCACGAGTGGTTCGTGGTCGATGCCGAAGGCTTGGTCCTGGGACGACTGGCGGCCGAGGTCGCCAAGATCCTCCGCGGGAAGCACAAGCCGACGTTCACGCCGCACATGGATACCGGCGATTTCGTCATCGTCATCAACGCCGCCAAGGTGAAGGTGACGGGGAAGAAGATCGAGCAGAAGCAGTACTTCCGTCATACGGGGTACATGGGTCACGAGCGCTATACCTCGCTCGGCACGATGCTCGCGAAGCACCCCGAGCGCGTGATCGAGAAGGCGGTCTACGGGATGCTCCCGAAGTCCACGCTCGCGCGCCAGAAGCTGCGGTTGAAGCTCCGCGTGTATGCCGGCGGCGATCATCCGCACGTGGCGCAGCAGCCCAAGCCACTCACCCTGAAGACGGCGGAGGCGAAGTAACCGATGGCCGACCAGACCATCCACACGATCGGCCGCCGGAAGGAAGCGGTGTGCCGCGTCTACGTGAAGCCCGGCTCGGGGAAGTGGTCCGTCAACGGACGGACGCTTGGCGATTATTTCCCGCGCCCGACGCTCGTGACCTCGATCCAGCAGCCCTTCACCGCGACCGACACGCTCGGCCGCTTCGACGTCTCGGCGAACTGTGAAGGCGGCGGGATGACCGGCCAGGCCGGCGCGCTCCGCCTCGCCGTGTCGCGTGCGCTCGTGCAGATCGACGAGACGCACCGCCGCAAGCTTCGCGAGCTCGGCCTGCTCACGCGTGATGCGCGTGCGGTCGAGCGCAAGAAGCCCGGCCGTCCGAAGGCGCGTAAGAAGTTCCAGTTCAGCAAGCGCTAGACCTGCAGTCCACTCCGCAGGGTCGTGGAGTCGCTCCCGTGGTGCCGCGTTCGCGCGGTGCGGGAGCGACCGCGAAGCGGCCCGACGACCAACCATCCCTTTTCTCCACCTGACCGATGTCCATCACGCTCGACGATCTTCTGCAAGCCGGTGTCCACTTCGGACACCAGACCCGCCGTTGGAACCCGAAGATGCGCAAGTTCATCTTCGCGGAACGCAACGGGATCCACATCATCGATCTCGCGAAGACGCTGCGGCAGATCGAGCTCGCGCAGAAGCTGGCGCGCGAGGTCGTGTTGCGCGGCGAGCAGGTCCTCTTCGTCTGCACCAAGCAGCAGGTCGCCTCGCTCGTGGCGAGCGAAGCCGAGCGCGCGGGTGCGCTCTCGGTGACCGAGCGCTGGCTCGGCGGGTTGCTCACGAACTTCTCGACGGTCAAGAAGCAGATCAAGCGCCTGAAGGAGCTCGAGGCGGGCTCCGAGGCGGGTGGCGGCTTCGAGAACTACACGAAGAAGGAACAGCTGATGATGGGCCGTCAGCGCGACAAGCTCCTGAAGAACCTCTCGGGCATCAAGTCGATGACGCGCCTGCCGGGGCTGATGTTCGTCGTCGATGCCAAGAAGGAGCGCATCGCGGTGGATGAAGCGAACAAGCTCGGGATCCCGATCATCGCGATCTGCGACACGAACTCGGACCCGGACCTCATCACGGTGCCGATCGCCGGCAACGACGATGCGATCCGCTCGGTGGAGTTGATCGCGAAGACGCTCGCCGACACGATCGTCGAGGCCCGTCGCGAAGCGCCGGTGCGCGAGGCGAAGGACGAAGGCGAGAGCTACACCTGGTCGAGCGAGCGCGGGGCGGAGCCGGAAGGCGACGACCGCCGCCGTCGCGGCGGGCAGGGTGGCGGTGCGCCGCGCGGTGGTGCGGGTGGCGGGGCGGGCGGCGGTCAGCGCCGTCGTCGTCGCGCCAAGCCGGAAGCGATCGCGGCGCACCTGAAGGGAACGCCCGATGCCAAGCCGGCAGAGGGTGGCGCGGCCGAGTAAGGACGATCTGCCGGGGGTGGATGGATGGCCCCCGAGTGACCCGATACCTTTCGAGCGCCGCCGGCAGCTGCTGGCGGCGTTCGTGTGACCCTACGATCCCACGATGACCACGATGACGATCACGGCGAAGGATGTGGCCGAACTCCGCGCGCGCACGGGCGCCGGGATGATGGATTGCAAGAAGGCGCTCGACGAGACGGGCGGCGACATGGACAAGGCGGTGGATTTCCTTCGCAAGAAGGGGATCGCCAAGGCCGAGAAGCGCGCGGATCGCGCCGCGAGCGAGGGACAGATCGTCACGCTCCTCTCCGCCGACGGCACGACCGGCGCGATGATCGAGCTCAACTGCGAGACGGATTTCGTGGGCCGCAACGACGAGTTCGTCGCGCTCTCGAAGTCGATCGCCGCGCATGTGCTCCAGGACGCGAGTGTCGATGGCGTGGTGACGGTGGGCGCCGAGGGCGCGTATCTCAAATCGCCGTGGTCGCAGGGCGCGGGGACGGTCGGTGAGGTCGTGAAGGCGGCCTCGGCCAAGACCGGCGAGAACGTGGTGCTCAAGCACGTCGCGCGCTTCGTGGCGACCGGCACGGTCGGCTCGTACCTGCACTTCAATGGGAAGGTCGGCGTGCTCGTCGCGGTGACGGGCGGTGCGGACGATGCCGCCAAGGCGCTCGCCGGAACGGTGGCGGAGCATGTGGCCGCCGCGGTGCCGGCGCCGGCGCTCGCGGTCGATCGTGACGGCGTGCCCGCGGATGCGGTGGCGCGCGAGCGCGAGATCTTCGCGGCGCAGGCCAAGGAGAGCGGCAAGCCCGACAACATCATCGCAAGGATGGTCGAGGGGCGTGTGGCGAAGTACTTCGCCGAGATCGTGCTCACCGAACAGCCGTGGGTGCGCGATGACAGCAAGACCATCGGGCAGATCGTGAAGGAAGCGGGCGCCGGACTGGCCGTCGCGCGCTTCGCCCGCTTCAAGATGGGGTGAGCCACTCGTGACCTCGGCGCTCCGCTATCCCCGTGTGCTCCTGAAGCTCTCCGGCGAAGCGCTGGCGGGTGAGAAGGGGTTCGGCTTCGATTTCGAGACGATCACCCGGTTCGCCCATGAGCTGCGTGCGATCGCGTCGTCGGGTGCGCAGATCGGGTTGGTGATCGGCGGCGGGAACATCGTCCGCGGGTCGCAGATCTCGAAGATGGGGATGGACCGGGTGAGCGCCGACTACATGGGGATGCTCGGCACCGTGATCAACGCCCTCGCGCTCCAGGATGTGTTGGAGCGCGATGGCATCGAGACGCGCGTGATGACCGCGATCCGGATGGAGGAGCTCGCCGAGCCCTATATCCGCCGTCGGGCGTTGCGCCATCTTGAGAAGGGGCGGCTCGTGATCTTTGCCGCCGGCACCGGGAATCCGTACTTTAGCACGGACACGGCGGCGGTCCTGCGCGCGATTCAGATGAAGGCGAACGTCATCATCAAGGCGACGAGCGTCGATGGGATCTACTCCGCCGATCCGAAGAAGGTACCTGATGCGACGCGCTATGAGCGTATCAGTTACCGGGACGTGATGCTGGAAGAGCTCGGGGTGATGGATCAGACCGCCATCACGCTCTGCAAGGAGAACTCGCTTCCGCTGATCGTCCTCGACATCAACCAATCAGGCTCGGTCGCGGCAGCGCTCCGCGGCGAGCAGGTGGGGACCCTCGTCTCATGAGCACGATCCCGCAGATCACGAAGGACAGCCGTACGGCGATGGAGAAGGGCGTCGAGGCCGCGAAGCGCGAGTTCGCGTCCGTCCGCAGCGGCAAAGCGTCGCCGACGATGCTCGACACGGTGAAGGTCGAGATGTACGGCTCGATGATGTCGATGCAACAGGTGGCCCAAGTGAGCGCACCGGAGCCGCGGGTGTTGCTTGTGACGCCGTTCGACAAGGGCCAGACGAAGGTCATCGAGAAGGCGATCCGCGATGCGGACCTAGGCCTCGAGCCCTCGACGCAGGGTGGCGTGATCCGCGTGCCGCTCCCGTCGATGAACGAGCAGCGCCGTAAGGAGCTCGTGAAGATCGTGCACAAGTACGCGGAAGACGGCCGCATCGCGGTGCGGCATGCGCGGACGCATGCGCGCGACCTGCTCAAGAAGCTCAGCGGTGTGAGTGAGGACGATGTGAAGCACGCCGAGAAGGATCTGCAGAAGATGCACGACGAGTTCATCGGGAAGATCGACACCCTGATGAAGGCGAAGGAAGCGGAGATCCTCGAGGTTTGAGTCGATCGGCCGCGGCGACCGCGCCAGAGCTCCTGGCGCGTGTGCGTGCCGACGGCGCGTTGCCCCGGCACGTGGCGATCATCATGGATGGGAACGGGCGCTGGGCGCAGGGGCGGATGCTCCCGCGTCCGCTCGGCCATCGGTCAGGGATGAAGGCGGTGCGGGAGGTCGTCGAAGGCGCGATCGAGGTCGGGGTCGAGGTGCTCTCGCTCTTCGCCTTCTCGAGTGAGAACTGGACACGCCCCTCGGACGAAGTGTCGGCGTTGATGCACCTGCTCGAGGAGTACATCGCGAAGGAAGCGAGTGAGCTCGCGGGGCAGGGGGTGCGGGTGCACGTCCTCGGTGAGCTGGAGCGACTGACCCCGCCCGCAGCGCGCGCCGTGGCGCATGTGCAGGAGGTGACGGCACAGGGGACGAAGCTGCGCCTCAACCTCTTCATCTCGTACGGCTCCCGTGCCGAGATCGTGCAGGCGACGCGCGCCCTGGTCGCGGACGCGATCGCGGGGAAGATCGACCCCGCGCAGATCGATGATGCGGCGATCGCGTCGCGGCTGCTCACGGCTGGGTGTCCGGATCCGGACCTCCTGATCCGGACGTCCGGGGAGCAGCGCATCTCGAACTTCCTGCTCTGGCAGGTGGCCTACACCGAGTTGCACATCTCGCCGGTGCTCTGGCCGGACTTCACGCGCGCGGATCTCTACACCGCGATCCTCGACTTCCAATCGCGCGATCGGCGCTTCGGGCGCGTCTCGGTCTAGATGTCGAATTTCGTGCAGCGCCTTCTGTTCGCCCTCGTGGCGATCCCGCTCGTCGTCGCGGCGGTCTGGGTGGGCGACCTCGTGCTGGCGCTGCTGCTCGCCGGGGTGAGTGCGCTCGCGGCGTGGGAGTTCGCGAAGCTGGTCCGCGCGTCGGGGATGCAGCCGCTCTCGCGCACGACGATCGGCCTTGCCGCAGCCCTCCCGCTCGCGGTGCACGCCTTCGCGATCGGCCTCGCCGTGCCGCGCCTATCGCTGGTCGTCCTCGGGATCCCGCTGCTGGGGATCGTCGCCATGCTCCGGCGGCGGGGCGGCGGGAAGCCGATCGAGGCGAGCGCGACCACATTGCTCGGGGCGCTCGCGACGGGTGGGCTGCTCGCGTTCGCGTATGGGCTGCGCTACCACCCGTACGCGAGTGGCGCCGGACCGATGAGCGGCACGCTCTTGGTGATGCTCCCTTTGTTGCTCACCTGGGCGACCGATGTGGGCGGCTATCTGTTCGGGAGGACGATCGGTGGCCCGAAGCTCGCGCCGAGCATCTCGCCGAACAAGACGATCGCGGGGGCGGTCGGCGGCGCGCTGCTCGCGGTCGCGGTGGCGTTCGCCTACAACCGCTGGCTGCTCGCACCGCAGGCGCACCTCGGCTTCTCGCTCGGCGGGACTCTCGGATTCGCGGTTGGCGTCAGCATCGCCGCGCAGCTCGGCGACCTCGTGGAATCGTCGTGGAAGCGTGAGGCCGGGGTGAAGGACAGCTCGGCCCTGATCCCGGGGCATGGGGGCGTGCTCGATCGCATCGACTCGGTGTTGTTCGCGCTGCCGACGGCGTACGTCCTGCTCGACGTGTGGCTGGGCGTTCGATGAGGCCGCAGGGCGTGGCGCTCTTGGGCGCCACGGGGTCGATCGGGGCCTCGACGTTGGCGGTCATCGGGCGGCATCCGGAGCGCTTCGTGTTGCGCGCGATCACCGCGCATTCGAGCGCGCCCGCGCTCGCGTCGCTCGCGGCGCGGTGGGCTCCCGCCTTCGTCGGGCTCGTCTCCACGGCACCGACCGCGTCGGCGCAGGCCGAGTGGACGCGTGGGCCCGAGGCGTTGATCGCGGCGGCGACGCGCGCGGATGTGGATGTGGTGGTGAATGCGGTGGTCGGCGCCGCGGGGCTCGATGCGACGCTGGCAGCGTTGCGCGCGGGGAAGCGCGTGGCCTTGGCGAACAAGGAATCGCTGGTCGTGGGCGGCGCCTTGGTGCTCGAGGCGGCACGCGCCGGAGGCGGGACGATCATCCCGGTGGACAGCGAGCATAGCGCGATCCTGCAGTGTCTGCATCCCCGCGGCGCAGCGGCGGTCCGGCGGTTGATCATCACCGCGAGCGGCGGCCCCTTCCGGCAATGGGAGTCAGCGCGGATCGCGACCGCCACGCGGGAGGACGCGCTCAAGCATCCGACCTGGTCGATGGGCGCGAAGATCACCGTCGATAGCGCCTCACTCGCGAACAAGGCGCTGGAAGTCATCGAGGCGCACCATCTCTTCGGCGTGCCGTACGATCGGATCGAGGTCGTGGTCCACCCGCAGAGCGTGGTGCATTCGATGGTCGAGTTCCATGATGGCAGCGTCGTGGCGCAACTCGGGGTGCCATCGATGGAGCTCCCGGTGCTCTATGCGCTGAGTCATCCGGAACGACTCGCGGATGCAGGGGTACCGCGCTACGACCCCGTCGCCTCGGGGGCGCTGACGTTCGAGGCCGTGCGACGGCGCGAGTTCCCGATGCTCGATCTTGGCATCAGTGCCGGTCGCCGGGGCGGCGCCGCGCCGGCCGTCTTCAACGCGGCGAACGAGGCCGCCGTCGCCGCGTTCTTGACGGGCCGGTGTGCCTTTGGGCGGATCGCGGAGGTCGTCGGCGCCGCACTCGACCGACTCGGCGACGCCCCGCACGCGACGCGCGATGCACTGATGGCCGCCGATGCGGCGGCCCGGACATTCGTTGAGGAGCAGTTGTGATTCTCTCTTGGTTAGCCCCGCTGATCGTCTTCGGCCTGATCGTCGCGATCCACGAGCTCGGGCATCTCTGGGCCGCCCGCTGGGTGGGGGTGTATGCGCCGCGCTTCGCGCTCGGCTTCGGGCCGACACTCTTCCGGTGGCGCCGCGGCGAGACCGAGTACGTCGTGAACGCCTTTCCGGTGGGCGGCTACGTACGCATGGCGTCGCGAGAGGACGAGGCGCAAGCGCTGCTCGAAGGGGGCGGTGAGACGCCGGCCGCACGCGCCGAGGCGGGGAAGTACTGGGACCCTGAGGGGATCGCCCCGTTCGGCCCGAAGCCTGTGCCGAGTGACCGATGGTTCGAATCGAAACCGGTGGGGGGACGCGTGTTCATCCTGCTCGCGGGGGTGATCGCGAACGTGCTGCTCGCGTGGGGCGCGAGTGTGGCGATGTTCGCCGTGAACGGCCGTCCCTATGTCCCCGCCGTGGTCGATTCCGTCGTGGCGGATCGCCCCGCCGCGCGTGTCGGCTTTCAGCGCGGCGACTCGGTGATGCGCATCAACGGCGCACCGGTGAAGGACTGGGGGTCGATGCTCGAACGCGTCTCGGCGTCGGCGGGGGCCCCGCTCGCGTTCGTGGTCCTCCGCGGTGGGCAGGAGGTCACCCTGACGGTGACGCCAGAGACGCAGGCGGTGACCGACCCGGCGACCGGTACCGCGGCGAAAGCGGGGCGCATCGGGCTCGGCCCGGCGAACCGCGTGGTCCGCGAGTCGCTCGGCATCGGTGGCAGCCTCGCCGCGGGGGCTGAGCTCACCTGGACCATGGCGACGAGCATCGTGAAGGTGGTGCGGGGACTCGTGGCGGGCGACGTGAGCGTGAAGAACCTCGGTGGCCCCGTGCGGATCGCGCAGGTCTCTGTGGTCGCCGCGCAGAACGGCGTCGAAGCGCTCGTCGGGTTGATCGCGTTCCTGAGCATCAACCTCGCGGTGCTGAATCTCCTGCCGATCCCCGTGCTCGACGGCGGGCAGGTGCTCATCACGGTTGCCGAAGGGATCAAGGGGAGCCCGTTCAGCCTCCGGACCCGCGGATTGCTCGGGTATGCGGGGATTGCGATCGTGCTGGGCTTGTTTCTGACGATCACGTGGAATGATGTGTGGGCGCTGATCGGGCGATAGGGGACGGCTCGAAGGGAGAGAGCGCCGGAACGAAAGGAACAACAGCAAGAACAGGAACCACGGTGGGGCGCGGGGTGGGGGCTTTACCTCCGCGACCCGGTGGGTTATTTTGACAAGCTACGATAAATCAACCAGTTAACGGCTTAGCAGCGCAGGGCGAAATGGCGTTTGACAAGACCTCGGCGATGGAGAAGAATCGCCTGCACGAGACCGACACGGGCTCGTCCGAAGTGCAGATCGGGATGCTCACCGAGCGGATCAACTACCTCACCGAGCATTTTCGGGCGCACAAGAAGGATCACCACGGTCGCCGCGGGCTCCTGAAGCTCGTGAGCCGGCGCCGTCGGCACCTCAACTACCTGCAGCGCACGGATCTCGAGTCGTACCGCAAGGTCGTCTCGACCCTTGGGCTCCGCTACTAAGACCACTTGATCAGCTTTCCGCGCGGGCGTCCTTGGCGACCCGCGCGGTTTGCGTTTCCCCTGAGAGAACCCTGATGATGCATCGCATTGAGAAGACCTTCGCTGGCCGCACGCTCTCGCTCGAGACCGGGCGCATGGCGAAGCAGGCCGCTGGGTCCGCGCTCGTCCGGTACGGCGACACCATGGTGCTCGCCGCCGTCACCGTCTCGGAGAACCGGAGCACGCTTCCGTTCTTCCCGCTCACGGTCGAGTACCGCGAGAAGACCTCCGCGGCCGGCAAGATCCCGGGCGGATTCATCAAGCGCGAAGGGCGCCCGAACGATGGCGAGATCCTCGCAGCGCGCATCATCGATCGCTCGATCCGTCCGCTCTTCCCGGAAGGCTTCCAGAACGAAGTGCAGGTCTTCGTCTATGTGATCAGCGCCGACCAGGAGAATGACGCCGACGTGCTCGGTCTCCTCGCGGCGTCGTTCGCGCTCAACACCTCGAAGATCCCCTTCGCCGGTCCGATCGCGGGCGTACGTGTGGGTCGCGTCGAAAGGAAGTGGGTGCTGAACCCGACCTTCCAGGCGCTCGACTTCTCCGACCTCGACCTCGTCGTCGCGGGCTCGCAGGACTCGATCGTGATGGTCGAGGGTGGCGCGCTGGAAGTGAGCGAGCAGGACGTGGTCGACGCGCTCGGGATCGCGCAGCGCGGCATCCGTGAGCTCATCGGCATCCAGAACGAGGTGCTCGCGAAGAGCGCCGTCGAGAAGATGAGCTGGACCAAGACCGAGATCCCGGCCGAGGTCACGACCGCGGTCACGAAGGCGGCCGAGTCGAAGATCCTCACGGCGATCAACCAGAAGGACAAGCACACGCGCATCGAGGCGGTCGAGGCGGTCAAGAAGAGCACGAAGGACGAGCTGAAGGCGACGCTCCCCGAGGCGCAGCACGGCTTCATCGGGGCGGTGCTCGGCGATCTGGAGTACACGGCGCTTCGCTCGCAGGTGCTCGACACGGGGCTCCGCGTGGACGGCCGCAAGCCGACCGAAGTGCGTCAGATCTCGATCGAGGCGGGGCTCCTGCCCCGCGTGCACGGGTCGGCGCTCTTCACGCGTGGGCAGACGCAGTCGCTCGTGAGCGTGACGCTCGGCACGGGCAAGGATGCGCAGCGCCTCGACACGATCGACGCGAAGGCGGAGACGGAGCGGACCTTCATGCTCCACTACAACTTCCCGCCCTTCTCCACGGGTGAGGTGCGCCCGGTGCGCGGCACGAGCCGTCGCGAGATCGGTCACGGCAACCTCGCCGAGCGCGCGCTGCAGGCCGTGCTCCCCGAGCACGCGAGCTTCCCGTACACGATCCGCATCGTGTCGGAGATCCTTGAGTCGAACGGGTCGTCGTCGATGGCGTCGGTGTGCGGTGGATCGCTCGCGCTCTACGACGCGGGTGTGCCGATCGCGGGTGCCGTCGCCGGTGTGGCGATGGGACTCATCAAGGAAGGGGAGCGCTACGCGATCCTCACCGACATCCTGGGCACCGAAGACCACCTTGGCGACATGGACTTCAAGGTTGCGGGGACGGCGGCCGGGATCACGTCGATCCAGATGGACATCAAGATCCAGGGGCTCGACCTGCAGCTGATGACCGAAGCGCTCGCGCAGGCGAAGGTCGGCCGCATGCACATCCTCGGGGAGATGGAGAAGGCGCTCTCCGCGCCGCGCGCCGACCTGTCGCCGTGGGCGCCGCGCATCGTCACGGTGCAGATCAACCCGGAGAAGATCGGCGAGCTCATCGGGCCGAAGGGGAAGACGATCCGCGGGATCCAAGAAGAGAGCGGGGCCGAGCTCACGGTCGACGACAGCGGTCTCGTCACGATCGCTGCGGTCGGCGCCGAGGCGATGGAGCGTGCGCGCCAGATGGTGCAGGCGATCACGGCGGAGCCGGAGATCGGCACCGTGTACGACGGGAAGGTGAAGAGCACGACCGCGTTCGGCGCGTTCATCGAGCTCATCCCGGGTACCGAAGCGCTCCTGCACATCTCCGAGATGCAGCACGGCCGCACGGACAAGGTCGAGGACGTGATGAAGGTCGGCGACATCGTGCAGGTCAAGCTGATCGAGCGCGATGAGCGCGGCCGCCTGCGCCTGTCGCGCAAGGTGTTGCTGCCGAAGCCGGGCGCGGACGCGTCGGCGCCGGCGGCTGAGGGTGCGGCGCCCGCGGGCGACGCGTACGCCGAGCCGGCCGCCGAGGGCGCGAGCGAGAAGCCGCGTCGTGAGGGTGGCAGCCGCGGTGGGCGTGGTGGGCGTGGGGGCCGTGGCCGCGAGTGATCGCGACGCCGGCTGATCTCGCCCGCACCACGGGGATCGAGCGCACCGTTCTCCCGAACGGACTGACCGTACTCTCGGAATTCGTTCCGGGCGTGCGGTCGGTCGCTTTGGGGGCCTGGGTCCGGGCGGCGAGCGTGCATGAGGCCCGCGACGTGATGGGCGTCTCGCATCTCCTTGAGCACATGGTGTTCAAGGGGACGGCCAAGCGGAGCGCGGCGCAGCTCGCGCAGTCGCTCGAGGCGCTTGGCGGGTCGCTCGACGCGTTTACGTCGCGCGAGCACACGAGCTATCAGGCGCGCGTGCTCGATGAGCATCTCCCGCAGGCGGCGGACGTCCTCGCGGACCTGGTGTTCTCGCCGCTGCTGCGGGAGTCCGACCTCGCGCTCGAGCGGAAGGTGGTGCTCGAGGAGATCGGGATGATGGAGGACGCGCCGGACGATCTTGTCTTCGAGTTGCACAATGAGCAGCTCTGGGGCGCGCACCCGTTCGGGTACTCGATCCTCGGGACCCGTGAGACCGTGGGGCGGATGCGGACCGATGATCTGCGAGCGCTGCACGCGGCCGCGTACCATCCGGGACGTCTCGTGGTGGGCGCGGCGGGGAACGTGACGCACGCGCAACTCTTGGCGCAGCTCACCGAGGCGGGGTGGGCGGACCGTCCCGCTGGGGCGACCGGTGTGCCCGAGGTCGCGACGCCTTCGCTGGTGGCGCCCACCGAGGAGCGGGTGGCGCGCGATGGGGCGCAGACGCATCTGGTGTTCGGGAGCGCGACGATCCCGCATCGCGATCCTCGGCGGCACGCGCTGATGCTGATCGACACCGTGCTCGGGGGTGGGATGAGTTCGCGCCTGTTCCAGCGCGTGCGGGAGGAGCTGGGGCTCGCCTACAGCGTCTATGCGTTCCAGAGCTTCCATCAGCATGCGGGATCGCACGGCGTGTACGTCGCGACTGCGCCGGAGACGGCGGATGCCGCGGTCGCTGCGGTACGCACGGAGCTGCAGAAGCTGGTGGACGACGGCATCCCCGCAGCGGAGCTCGCGACCGCGAAGCAGCAGCTCAAGGGGCAGATCGTCCTCTCGCTCGAAGGGGTGGGGTCGCGGATGTACCGTGCGGCGACCTTCGAGCTGTTCGGGGAGACACCGACGCCGATCGACACGCTCTTGGAAGAGATCGAGGGGCTCGACGGCGGCGAGGTCCACGCGGCCTGTCAGCAGTTCTTCCGTCCGGAAGCGCAGACGCTGCTTCGCTTGGGGCCTCAGGTCTAGCTATCTTTCAGTGCTGGGCAGGCCGCGCGCCGGGACGGCGAGCGCCTGAGTTTCGTTCACGAACTAGGCAGTCCACTCTCACCTCGTCTTCACTCCCGTCATGCGCATCGGTATCCCGAAGGAAATCAAGACCAACGAGAATCGTATCGCGCTCGTCCCCGCTGGGGCCGAGGCGCTCGTCTCCGCCGGCCACGAGGTGTTCGTGGAGCAGGGCGGTGGACTCGGCAGTGGCTTCGACGACGCGCAGTACACCGCGGTCGGCGCGAAGATCGTCCCCAACGTCGATGACGTCTGGGCGCAGGCGGACATGATCATCAAGGTGAAGGAGCCGATCGAGCCCGAGTGGAAGCGGATGCGCAAAGGGCAGACGATCTTCACCTACTTCCACTTCGCTGCGGACGAGAAGCTGACGAAGGCGCACATCGATTCCGGGGCGACCTGCATCGCGTACGAGACGGTCGAGCTCGCCAATGGCGAACTCCCGCTCCTCACGCCGATGTCGGAAGTGGCGGGGCGTATGGCGGTGCAGGAAGGCGCGAAGTACCTCGAGAAGCTCTTCGGCGGCCGTGGCGTGCTCCTCGGTGGCGTGCCGGGCGTGCCGCCGGCCAAGGTGGTGGTGCTCGGCGGCGGGATCGTCGGCATCAACGCGGCGAAGATGGCGGCGGGGATGGGCGCGAAGGTCACAATCATGGACCTCTCGCTCCCGCGCCTCCGCTATCTCAGCGACGTGATGCCGGCCAACGTGACCTGCATCTACTCGAACCGTCATAACGTGCTCGAACAGATCTCGACCGCGGACCTCGTCGTCGGTGGCGTGCTGATCCCGGGTGCCAAGGCGCCGAAGCTGATCCGCAAGGAGGACCTGAAGCTCATGAAGCTGGGGTCGGTGATCGTCGACGTCGCGATCGATCAGGGCGGGTGCGTGGAGACGATCCATGCGACCACGCACGAGAACCCGGTGTACACGGTCGACGGGATCATCCACTACGGCGTGGCCAACATGCCGGGGGGCGTGCCGCGCACCTCGACGCTCGCGCTCACGAACGCGACCTTCCCGTACGCGATGAAGCTCGCGAACAAGGGGTGGAAGGCCGCGCTGGCGGCCGATCCGGCACTCCTGAAGGGGCTGAACGTGGTCGACGGGAAGGTGACCTATCAGGGTGTCGCGGACGCCTTTGGGATGACCTTCCACGACCCGATGCAGTTCGTGAAGTAGGCGCGCCTCACGGTGCGGTCCGGCGGGCGGCTTCCACACGGGAGCCGCCCGCTCGCGTTGGTGTCGGCGTTTCCTTGCCCGGCCTCACGACACGCGGCTATCTTACACGCTCTCCCGCTCTAATGTAGCCGACCCTCGTGCCCGCGTTCTGCGCGGAGGCGCGTCGAGCAAAAATGGCCTGGCCCTTCTCCACGTTCTTGAAGAACGCGTTCCCTGCGAACGCGATCGCAGTCGACCTCGGCACGGCGAACACGCTCGTGTACGTGCAGGGGCAAGGGATCGTGCTCAACGAGCCGAGCGTCGTCGCGATCGATCGCGAGACGAAGAAGATCAAGGGCGTCGGGCTCGAAGCGAAGCGGATGCTGGGGCGCACGCCCGAAGGCGTGATCGCGGTGCGGCCGATGAAGGACGGCGTGATCGCCGACTTCGACGTGACCGAGAAGATGCTCCGCTACTTCCTCACGCTCATCATCGATAAGCACGTCTTCAAGGTGAAGCCGCGCGTGATCGTGTGCGTGCCGTCGGGGATCACCGAGGTGGAGAAGCGCGCGGTGCGTGACTCGGCCCTCGGCGCGGGCGCAAAGGAAGTGTTCATGGTCGCCGAGCCGATGGCGGCGGCGATCGGCGTGGGGCTCCCGGTGGAGACGCCGACGGGGAACATGGTGATCGACATCGGCGGCGGTACGACGGAGATTGCGGTCATCGCGCTCTCCGGGATCGTGTCGGACACCTCGATCCGCACCGGTGGCGACGAACTCGACCTCGCGATCGTGCAGTTCATGCGGAAGGCGTACAACCTGCTGATCGGTGAGCCGACCGCGGAGTTGATCAAGTGTCAGATCGGGTCGGCGGCGCCGCTCGGCGAAGAGCGCGAGATGGAAGTGAAGGGGCGCGACCTCGTGTCGGGGATCCCGAAGACGGTGCGCGTGAACTCGGTGGAGATCCGCGAAGCAATCCAAGAGCCGATCCAGCAGATCGTCGACGCGGTGCGTCGCGCACTGGAGATCACGCCGCCGGAACTCGCGTCCGATATCGTCGATCGTGGGATCGTGATGACGGGCGGTGGCGCGCTCATCCGTGGGCTCGACGTGCTGCTCACGCAGGAGACGGGACTCCCGATCCACGTCGATGAGGATCCGTTGACCTGCGTGGTGCGCGGCACCGGACGCATCCTCGACGACGAGGAGAAGTACTGGTCGGTCCTCGCGACCTGACGGCGCGGTGCGTCGGCAAGCTCGGCACGATCCGCGCGTCGATCTGGCGCTAGCCGCCTTGGGCGTGGTCGCGTCGGCGGCCCTGCTTGTCCTTCCCGCAGCGCCGCGCGGGCGCGTCGCCGGCGCGTTGCGCGCGAGTGTGATCGCTCCGCTCGCGCTCCTCCAAGAGAAGGCCGAGACGTCGCGGCGCGCGGTGCTCGATTTCGGCACCGCGACGCGCGTCGCCGACAGCGTGCGGCTCCGTGCCGTGCGCCTCGACGCGGTCGAGGCCGAGAACGCACGCCTTCGCGCACTCCTGGGATTGGGGAGTGCGCTCAAATGGGGCTTCGTGCCCGCTGAGGCACTGCAGGGGCGTGCCTTCGGCGACGATCATACCGTCGCCCTCGGTGCCGGCGCGCGCGATGGCGTGCGGCGCTTCAGTCCGGTGATCGCGCCCGAAGGGTTGGTGGGGATGGTCGATCGCGTCGAGGCCACGACGAGCGTGGCAGTCGCATGGCCGCACCCTGACTTCCGCGTGAGTGCGATCAGCGCGGATGGGAACGCGTTCGGGATCGTGTACCCGCACTTGGGGAACGCGGCAACGCGATTTCTCCTCGAGCTCCGCGGCGTCCCGTTCCGCAACGCGCTGAAGCCAGGCACGCTGATCGTGAGCGCGGGGCTCGGCGGGGTGTTCCCGCGCGGGATCCCGATCGGGACGGTGATGGGTGAGGTGCGCACGACGGAAGGGTGGGCGCGCACCTATCTCCTGCGTCCGATCGTGCGCGCGGCGGACGTCACGACCGTGATGGTCTTGACGCCCGAGCGCGCGAAGGTCGGCGTGGCGAGTGTCTGGGCCACGGCCGTGGATTCGGCGGCGCGCGGCGTGGTGCACGCCGGCGATTCGTTGGCACGGCGCGACACGCTGCTGCCGCGCGATAGCACGACGCGGCGCGACAGCAGCGTGCGGGTGGACACCAGCGCACGGCGGCGTCTATGACGTTCGCCCGTCGGGTGCTGCTCGCGCTCTTCTTCTTCACGCTGATCGCGCTGCACTACTCGTTGCGACCGGCGCTCGGCTGGCGTGCCGGGATCGACTTCCTCGTCGTCGCGCTCCTGCTCGTCGCGGTGCGGACGCGTCCCGGGGCGGCGGCGCTCATCGGCTTCGCCATCGGCATCGTCGCCGACGCGATGGTGCCGGAGGCGTTCGGCGCGGGTGCGCTCGCGCTGACGATCGTGGGCTACACGGCGAGCTGGCTGAAGGCGGCGTTCTTCGCCGATAACATCCTCCTAAACGCGGTGTTCGTCTTCGCGGGGAAGTGGATGGCCGACCTGATCACGGTGCTCGCGGAGCATCGCCTCGGTGGACAGGAGCTCGTCCTGCAGTTGGTGCTCTGGTCGCCGCTCGCCGCCGCGGTGACGGCGGTGGTGGGTATCGTGGTCCTGCTGATCGCGCGTCCGTTAGCGCTCCCGGAGCGCGGATGAGCTTCCACCCGAACGACGTTCAGCGCCGCGCTCGCGTGGCCGCGGGCGTCGTCGTGGTGGCGACGCTCTTCCTCGGTGGATCGTTCTTCCGGGCGCAGGTGTTGCAGCACGCGCAGTATGTGCTGCAGTCCGAGGAGAACCGCTTGCGAGAGGTCCCACTTCCCGCACCGCGCGGTGTGATCTACGACCGCGCGGGACGGATCATCGCGGAGAACCTCCCCGGGTACTCGGTGTCGATCCTGACGCCGCGGGCCGATTCACTCCGTGCGGTCCTGACGCGGCTCTCGGGCACCGTGCCGCTCAGCGCGGAGCAGATCGAGGCGGCGCTGCGACGGTTCCGGCGGAACCCGAACCGCCCGACGGTGATCTTCGGCGACGCGTCGTTCGAGTTGGTGAGTGTGCTCGAAGAGCATCGGGTCGAGTTCCCCGGGTTGATCATCCAGTCGGCGCCGAAGCGTCACTATCCCGATGGCGCGGGCGTCGCGGCGCTGGTCGGGTACACCGGCGAGATCACCGAAGGGGAACTCGCGACGCCGGAGTATCGCGGCTACAAGGCGGGGCAACAGATCGGGAAGGGTGGGCTCGAGCGGCAGTATGAGGGGCGCCTCCGCGGGCGCGAAGGGGTGCGCTTCGTCGAGGTGGACGCGCGCAACCGCGTCGTGCGCGAGGCGGGTGCACGGCAGGACCTTTCGCCGGAGGCGGCACCAGCGCTCCGCACGAACATCGACCTCGATCTGCAGCGCTTCGTCGTGGCGCTGTTCGGCGACTCGTTGATCGGTGCGGCGGTCGCGATGGACCCGCGCACGGGGGAAGTACTCGCGCTGCACTCGGCTCCGAGCTTCGATCCGAACCGGTTCATCGGTGGGATCCCGACGGACTATTGGAAGGAGCTGAACGAGGATCCACGGCGTCCGCTCTACAACAAAGCGATCCAAGGGACGTACCCGCCGGGCTCGACGTGGAAGCTGGCAACGGCGGTGATGGCGATGGAGCAGGGGCTGGTAAAGCTCGAGGATGTGATGCCGACGCCATGCACCGGCGGGTTCCAGTTCGGAAACCGTCGGTTCAAGTGCTGGGAGAAGAAGGGGCACGGCTACACCTCGCTCGCGCGCGCCATTGAGGTCTCGTGCGATGTGTACTTCTATCAGCTCGGACTGAAGCTTGGCCTCACGAAGCTCGTGGCGGGCGGTATCCAGCTCGGGAGTCGCGAGCGGAGCGGGATCGATCTCCCGAACGAGACGCGTCCTCGCTTTCCGACGGCACCCGCGACGGCTTACTACGATCGCCTCTACGGGCCGCGTGGGTGGACGCAGGCGAACGCGCTCAATCTGGCGATCGGGCAGGGGGAGAATTCCCAGACGGTCGTGAACCTCGCCCGGTTCTACACCGCGCTCGCGACCGACGGGAGCGCGGCGAAGCCGGAGGTGGTGCGCGGCGCGCCGGAGCGCGTGGCGCTCTTCACGCTCGACTCCGCGCGTCTCCATGGCCTGCGCGCGGCACTCGCAGGCGTCGTCGGCCGCGGTACGGCCGCGGGCTCGCGCATCGAAGGGCTGGTGCTCGCGGGAAAGACGGGGACCGCCCAGAATGCGCAGGACGCGAAGCGTGACCACGCGTGGTTCGCAGGGTTCGCACCGGCGGAAGAGCCGACGATCGTCGTCGCGGTGATGTTGGAGTTCGGGCTGCACGGGTCACGCGCGGCGCGCATCGCGTCGAAGATCGTGGAGCGCTATCTCAAGGCGACGCCGGTGGAGGCGGTGGGGACGGCCGGTCCATGAGGGCGCGGCGGCAGGTGGCCGACTGGACGCTCGTCGCGCTGGCGCTCGCGCTCTCGGTGTACGGGATCGCGATGGTGTTCTCGGCGGGGCAGACCGATGCGCCGACGATGGTGGCGCGGATCTGGCGCACGCAGCTGATGTGGTGCGTGCTCGGCATCGGCGCGGCGTGGCTCACGACGCGCGCGTCGGTGCGCCTGCTGGAGTGGGCGAGTGTGCCGGTGTATGCGCTCAGCACGGCGCTCCTCTTCCTCCTGCTCTTCGTCGGCACGGGCGCGGGCACGGCGGCGAGCACGAAGAGCTGGTTGGCGATCGGTGGGGTGCGGCTCGGCCAGCCCTCGGAGCTGGCGAAGCTCGCGGTCGTGCTCTGTCTTGCCAAGGTGCTCTCGTCGCGGAAGGACGCGCCGAAGTCGCTCTTCGAGCTCTGGCCACCCGTGGTCGTCGTGCTCGTGCCCTGGCTGCTGATCATGGGGCAGCCTGACCTCGGCACCGCGATCGTCTTCATCGGCATCCTCTTCGCGATGCTCTTCTGGAGCGGCGTCTCGTGGCCGCTGCTCGTGCTCCTGGCCAGCCCTGCGGTGAGTCTTGTGTTGGCGTTCAGCACCGGGCTCTGGGGCGCGTGGTTCATCCTTCTCATCGCGCTGGTGCTGTGGGCGCGACCCTATCTGCTCGAAGGAGCCCTGGTCGTCGCCGCGAATGTTGCGATGGGCGTCGTCGCACCGCTGCTCTGGGAACAGCTGCAGCCGTATCAGCAGCGCCGGCTACAGGTGTTCCTCGACCCGCAGGCCGACCCGCGGGCCTCCGGGTATCACGTGATCCAGTCGCAAGTGGCGATCGGCTCGGGGGGGTGGTTCGGAAAGGGGTTCACGCTCGGAACGCAGAAGCGGCTGGCGTTCCTTCCCGCGCAACATACCGACTTCATCTTCCCCGTGGTCGGTGAGGAGCTCGGCTTCCTCGGCGTGAGCGTGGCGCTCATCCTCTTCACCTGGTTGCTGCTTCGGTCCACACGCGTCGCGGGGCGCGCGCCCTCGGCATTCCCAAGTCTCGTGGCCTTCGGACTGATGGCGAGTTGGTTCGTGCACATCCTAGTGAACGTGGGGATGACACTGAACCTCATGCCCATCACGGGGATCCCGCTGCCGTTCTTCTCGTATGGCGGCTCCTTCATGCTCTCCTGCTGGCTCGCGGTGGGGATGCTCGTGCGGATCTCGAGCGAAGGACGTGGAAAGGCGGATACGCTCGTCATCTGACGTGAGGTAAGTCTCAGCTGGGCAATGTGTTGCGCGGTTTGCGCTTGCCCCGATGCGTGATGGGCGTCACATTACCTAGTCTATGGCTTGGTTTCGCAAGGAGAAGAAACCGCGCGAGCCGCGGCGCGAGCGCCTCGAGATCCCTCCCGATGTGTGGGAGAAGTGCGAGGCGTGCGGGCACACGGACATCCGCGAGAAGTTCGTGCGGAACGCCCACGTGTGTCCGAGTTGTGACTTCCACCGGCGGATGCGGGCCCACGAGTATGTCGGGATCCTCCTCGATACCGACTCCTGGGAAGAGACCGAAGCCGATCTGCGATCGGTCGATCCGCTGAACTTCCCCGAGTATCCGGCGCGCCTGAAGAAGGCGCTCGGTGCGGCGGGCGAGTCGGACGCCATCCTCACCGCGACCGGCACGATGGAGAAGATGCCGGTGAATCTCGCCGTCATGGACTTCGCGTTCATGGGCGGGTCGATGGGATCGGTCGTCGGCGAGAAGATCGCGCGGCTCGGTGAGCTCTCGCTCGAGCGGAAGTTCCCGCTCGTGATCATCTCGGCATCCGGCGGCGCCCGCATGCAGGAAGGCGTGCTCTCGTTGATGCAGATGGCGAAGACTGCCGCGGTGCTCTCGCAGCTGCACGATCGGCGCATCCCGTACGTGTCGATCCTCACGAATCCAACGACGGGTGGCGTGAGTGCGAGCTACGCGATGCTCGGCGACGCGATCCTCGCCGAACCGGGCGCGGTGATCGGCTTTGCGGGCCCTCGCGTGATCCGCCAGACGCTGGGGCAGGATCTCCCGGAAGGATTCCAGACGGCAGAGTTCCTCCTTGATCGCGGGATGGTCGATCAGGTGGTGCATCGTCACCAGCTGAAGAAGACGGTCGGACAGTTGCTCCGGCACATGAGCGGCAAGCCCGCGGCCGCCGGATGGGAGACGAGCTGAGCGACTACCGGCGCGCGCTCGAGTTCCTTTTCGCGCGCACCACCGGTCAGTGGAAGCTTGGACTGGATCGGGTGGAGGCGTTCCTCCATCGGATGGGCGATCCGCATCGGGCGGTCCCCGTCGTGCACATCGCCGGGACGAACGGGAAGGGGAGCGTCTGCGCGACGCTTGATGCGGTGCTCCGCGCGCGCGGTCTCCGGGTCGCCCGCTACACCTCGCCGCATCTCGTCGATTTCACCGAGCGCTTCTTGATCGATGGCGCCCCCGTTCCCGCCGAGTGGATCACCGCGTGGATCCGCGAGTGGACGGGGGATGTCGAGGCGACCGGCGCGACCTTCTTCGAGGCGACCACGGCGATGGCGTTCACCTTCTTCGCGCGCGCGGGGGTGGATGTCGCGGTGATCGAGACGGGGATGGGCGGCCGTCTCGATGCGACGAACGTCGTCGATCCGCTTGTGGCCGGGGTGACGAACATCGGACTGGACCATCAGGAGTTCCTCGGCGCGACACGGGAGCTGATCGCGGCCGAGAAGGCGGGGATCTTCAAGCCCGGCCGTCCCGCCGTCGTCGGTGAGCCGGAGTCCGCGATCCGCGCGCAACTCATGGAGCTCGCGGCGATGCACGGCGCGTCGTCGATCGACGAGGTGCAGGGGGGCGCAGGGGTGAGCGACGTCGTCACCGACGCGCTGGGAACATCGTTCCGCTGGCGGGGGCGCGGCTATCGCACCCCGCTCGTTGGCGCGCACCAAGCGGCGAATGCGGCGACCGCGCTCGCGATGCTTAACGCGCTCCCGACATCGCTGCGACCGACGACGGAGGCCGTCGACCGTGGACTGCGCGCGGTGCGACTGCCGGGACGTTTCCATCACGTTGGGCGAACGATCTTCGACGTGGCGCACAATCCGGATGGGGCGCAGGTGCTGGCGGACACGTTGCGGGCGGTCCGCCCCGCGGGTGCCGTGACGGCCGTGTTGAGCGTGTTGGGCGACAAGGATTGGGCTGGGATCCTCGCGCGGCTCGCGCCGGTGGTCTCGCGCTTCGTGCTGACGGAGGCGCCGAGTGCGCCGGCGAGCCGGGCGTGGCGGGTGCGCGAGGTGGCGGCGCACTGCGCCGCCGAGGGGATCCCCGCGGAGGTGGAGACCGACCTCGGCGCGGCGATCGCGCGCGCCGATCGTCTGGGCAGCACGACGCTGATCACCGGCTCGTTCCACACCGTGGGCGACGCGATGGCGCTGTTGGCGGTGTCTCCGACCGCCGGGTAAATTCCTTTGATGAAGGGCGCACTTCCTCTCCCGGGATTCCGGGACTTTTATCCGGACGATCTCGCGCGGCGCGCGCACATCGCGCGTGCTTGGCGGGCGGTCGCGCGGCGTTTCGCCTTCGTCGAGTACGATGGCCCGCCGTTAGAGCCCCTCGAGCTCTACACGCAGAAGAGTGGCGAGGAGATCGTCACGCAACTGTACGCGTTCACGGACAAAGGCGCGCGCGAGGTCTCGCTCCGGCCCGAGATGACGCCGACCTTCGCCCGCATGGTCGCCGCCAAGGCGAACGCATTACGGAAGCCCGTGCGCTGGTTCTCGCTCCCGCAGCTCTTTCGCTATGAGCGGGCGCAGAAGGGGCGGTTGCGCGAGCACTTCCAGCTGAACGTCGATATCGTCGGCGAGACGAGCGAGCGCGCCGATGCGGAGTTGCTCGCGGTGGCACTCGAGATCTGCGCTGAGCTCGAGCTGGGTGCGGCGGACATCCGCGCGCGCGTCTCTGACCGGCGTCTGCTGAGTGCGATCCTGAACGCGCTCGGTCTGACCGACGCGCAGCACGGGGTCGCGTACGCGGTGATCGACAAGGTCGAGCGCGCGTCGCGTGAGTCGTCGATGGCGAAACTCACCGAAGCGGGCGTGACCGCTGAGGCCGCCGAGGCACTGCTCGCGACCGTCGGCGCCACGACGGTAGAGGCATTGCGGGCGCGGTTCGGTGCGCATGTGGCAGTGGTGGAGGCGCTCGATCGACTGGAGCGGTACCTCGGCCTGATGGATGCGTACGGTTATCGCGATTGGGTGGTGCTCGATCTGACGATCGTGCGTGGGCTCGCGTACTACACCGGAATCGTCTTCGAGCTGTTCGATGCGCAGGGGGAGTTCCGCGCGGTGGCCGGCGGTGGCCGCTACGACAATCTCTTGCAGGCGCTCGGCGGCGTCGACCTCCCGGCGCTCGGTTTCGGGATGGGTGATGTCGTCCTCGGCGAACTGCTCGCCGCGCGTGGCAAACTCGACGGTGTGAAGGCCGCGACGCCTGAGGTATGGCTCATCGCGGAGGAGCGCGTGTCGCCGGCGGAGGTGATCCGCGTGGGGCAGGCGCTGCGCGCGGCCGGCGCCGCCGTGGAGTACGCGATCGGCGACGCGACGATGAACAAGCAGCGGAAGGTGTCACACACGGCGGAGTCGGAGCACGTCTGCTTTCTGAGCGGCGATCCGGCGATGGAAGGGATGATCGGGTACAAGCGCGTGGCGGCGCGTGCGCCGCTGCGTGGGCTCCCGGAGCAGGGGGAGCATGTGTTGGAGCTCGAGGCGGTTCTGCAGGCTTTCCGTCGCGCCCACGGGCGCGACTAGTTCCCAGGATCAACGACGATGGCTGACGATAAGAAGCTGACCACCCGAGCGGCCGATTTCTCGGAGTGGTACAACGAACTCGTGCTGCGCTCGCAGCTCGCGGACTACAGCCCGGTGAAGGGGTCGATGGTGATCCGTCCGAACGGGTATGGGATCTGGGAGCGCATGCAGCGTGCGCTCGACGACATGTTCAAGGCGACGGGGCATCAGAACGCCTACTTTCCGCTCTTCATCCCCGAGAGCTTCCTCAAGAAGGAAGCGAGCCATGTGGAAGGGTTCGCGCCGGAGGTGGCGGTCGTCACTCATGGTGGCGGAAAGAAGCTCGAGGAACCGCTGATCGTCCGCCCGACGAGCGAGACGATCATCTACCACATGTTCGCCAAGTGGGTGCAGTCGTACCGCGATCTCCCCATCCTCATGAACCAGTGGGCGAACGTCGTGCGCTGGGAGATGCGCACGCGGTTGTTCCTGCGCACGCTCGAGTTCCTCTGGCAGGAGGGGCACACCGCGCACGTCACCGAGGCGGAGGCGGAGGAGGAGACGCTCAAGATCCTCGGCATCTATCGCAGCTTCATGGATGACTGGATGGCGATGCCGGTCGTGACGGGACGGAAGACCGACAGCGAGCGGTTCGCCGGCGCACTGCGCACCTACTCGTGCGAAGCGATGATGCAGGACAACAAGGCGTTGCAGGCGGGGACCTCGCACAACCTCGGCCAGAACTTCGCGAAGGCGTTCGACCTGACGTTCCAGACGGAGAGCGGCGAGATGGCGCACGCCTGGAATACCTCGTGGGGCGTGTCCACCCGCATGATCGGTGGACTCGTGATGACGCACGGCGACGACAACGGGCTGCGGATCCCACCACGCTTAGCGCCGATCGAGATCGTGATCGTTCCGATCTGGAAGAGCGATGAGGAGCGCGGGCGGATGACCGAGGCCGCAATGGCGCTCAAGGCGCAGCTGACCGATTGGACGGGGCGAGGCGCGACCGATCGCTTGCGCGTCCACGTGGATGCGCGCGATGGGATGAAGCCTGGCGCGAAGTACTACGAGTGGGAACTGCGCGGCGTGCCGCTCCGGTTCGAGCTCGGCCCGAAGGATCTTGAGAAGACGGCGGTGTTCGCGGCGCGCCGCGACACGAAGGAGAAGCAGTCGTTGGCAATGGAGGGGCTCCCCGCGACCGCGGCGGCACTCCTAGAGCGGATCCAAGCCGACATGAAGGAGGCGGCGCGGGCGCGTCGTGAGGCGAACTCTATTCGTGAGCCGATCTCGTACGACCGATTCAAAGAGGTGATGGCCGGAGAGGGCGCGTTCGTCTACGCGGGGTGGAACGCCGATCCGGCGATCGAAGCCCGGGTGAAGGAAGAGACGAAGGCGACGATCCGGTGTATCCCTGACGAGGAGTTCCGCACGCCGAACGGACCGACGACCTGCATGGTGACCGGCGAGCCGGCGAAGCATCAGGTCATCTGGGCGAAGAGCTACTAGGATGACCGCGTTCACGCGTCGCGACGGCGTGCTGTATGTCGAAGGTGTGCGCGCCGCGGCGCTGGCCGAGGCCGCGGGGACGCCGCTGTATGTGTACGGCGCTGGCACACTCCGTGATCGCTATCAGAGGCTCGATGCGGCGCTCGGTGGCGTGCCGCATCGGATCCACTACTCGCTGAAGGCGAACGCCTCACGTGGGATCCTCGATCAATTGCGTGCTGTGGGCTCCGGCGTGGATGTGGTGTCAGGCGGGGAGCTGTTCAAGGCGCTCCGCGCTGGGTTCCCGGCGAGCGACATCCTCTTCGGAGGCGTGGGGAAGAGCGACGCGGAACTGCGCGACGCCATCGTCGCCGGCGTGAAGATGATCAATGTCGAGTCGGTGGCGGAGATCGAGCGCATCGCGGCGATCGCCGCATCGCTCGGCGCGACGCCGGCCGTCGGCTTGCGCGTGAACCCGGAGGTCGCGGTCTCGAACGCGCACCACTACATCGCGACCGGCGAGAAGGGGCACAAGTTCGGCATCCCCTACGACGAGGCCTTCGCGGCGGGGGAGTCGGTGTTGGCGCATCCCGCGCTGCGGTTGGTCGGGCTCGACATGCATGTGGGCTCGCAGCTGCACGCATTCGACGCCTACGCGGACGGTGCGCGACGCTTGGGCGAGTTGGCGGAGCGGTTGCGCGCCGCGGGGGCCCCGCTGCGGTACCTCGATGTCGGCGGCGGACTCCCCGTGCCGTACGAGCGTGAGGCGGAGCCGGATCTGGCGGCGTTCGCGGCGCTCGTGGTCCCGGTGGCGCAGCGACTCCGTCTCGAACTGCTCGTGGAGCCCGGTCGATTCTTCGCCGCTGCGACGGGTGGCTTGCTCACGCGCGTGCTGTATGTGAAGCAGAGCGGCGGGACCACGTTCGTCATCTGCGACGCGGGGATGACCGAGTTGTTGCGCCCCTCGCACTACGATGCGTACCACAAGATCGAAGCGGTCGCGCCGCGCGGCGCGCGGACGACGGCGGACGTGGTCGGCCCGGTGTGCGAGACGGGCGACTTCCTTGCCCTCGGCCGCGAGATGGACGCGGTGGAGCCCGGAGATCTGCTGGCGGTGCACACGACGGGCGCGTATGGGTACGTGATGGCCTCGAACTACAATGCGCGGCCGCGTGCCGCCGAAGTGATGGTCGATGGCTCGCGATGGGCGACGGTCACGGCGCGCGAATCCTATGCGGAACTCGTGCACCTCGATGTCGAGAACCCCCAGTGGAGGGATGCCTGATGCTGGTCGGAGTGCTCTCGGATACGCATGACCGCGTGCCGGCGGTGGCGGCGCTGCTCGCGAAGTTCAACGAACGCGGTGTGGGGTTGGTCCTGCACGCGGGCGATTTCTGCTCCCCCTTCTCGCTCCTCCCGTTCCAGGATGCGGGCGTCGCACTCGCGGGGATCTTCGGGCGGAACGATGGCGATCATGAAGGACTGCGGGCGATCGCACAGCAGGGGATGGGGCACGAGCTGTTCGAGTCGCCGCACAGTCTGACGATCGGCGATCACAAGGTGCTGCTCGTGCACGACATCACCGATGCCAGTGACCGCTCGATCGCGGCCCACGACGTGGTGGTCCATGGGCATCTGCATCGCCAGGAGATGAAGACGCGCGGGAACACCTTGATCGTGAACCCCGGCGAGGCGTGCGGGTGGTTGCACGGATCGCCCGGTGGCGCGTTGATCGACCTGCAGACGAAGCATGTGGAGTTCGTCAAACTCGATGGCCCGGAGTGGCAGACGTGAGTTCTCGGATCCTGATCCTCGATTGCGGCTCGCAGTTCACGCAGCTCATCGCGCGTCGCGTGCGGGAGGCACGGGTCTTCTCGGAGATCCATCCGCCCACGGTGACCGCGGCATGGGTGCGCGAGTGGAAGCCGACGGGGATCATTCTTTCCGGGGGGCCGAGTTCGGTGACAGATGAGGGTGCGCCGACGTTCGACCCGGCGATCCTCGACGTCGCGCCGGTGCTCGGCGTCTGCTACGGGATGCAGTGGCTGGCCCACCACGCGGGCGCGGTCGTGCGGGGCGGGGGACGCCGCGAATACGGGCGCGCCGAGGTGGTGGTCGGCGAGGCGAGCGGGCTGTTCGCCGGGTTCGATCGTGGTGAGCGCACCACGGTCTGGATGAGTCATGGCGACCACGTCGATGCACCGCCTCCCGGCTACGTTGTCACCGCGTCGAGCGCGGACAATCCCGTGGTCGCGATGCGTCACGAGTCGAAGCCGATCCACGCCGTGCAGTTCCACGCCGAGGTGCATCACACGGCGCGCGGCGCGGATCTGCTCGCGAACTTCCTGTTCGAGATCTGTCACTGCGAGCCGGGGTGGACGCCGGGGCACTTTATCACCGACGAGGTCGCACGGATCCGGGCGCTCGTCGGGGATCGCAAGGTGATCTGCGGGCTTTCCGGCGGGGTGGATTCATCGGTGGCGGCGGCGCTCGTGCATCGCGCCATCGGCGAGCAGCTCACCTGCATCTTCGTCGACACCGGGCTCCTGCGATTGCACGAGCGTGAGCAGGTCGAGCGCACGTTCAAGGCCCATCTCGGAATCAAGCTCGTCACGATCCGCGCCGAGGATCGGTTCCTCGACGCACTCTCGGGTAAGGGTGATCCGGAGGAGAAGCGGAAGATCATCGGCCACACGTTCATCGATGTGTTCGAGGACGCGAGCGCGGCGGCGGGTGAGGACGCGGCGTTCCTCGTGCAGGGGACGCTCTACCCTGATGTGATCGAGAGTGTGAGTGCGAAGGGTGGGCCGAGTGCCACGATCAAGACGCACCACAACGTGGGCGGGCTGAAGCCGGACATGAAGTTCAAGCTGATCGAGCCACTGCGCGAACTCTTCAAAGACGAAGTGCGCAACGTCGGTCGCGAGCTCGGGCTTCCCGAGGAGATGGTCGGGCGGCATCCGTTCCCTGGACCAGGGCTCGGCATCCGTGTGCTCGGCGCGGTGGATCGTGTGTCGGTCGATCTGCTCCGGCGTGCCGACGCGATCTACCTCGAGGAGATCCGCGCCGCCGGGTTGTATCAGGAGATCTGGCAGGCGTTCGCGGTGTTCCTCCCGGTCCGGTCGGTAGGGGTGATGGGCGACGGCCGTACCTACGAGCACGTGATCGCGCTCCGCGCGGTGACGAGTACCGATGGGATGACGGCGGATTGGTTCGCATTCCCGCCGGAAGTGCTGGGGCGGATCTCGAACCGGATCATCAACGAGGTCCGCGGGATCAATCGCGTCGTGTACGACGTGAGCTCGAAGCCGCCCGCGACGATCGAGTGGGAGTGATCCCGGCGCGGCCGCGGCGGCTGCCGTGGCCACGCGCGGCAGAGCTGCGGGAGATGCTGGCGCTCGCCGCCCCGATCGTCGCGGTGCAGGTCGGGCTGCAGCTCATGGGCTTCGTCGACAACCTGATGGTCGGGCGCCTCGGGCCGGCGGCGCTCGGTGGCGTGGCGCTCGGGAATCTCTATTTCTTCAACATCGCCATCTTCGGGATGGGATTCCTGATGGCGCTCGACCCCGTCGTGGCGCAGGCCGTCGGTGCGCGCGATGACGCGGGGATCGCGCTCGGTGTGCAACGAGGGGTCGTCCTCGCGGTCGCGGTGACCGTCGTGATCTCGCTTGCCATGTGGCCGGTTCCTGCGGCGCTCGGCATGCTCGACCAACCCACGGACGTCGTGCCGATCGCCACCGCGTTCGTTCGGTGGAGCATCCCCGGTATGCTCCCGTTCTTCCTCTTCATCGCCCTTCGGCAGTCGGTGCAGGCGATGGGGACGGTGCGCCCGGTGCTCGAGGCGATCATCGTCGGCAACATCGTGAATCTCGCCGCGAACCGCGTGCTGATCTTCGGGGCGTTCGGGCTCCCGGCGCTCGGCGTGACCGGGTCGGCGTTGAGTACGGTGCTCGCGCGCTGGGTGATGCTCGGGGTCCTCGCCTTGCGCGCGTGGCCGGTGCTCGCGCCGCGACTGCGGCCGTGGCATGCGGCGGCCCGTGCGTGGGGTCCGCTCGCGCGAATGAGCGCGGTGGGCGTGCCCATCGGACTGCAATGGTTCTTCGAGGCGGGCGCGTTCGCGCTGGTCACCGTCTTCACGGGGTGGCTGGGGACCGTCACGCTCGCGGGACACGAGATCACGCTCTCGCTCGCGTCGCTGACGTTCATGGTGCCGGTGGGGGTGTCGAGTGCCGCAGCGGCGTTGGTCGGGCGCGCCGTGGGCGCCGGCGATCTGGAGACGGCACGCGAGGATGTCGTCGCCGCCTTTGTGATCGGTGTTGGGTTCATGCTACTGAGCGCGCTGGTGATGATCGGCTTGCCGGGGTGGCTTGGGTCACGGTTCACCACGGACGCGGCCACGCTCGCGGTGGCGGCGTCGCTCATCCCGATCGCGGGTGCCTTCCAGGTGTTCGACGGCACGCAGGCCGTCGCGGCCGGGGTGCTGCGCGGCGCCGGCGACACCCGTGTGCCGATGGTCCTCCACCTCGCGGGGTTTTGGGCGGTGGGAATTCCCGTCGCACTCTGGCTGGCCTTCCCGCTCGGCCTCGGCGCGCGCGGCCTCTGGTGGGGGCTCACCGCCGGGCTCGCGACGGCGGGGGTGCTCCAGGTGTGGCGGATTCGTGCGCGCTTTCGCGCCGGAGTCGCGCGCCTTCGGATCTAGGCCGTTGCCGGGAGGGAGACCGAGAAGGTGGTCCCCTCGTCGACGCGACTCTGCAACGTGAGCGTCCCACCCGCTTCGGCGACGATCCGGCGGACCATCGCGAGCCCAAGCCCTGATCCGGATGTCGCATCTTTCGTGGTGAAGAAGGGGTCGAAGATTCGCTCGTGCAGCTCGGACGGGATCCCGCTCCCCGTGTCGCTCACTGCGATGACCACGCGCCCCGAGTCCCGCGCATCACTGATGGTGATCGCGAGCGTTCCCCCCGTGGGCATCGCGTCGCGCGCGTTCACCGCGAGGTTGAGGAGTGCGTGCTCGAGCCGCGGTGCGTCGATCAGCAGGCGTCGCTGCGCCGTGGCGGTGGGCAGGTACTGGATGCGCCCCTCCAGCAGCGGCGTCACGAGCGGGGCGAGTCGCGCGAGGAACTCGGGGGCGCCGACCGGGGCGATCGTGGGCCCTCGCGACCTCCCGACTTCGAGGAGTCGGCGCACCATCACGCGCGCACGCTCCCCGACCGCGCGGATGTCGTCGAGCGCCTGGCGACCCTCGCCGTTCGCGACGTGTTCGTCGAGGATCTCCGCGTTCGCGGTGATGGCCTGCACCACATTGACGAGGTCGTGCGCGACGCCGGCGGCGAGGCCGGAGACCAGCTCGCGCCGCTGCAGCGCTTCACTCGGGCCGCACGTAGCGCCGCGTTCTGTGCCTCCAGATCGCGTCGCGCTTGCGCCTCACGCTCGGCGCCGTCGCGGTAGATGCGGATGACCTGCAGCACGATGATCCCCACGATCGCGAGCCCGCTCGCGCCCCAGATACTGAGCCGCAACCAGGTGACCGGGTCGCGCATGTTCGGTGCGAGTGGGGCGGGAAGGACGCTCGGCGCGCGCAGTACCAGGACGACCTCGGTCGCGGCGATCGCGAGGTAGCTCGCGATCGCGAGGGTCAGGCCGCGAGGTCCGAAGAACAGCGCCGCCCAGACCACGAGCACGGCGGCGGCGATCGAGTTGGCCGCCATCAGCCCATTGATGAGCATTCCGATCGCGACGCCAGTACCGCCCGCAGCGAGGAAGAGCGCGGCGCCCACGCGCGGCGCGCGGTCGGCGAAGTAGCGCAGCACGGCTCCCGAGAGCAACGAGGCGATGGGCAACGCAAACAACGCGGGATGCTCGCGGGCCCGAGTCGCATTCAGCACCATCGCGTCCAGCACGGCGAGCGGCGTCCACGCCAAGATGATCGCGTTCCCCGCGAAGCGCGAGACCATGCGATGCACCAGCGCCAACGGTGTCGACGCGGGAGGGGGCGTGGCGTCGGAGGTGGAGCCGCGACGGTCGGTCACGCGTGAGGCCCGGGCAAAGGAGCCGAGCCGCGCGCTCGGGGATCCGAGCGCACGGTGAGACTACACACCCTTCTCTTCGAGGAGTCGCATGAACTCGGCGGGTGATTCCAAGGCGAGGAGCCGCTCCGGCACGTCTGCCTCCTTCGAGAACTGCGCGATCTTCCCGAGCACGGGGAGATACTGGTTCGACACCTCGAGCGGCGGTGCGACGATCAGGAAGAAGAAGTGCACCGGCTTCTCGTCGATCGCCTTGAAGTCCAATCCGCTGCGCTTACGCCCGAAGGCGACACGCAGCTTGGACACGACGAGCGAGCGGCAGTGAGGGATCGCGATGCCGCGTCCGATCCCGGTCGAGCCGAGGTTCTCCCGACGCTTCAGCATCTTGAAGAGCATGGCGTCGTTCTTCTCGTCGAGTTGCAGGAGCGCGATCAGCTCCCGAAGGATGTCATCCTTCGAGGTCCCTTCGAGTTCGAGCTTGACAGCGTCCTCGGAGAAGAATTCGCGGAGTTCCATTGCGGTCCTGTGGCGGCACGAGCGGCGCGAGCCGACCGCGGTCGCGGTCGCTCATTTTTCGAAGGTAACCGCCCGTCGAAAGCGTGTCAAATCCTGATATTGCAACGATTTCCGCGTCCGTGTAGCTTGCGATGATGCCCGCGTTCCCGTATCCCGTCGACCATGAGATTCCGCTCTTCCTCGCGCCGATGGCCGGGGTGTCGGAATCGCCCTTCCGGCGCCTCTGCCGACAGTGGGGGGCGGACGTCGTCGTCACGGAGTTCCTGAGTGCCGAGGGAATCCGTCGCGAGAACGAGGCCACGCTCGCGAAGCTGCGCTTTGGCGCGGATGAGCGGACGATCGGCGTGCAGATCTTCGGTGCGGAACCGGCGGCGATGCGCGACGCGGCGGCACTCGTGACGGACGTGTTCCAGCCTGAGTTCATCGACATCAACTTTGGGTGTCCGGTCAAGAAGGTCGTGCGCCGCAACGGTGGGTCCGGGTGCCTCAAGGACCTCGATCTCGTCCAGGAGGTGATCCGGGCGGTGATCAGCGGGACGCATCTCCCCGTCACGTGCAAGATCCGCAGCGGCTGGAGCGAGGAGATGCGCGATCCGGTGAAGATCGGGCTACGCTGTCAGGACGCGGGAGTGCGTGCGATCGCACTCCATCCGCGCACGCGCACGCAGATGTACACCGGGAGCGCGCGGTGGGAGGAGATCGCCGCACTGGTGGACGCGCTCGACATCCCCGTGATCGGGAACGGCGATATCAAGACGGCGGAGGACGCCGCGCGCATGCGGCGCGAGACCGGGTGCGCCGGGGTGATGATCGCGCGCGGATCGTTCGGGCAACCGTGGGTGTTCAAGCAGGCGCGCGCCCTCATCGATGGGACGCCCGTGCCCCCGACCCCGGGTGTCTCGGAGCGCTTCGCGATCGCGTTGTCGCACGCACGCATGGTGCAAAGCTATGAGCTCGATTCTGTCGGGGCGGCGTTGGAGTTCCGCAAGCACCTCGGCTGGTACGTGAAGGGACTCCCCAACAGCGCGGAACTCCGCAAGAAGTTGCACGCGGTGAACTCGTTCGACGAAGTCGAGGGGATCTTCAGCGACTACCTCGCGTCCGGGTGGGCGGATCGCGATACCGCCCCGCTCGATGCCGAGGCGGTCGCGTGAACCGCGCCGAGGTCCACGCGCTCCTCGACGAGATCGCGGCCGGGCGCGTGAGCGCTGCTTCGGCGCTCGATCGGCTGACCGCGGCGCCGCTCGAGTCGTTCGAGTTCGCCACCGTCGATCATCATCGGGCGTTGCGACAGGGCTACCCGGAAGTCGTGTACGGAGAAGGGAAGACTGTCGAGCAGACGCTCACGATCTGCGCGGCGCTCGCGGAGCGGAGCGGGAGTTTCCTGGTGACGCGCACGGATCCCGTGCAACGCGCGGCGCTCGCGGCACGCTTCCCAGCCGCGGTGGTGCACGAGCGGGGACGGATCGTTGAACTCGCGCGGGCGGACCGCGTGCTGCCGGCGGCCGACGCGCGATTGGCACTCGTGATCACGGCAGGCACGACCGACCTGCCGGTCGCCGACGAGGCGGCGCTGACGCTCACGGCGTTCGGACAGCGCGTTGAGCGCCTGACGGACGTCGGCGTCGCCGGCTTGCATCGGTTGCTCGCCAATCACGAGCTCTTGCAGCGCGCCGCCGTCGTGATCGTCGTCGCGGGGATGGACGGGGCGCTGCCAAGCGTGGTCGGTGGTTTGGTGCGTGTCCCGGTGATCGCCGTCCCCACGAGCGTGGGGTATGGGGCGGCGTTCCATGGCCTCGCGCCGCTCCTCACGATGCTGAACTCGTGTGCGGCCGGCGTCACCGTCTGCAATATCGATAACGGGTTCGGCGCTGCGGTGGCTGCGGCGCGCATCCTCGGAGGCTGAGATGCGTGGTTGGCGCGCGTGGTGGGCGCGCCTCCTCGCTGCGCCCGCGGCGGCGTCCGCACGGCCGGCGTCTCCCGATGCCCTCGCGTTACGCGGCGCGCTCCAGATCGAGCCCCTCGCCGAGGCGCAGCGGGCGAGTCTGGCGCACTCGCTCGTCGGGGTGCTCGGCGACATCGCCACGCAGCACGAGGCGGAGTGGGTGCTCGTCCTCCGGTGGCTCGAGGCGGAGAGCACCCCTGAACTTCTTGGCGCGAGTGAGGCGCTCGCCGATGCTGAGCAGCGCAGCGACGCGCGCGTGCGCGCCTTCGCCCTGTGGGCGGCGCGGGAGCAGGTCACTCTCATCGATCAGCGCCCGGGTGCCGACGTTCTCGTCGCGGCGCCGATCGCGCTCGCGAACGACGGGCTCGCCGCGCTCGTGCTCGGTGGCCCGCGCGTGCTCGTGCCCGGCGACCAGACGCTCAAGGAATGGGCGGCGCGTCACGCTCGGCGGGTCGGTGAGTGGATCGAGCTGCTCCTGACCCGCGACGAGTCGGCGCGGCAGAATCGCCAGACGCGGGCGCTCCTGCGTGCGGCGCAGGCGTTTCAGCAGCAACGGGAACCGCGCGCGCTCGAGGCGGCCGTGGCCCACGCCGCGCTGGAGGTCGCGGGCGGATCGACCGCGTGCGTCGTGCGGTGGGATCCCATCGGAGGTCACGGGAGCGTGTCCGGCGCCGCGGAGGGGATGGCGGCCTTCATCGGGACGGCGATCGATGGAGAGGGCGCAGTGGCGGAGTGTTGCCGCGACGGACAGCCCCGGGTCTGGGAGGACGCGCGCGCGGTGCCTGCGGCCGGCTTCCTCGGCGCGGCCGCGCCCTGGCAGCCGGCGTCGGCGCTGGTGGTGCCGATCCGACTGCACGATGCGGTGGTGGGCGCGGTCGTCGTGGGTGGCGATGCGCCGCACAGCGTGCGTGCGCGAGAGGCGCGGCTCATCGGGTTGTTGGCCGCGATCGCGGCGACCGCGCTGGAGACGGCGTGGGAGATGGAGGAGGCGACGCGACGCTCACGCACCGATCCGCTGACCGGCTTGGCGAATCGCCGTGCCTTCGAGGAGTTGCTGCAACGGGTCCTGGCCGAGGCTACGCGGTTCGGCACGAGTTGCGCGCTCGCGGTGATCGACATCGACCACTTCAAGCGCGTCAACGACACGCACGGGCACGACGTGGGCGACGCGGTGCTGCAGACCGTCGCGCATGCGCTGCAAGAGGGGATCCGCGAGGTTGATCTCGTCGCGCGGCTGGGTGGTGAAGAGCTCGCCGTGCTCTCGCCGCAGACCGATGCGGAAGGCGCCCGGGAGCTCTCGGAGCGGCTGCGCCAGCGGATCGAGGCACGGGTCACGCGGGCGGGCGGGGTCGAGGTGCGCGTGACGGCGAGTGTCGGCGTCGCGGTGCGCCGCCCCGGTGACGACGGGCCCACGCTCTTCAAGCGCGCGGACCGTGCGCTCTACCGCGCCAAGTCCGGGGGCCGGAACCGCGTCGAGCTCGCGGAGGGATGACGCGCGCCTCTCGATCGGTTAGATTGGAGGTGCTGTCGGGGGCGACCGGTATCGATTGTATGGGTGGCCTCGTAGCAGCGTGCCCTGGAAGTCGAGCCCCAGGTAAAACACTCGGCACATTCTCAACTGCGAACAACAACTTCGCTCTCGCTGCGTAACACGGCGTAAGCCGCGTCCGTAGCAGTGCCGGTCCAGTAGCCCACCCGGGGCGATTGGTCGGTATCGCAAAGCCGGGTTGGTCGTCGCCATCGCCTTCGTGGCGCCGACGAGATTCAGAGGGCTCATCCATCCGTGGGCGGCGCATCGGCCAGCGGCTGGAAACACCAATCGATGCGCTACGCACGTAGACGCTGCGGAAGATCTCACGCAAGACGGGAGTTCGAATCTCCCCGCCTCCATCGCCCCCACCTTGGCATCCCAAGGTGGGGGCGATGGCGTTACGTTTTCCCACCCTTTTTGGGCACGGACCTCCGCTCTTCCCGATGCCAATCGCGCCGTGACCTTCGACGATCCCCACGCCGCGTCGGCGCAGCTGCTGGCGCAGAACAACGCGTTGTTTCGGAACCAGCGTGCCTTGCGGAAGCTGGCGGCGTTGGACTACACCGATCTGCATCGGGCGGTGCAGTCCGGGCTCGCGATCCTCGCAGCGGCGCTCGAGGTCGCTCGCGTGAGTGTCTGGCGGTACGAGGCGGAGGATCGCGCGATCCGCTGCCTAGATCTCATCGATCGCGGCGCGTTTAGCGGCGACGCGTTGCGCTTGGATGATGCGACGTATCCGCGGTACTTCGCTGCGCTCCGCGAGGGGATCGTGATCGATGCGGCTGATGCCCTCCACGATCCGCGTACCTCCGAGTTCGCGGACGGGTACCTCCGGCCGCTCGGCATCGCCGCGATGCTCGATGTATCGATCGAAGTCTCCGGCGCGCCCATCGGCATCCTCTGCGTGGAGCACATCGGTGCGCCGCGCGAGTGGACACTCGCCGATCAGGAACTGGTCCTCTCGAGTGCGTCAATGCTCGCGATCGCGTTCACCCTCGAACGACAGCGAGACCTCGAAGCCCAGTTGCGCCAGGCGCAGAAGATGGAGGCGATCGGGCTGCTGGCCGGGGGGATCGCGCACGACTTCAACAACGTCCTCAGCGTGATCCTCGGCGAGGCCGAACAGCTCGCGTCCGACATCGATGATCGGGAGGCGCGCCTCGCGGCCGCGGATGCGATCCGTCGCGAGGCCGCACGCGCGACCGGCCTTACCCGCAAGCTCCTGACGTTCTCTCGGCAACGACCGGTCGCCCTCGAGACGCTCGACCTCGACGCGGTCGTCGGCGGATTCGAGCGACTCGTGCGGCGCGTCCTCGATGCGCCGATCGCGCTCCGGATGGAACGCGCGGGGCAGCTCCTCCCCGTCGTGGGCGACGCGACCTTGATCGAACAGGTCATCCTCAATCTCGTGTTCAACGCGAAGTTCGCCATGCCGGATGGCGGCACGTTGGATGTGATCGTCCGCCGCGCCGAAGGTGCCGTGCCGCAGGCCGAACTCCTCGTGGCCGACTCCGGTGTTGGGATGGCGCCGGAGGTGCTCGCCCGGATCTGGGAACCGTTCTTCACCACGCGAAACTTCGGTTCCGGCCTTGGGCTCTCGATCGTGCACGGGGCCGTACGACAGATGGGGGGCTCGGTCCATGTGACGAGCGATCCGGGTGTCGGCACGACCTTCCGGATCCAGTTCCCCCTCTCACGCGACCCGATCGCCGCCGAGACGCGACCGAAGACCCCGCCGCGCTCGGTGCCGCTGCAAGGGCGCGTGCTCCTGGCGGAAGATGAGCCCGCCCTGCGGTCCACGTTCACACGCACGCTACGCGTCGCCGGGTTCGATGTCGTCGCGGTCGCGAACGGAGATGAGGCGGTCGAGACCTTCCTGCGCGCCCCGACGAACTTCGAGCTCCTCGTCAGTGACGTCTCCATGCCGGCGCTGGATGGGCCGTCGGCGTACCTGCTGATGCGGGCGCAAGTGCCCGACCTGCCGGTCGTCTTCGTGAGTGGCTACGAGCCCGATGTCGAGCGCGTCGAGCGACTCGCCGCACTCGGAGCGCAGGTCCGCTGGCTGGCGAAACCGATCGCGCGCGACGCACTCCTGTCCGCCGCGGCGGAGCTGATCGCCCTCCGGCGAGCGAAGCCCGCCTAGCGCGGTGGGGTGGCGCGGAGTCGCTCGTAGATCCACGCCGCGCTGACCATCCCCGCGACCGGACCGACCCAGTAGAGCCAGTGGGATGTCCACACGCCCGTCACGAGCGCCGGGGCGAATGATCGCGCCGGGTTCATCGACGCGCCCGTGAGCGCGCCGCCGATCATGACGTCGGCGGCCACCACGCCGCCGACGGCGAGCCCGGTGAATCCGGACGTCGCTCGCTCGTCCGTGGCGGAGCCCATGATGACGGCCATGATCGCGAAGCTGAGGGCGAACTCGAGTGCGACGGCATTGAGGGGCGCGAGCGTCGTCGTGGTCGTTCCGATGCCGTTGAGCGGACCCCAGATCTTCTGCGTCGCCCACGTTCCCGCGATCGCTCCCGCGAGCTGCGCTCCGATGTAGGGGAGCACCTCCGCGCGCGGGAAGCGCCCAATCACGGCGTGCGCGATCGTCACCGCGGGGTTGAAGTGCGCGCCACTCACGGGCCCGAACGCGTACGCGAGGCCGGCCACCACGGCGCCCCACGCGAGTCCGACGCCGACTAGGCCGAGCGACCCGGGTTGCTGCGTGTTGGCCAACACACTCCCGATCCCGAGGAAGAGCAGGAGGGCCGCGGCAAGGAACTCAGCGGCGAGGCGGCGGGGAAGGGGGATCACGGGGCCGTGCGCTCCTCTTGGGGATGCAACAGAAGATGCATCACCGTGGCGCTCGCGGGACAGGCCTCCACGAACTCCGCCGACGCGCGCACCGACGGTGGGACCTCGGCACGTGTGATCGATCGGAATCCGAAGCGAGGAAACCACTCGGCGGCCGTCGTGGTGAGCAGGTAGAGCGCCGTGAGCTGCCGTGATCGTGCGAGTGCGATGGTCGCCTCGGCGAGCCGCGTACCGAGCCCGCTCCCGCGCTGGCGCGGGTGCACCGCGGCGGAGCGGAGAAGCGCATACGGCGCGAAGAGTTCCAGCCCCATCGCGCCGACGATGCCGGTCTCGTCCTCCGCGACGACGAAGGCGTCGAGTGGGTCCGGAAGCCCGGCGAGGGGGAGCGCTGACTCGGTGAGGAGCGTGGCGATCGCCGGACGATCCTCAGCGCGTGCGGCGCGGATGCTCGGCATGGTGCTCACGCGGGCTTGGTGGCGCGGATGAACCCGCTGAAGAAGGCGCCGTCGATCTCGGGCGCCAACGCGGAGGCGTCGAGCCCGGCCCCTTCGAGAAAGGTCCGGGCATCATCGGCGCGATACTCGCGCGTCGGGTCGATGCTCGCGTCGATGAATCCGGCGTCGCGTAACAGCTGCAGCAGTGCGCGCTCCTCGAGCGCACCGGCGATGCAGCCGACCCAGAGCTCCATCGACTGTCGAACGGCGGCCGGAGGGTCGTTCCGCGTGAGGACATCGCTGATTGCGAGACGTCCACCGGGCTTCAAGACGCGAAACGCCTCGCGCACGACCGCGTGCTTGTCGGCGGCGAGGTTCACGACGCAGTTCGAGATGATCACGTCGACCGAGGCGTCAGGGAGCGGGATCGCTTCGATGTGGCCGCGCAGGAACTCCACATTGGTGGCACCCACTGCGGCGGCGTTCGTGCGCGCGAGGGCGAGCATCTCATCGGTCATGTCGAGGCCGAACGCCTTGCCCGTGGGTCCGACGCGCTGCGCCGAGAGGAGGACATCGATGCCCCCTCCCGATCCAAGGTCGAGGACGACCTCGCCGGGCGCGAGTTCGGCGAGTGCGGTCGGGTTGCCGCAACCGAGCGAGGCGAGCACCGCCGCCGCGGGGATCCCCTGTGTCTCGGCAGCGGAGTAAAGGCCGCGGGTGATGGGGTCAGTGTCGCCGCCGCCACAACAGCTGCTATCGCAGCAGCCACTCGTGGTCGTGCCAGCGGCGACGTCGGTGGCGATGGCGCCGTAACGGGCGCGGACGAGATCATGGAGCTCGATGTGGTTCGTGGTCATGGCCGTGGCAGTGTGGGTCAGCAGCAGGATGGGAGGTTCGGGAGTGAGCGGCCGCGGGTGCGGGGTCGCAGGAGGTCGGTCACGGCGTCGTGCGCGGCTGTCAGCGCGTCGGGGGCGATCGCGTAGTACGCCCACCGACCCTCCCGCCGGGTCGTCACGAGCCCAGCGTCGCGCAGGGCGCGGAGGTGGAAGGAGAGGAGCGGTTGTGCGATCCCGAGCGGGCGCTGCAAGTCACAGACGCAGGTCTCGCCGTCGCGGAGGAGGGCGAGGATCCGGAGGCGGGTCGGGTCCGCGAGCGCCGAAAAGAGCGTGGCGGTCGCGGGGAGGGGGGCGGGCTTGGCAGGGGTACGGATCGCGGGCGTCATTACATAAAGGTATCTAGATGGATTGATATGGCAAGCCTAGACGCTTCGCATGTGGATTCGGCGGCGGGTCAGCGCGGCGCGGGGGGCATGCTGCGCCGGGTCCGCAGCAGTCCGCGGAGTCCGAAATACGCGACGGCGTCCTTCACATCAGAAATAACGCGGTTGAGGCGCGACATGCGTTGGTCCGTCACGTACTCCATGGCGAGGCTGATCCGGAGCTCGTTTGCCCCGAGGGGACTCACGGAATGCCAGAGCCGATCGCCATTGAACACCACGAGGGTGCCGGGTGTGGTGGCAATGCGCTCGACGCGCCGCAGCCGCCTCTTGTCGCGGGTGTAGAACTCGCATCCCAGGCGAGTGCTCGAGTCGTCGACGAGGCCGAGCAACACGGTGAAGCGTTTGCCACGATAAAACGAGGTGTCGTAGTGCCCCGCGATGTGGTCGCCCGCTTCCTCGTAGACGTAGAGGGCGCAGCCGTGGGGGTCGCTCGGCGGGCAGGGGAGCAGCCGTTCGCCGGTGAGCGCTTCGAGGAACGCGACGAAGCTCGGCTCTTGATACCACGACACCAGCGCGGGGGTGTGTGCTTGCAACGCCGTGATGGAGACGCTGCCGCCCTTCCGCTTCGTCGGCACGTAGCTGCGGTGCACGTGAGCGCGCGCCGCTGGGAGCGCGTCGATCATCGCACGGAGTTCCTCCGGTGCGAAGAGGTCGGGGAACCAGATAGCCTCGTCCTGCTCGACGAAGGTCGCTCTCGCCGACGGGAGGTCGACGCGGGAGAGCGCAGCGGTGAGGGACGAGGAGTGCGTCATCACGGCGCAATCTACCGGATCGAGGCTGGCGTGGCGATTGCGTGGGCGCGCGCGGCAGGATTCCTTTCCGCCCCGTGCCCCGATGCGCAGACGCCCACCCCCGGACCACGCCTCCGTGACCTTGCTGCTCCGGCAGCGCTGGGTCGCCGTGGTGGCGCTCGCGGGTAGCGCGATCGCCACTCTCTTTGCGCTCGATCGCTCACCCCCGCCTCTGTCACCCGGCGGCGGCAGGGCGACGGCGACTCGCGCGGGCGGCCCGGCGCGCGGGCGCGTCCTGATGGTGATTCTCGATGGTCTGCGCTATGAGACCTCGATGGACTCCGTCACGATGCCGACGCTCGCGCGGCTCCGCCGATCGGGCGCCTCGGCACGGGTGGAGACGGTGTTCGAGGGGTTCTCGATCCCGGCGATGCGAGCGGCCTTCACTGGGCGAGCAGACGCACAACTCATCAACGTCATCCGGAATTTCCGCGTCCGTGCACTACCGACGGCGAGTCTCTTCACTGAGTTGGAGTCTGACGGACGCCATGCGGTCGTGATCGGTGACGATGCGTTCGTTCAGTTCGGGCGTGCACTGTCACAGCACGTGCCACCGGAGTCGGTCGGCGATCAGTACGCCCGCGACGCCGCCCGCGAGCCGCTTGCCATGCGCATGTACCGAGACTCGTCTTGGTCGTTGGTCATTCTGCACATCAACTCGACGGATTGGCGCGCCCACGAGTACGGGATCGCGCGTGCGGAGTATCGCGCTGCCTACGCGGCGGTGGACTCGGTAGTGGCGCGCGTCGCGAGCGCGCGCCGTCCGGAGGATCACCTCGTCGTGATGGGTGATCACGGCCATGACCCGCGCGGCGAACATAAGACCGGGCTCGATTTGCCGACCGCGGCGATCATTGTGGGCCCGCGCGCCTCGGTCGGGGCGGTCGCGGCGCCGCTTCCGATCGCCGCGATGCACCCGGTGCTGGCCCATCTCCTGGGATTGCCAGTCGTCGCGTCGCCAGCGCTCGTCTCACGGCTCAGCGTGCTCTTCCGTGATCGTCTACGCGCGGGCGTGCCGGCCGGCGAGGCGGTTCCGGGGTCCCAACGCGCCGTCGGGCGCGTTGCGCTGATCCTCGCGCTGTTGGGCGTGTTCCTCGGGTGCTGCTGGCAGACAGTGCGTGCGGGGAACCGCGCACCGACGACGGGGCCCGCCGCCGGGTCGCAGATGATGATCGTGATGATCTTCGCCGCCGAGCTGGCGGCGCAGCGGCTCGGTGATCCGGCGCTCGCCGTCTTCCCGATCCTTGCGATCGTCGTGGCGCTCCGTGGATGGTCGCGTGGGACGCTCCCGTCGATCGCACTCGGCGTGCTCGCAGTCTGTCTCTTCAGCCGGGAATGGCCGGGCGCCGACGGCGTGATCCCGCGTGCGCCGCTCGGTGCGATCTCGGTCGGCACACTGTATGTCGTCGGGATCTTCGCCAAGAGCGTGGTCTTCGCAGCCGTCGTCTCGGGCGCGCGACAGCGTGCGCTCGCGGTAGCGGTGGCGATCGTCGTGTCGGTGATCGGCTTGCGCGTCTGGGATGAACCGATCGTGTTTCTCGCGGCCACGTGCGCGTTCGCCATCGCCTCGTGGCGCACCACAGTCCCCGCATGGCGCCGCATCTGCGGCCTCGCCTCGGCGTGGTGTCTGTTCACCTTCACCCATCAACTACCGCTGTACCAGTATGCGTGGGCCGACCTGCTGATCGGCGCGCTGGTGCTGCTGCGGCCGGAGCAGGATGATCCGTGGGTCACCGCGTTGGTGGTGAGTGGGACCTTTGCGCTCACGTCAGGCTGGCAACCGGGCGGGATCGAGTGGGGATTCCTGTACCGCACTGTGCCTGCGTATCTCGTAGAGTTCCGCGTGGGGTGGTTCGCGCCGTTGATCGCGGCCAAGACACCGCTTCTCCTCCTCATCACCGTGTGGACCCTGCGCTGGTGGCACTCGTCGGCACTGGTCCCGGCGGCGTTGAGTTATCTCGCCGTGCGAGTGAGCGGCGCGGTGGTCATCGGGCTCGCCGACGCACCGATGGCCGAGGTGTGGCCCGTGGCAGAACAGGCAGGGTACGCGCTCCTCTTCGCCATCGCGGCGCTGCTCATGACGCGTTCGGGACCCGCAACGAGCGGAGCACGCCCGGCAGGATGAGCATTAGGCGCATGAAGAGATAGGCCCCGAGCAGCCGCATGGCGGGCGGCACCGCGCCTTGGGTCGCCGGCCACCCCCAGAGGGCGATCAAGAACGCGACGCCGAAGACACCGGTCGGGTCGGGTCGCGTGTGGGCGCCCCGTACAAGGTGGCCGCGCATCACGCGGGCAACATACTCAGCGCCGATGAGCGGCATCAGCAGCCACCGCTCAAACACCGAGATATGTGTGAGTTGCGGGAGGAGCCACGCGAGGCCGGTGAACTCCGCCGCGACGAGCGCGACGCGCGGCGGGATCCCACCGAGTCGCCGAGCGATCTCGATGATCGCCATGAGTCCCATTCCCGCGCCCATCGCCGTGGGAATCGTGGCGAACGCGAATCCCGCGATCGCCTCGCGCTGCCAGAGCGCGCGCGTCGGCGCGAATGCCCAGGAGAGGAGCACCGCGCTCAACAGGACGATCGCTTCGAGGGTGCCGAGGGCCGTGAACCGTAGCGCCTGACGCGCTTCGCGTTCCGCAAAGGTGATCGCGAATCCGAAGCCGAGCACGGCGCACAGGCCGAAGAGCACGCGTTCATCATGCCGACTGACGAGCGACCAGTAGCCGAGGATGAGGATCGCGCCGGCCCAGTAATCACAATAGTGGTCAAGCCAATCCCCCAACGGTCCTGCCGTGCCGGTCGCCTTCGCCTGCATCCCGTCGATGTGGTCCCCCGCGACATACAGCTGCAGCGCGGCGAGGACTACGAGCGCGTGCACACCGGGCGAGGCGGGCGGGGAGATGGCGAGGGCAGCAACCGAGAGGAGGACGCCGGTGGAGACGAGCGTAATCGTGTTCGCTGCGAGCCACCGCGGGGTCAGCCGGAAGAGCGTGGTGAACCACCAGCGCGTGAGGATCGGGCGCGCGAGTGAGCCATCGCTGAAGGCGTACTTCCCGACGCGCGGCTGCTGATCGGTCGACTGACGTGTCACGGCGGGGTGCTTGCGGGTGGCATGCTCCGAACACTAGCGGCGTGCTCAAGCCACTACCACGGGTGCTTGCCTCGGTGGAGCTATGGTCGCGACCTTACCCGGATGAGGCACAGATGCGCGCGTTGATCCTTGCCGCTGGGCGCGGCACACGGCTTGGTCCGGACTGGCGCGCTCCCAAGTGCCTGCTTCCGATCGGCGGGGTGCCGCTCTTGCAACGGTATCACGCGGCGCTGCGGGACCGTGTTTCCACGATCCGTGTGGTGGTCGGTCATCAGTCCGACACGGTCCGGGCGGCCATGGGCGCGAGCATGCCGACCGTCGAGTGGGTCGAGAACGCTGAGTTCGAGCACGGGAGCATCCTCTCGATCGCGGCGGGGCTACGTGATCATGAGGGGCCATTGCTGCTGATGGATGGCGATGTGTTCTTCGCTCCCGCGCTGCTGGATGCACTCCTTGCGCCGGGAGATCGCGATGCGCTCTTGGTGGACCTCGACCATGCCTTCACGGGCGAAGAGTACATGGCAGGCGTCGAGGACGGCCACGTGCGGCGACTGCAGCGCGCGGCATTGCCGCTCAGCGAATCGGGAGGGGAATGGGTCGGATTCGCGACGCTCACGGCGGCGTCTGTCGAGCGCCTGAGACGGGAGGTCTCCGATCAGATCTCCCGTGGCGAGATCGAGGGTGGCTACGAAGATGCGCTCGCTCGCGCAATCACGACTCAACCGACGATGGTGATCCCCACCGCGGGGGAGCCGTGGACCGAGATCGACGTTCCTGACGATCGCGTTTGTGCGGAGGCACTCGCGAGGGACTTGGGTGCTCAGTCGTAGCGAACGACGTAGCCCGCTCCACGCCACCGCACGCGTCGATCGAAGACGAATGAGAGGGGGAGATAGGCCAGGGTCACGATCTTGTACAGCTGAAGCACGCCGAGCAGCGTGACGTGATCACGCAGGGCGAGCCGCTGGGCCTGCCAGTGCAGATGCAAACCGTCGGTGGCGAGTTTGGCAACCAGGAATACGGTCCACCAGAACGGGGAGAGCGCCCAACCAGCAACCAGGAAGGCGGCGATCCCGAGTCCCCAGAATAGCGCGGCGAAGAGGGGGACGGCGTATTGCCATCCGACTTCGATCCCACCGCCGAGCCATCGGCGGTGCTGACTGAAGAGATGCCCAGCAGTCGGGACGGGGTGAACGGTCGCGGCGGTCTCCGCAGAGTAGTGCAAGACCGTACGCCACCCTCGGCGCGTCGCCAGGAGGAACAAGCCGAGATCCTCGGCGATGCGTACCGGGCTCGCGGCAAGACCCCCCGCGTCGAGATACGCCGATCGCCTGATCCCCATGTTCGGACCGAACACGATGAACGGAAGACCCCATCCTGCAAAGCCGATGGCGACGAGCTGCAAGAAGGCCCATGACATACGCTCGGGTGCGCTCCACCATCGGTCGCGGGCAACCACGATCGGTCCGCCCACGATGCCCACATCGTCGGAGAGCCCGCTCAGCATGCGCCGAGCCCACTGCGTCGGCACGACCGCATCGGCGTCGGTGATGAGGATCCAGTCGTGCCGTGCCGCGGCGATGCCGTGCGCGATGCCGCGCGCCTTCGCCTCGAGTCCGTTCGGCGGGAGGGCTGCTGAGTGGAGCACTCGGATGCGCGGGTCGGCGGCAGCGGCCTCGTCGCAGATGGTGCCGGTCTCGTCCGTGGAAAAGTCGTTGACGAGCACGATCTCCAGTCGATCCCCGGGATAGTCGAGCGCGGCGAGCGAGGCGATGCACCGGCGAATGTCCTTGGCCTCGTTGCGAGCGCTCACAACCACCGAGACGGATGGGGCCTCCGGATCCCCGTCGTCCGGACGCGTGCGGTGGCGTCGTGTGCCGACCAGGAGGAGCCAGGCCGCCGGGAAGTAGAGGGTGACCCATCCAGCGATGACGTAGAGCCATCCCGTTGTCATTCGCACCACCCCGCTGCTCGATACCACGCGAGTGTGTCGCGGACGCCATCGGTGAGCGAAATGCAGGGCGCCCAGCCGAGCGCCCGGAGGGGCGCGTCGTCTCCCGTCCATCCAGGCGCCAGTGCGAGCGCGAGTTTCTGTGCCGTGAGCAGCGAGGTGCGTCCCCGGAGTCGGTCGAACGCCGGCGCGAGGCTCGCCGCCGCTTTCAGGACTCGCACAGGGATTTGTCGATGTCGCGGTCGCCGTCCGGCACCGAGGGCGATCTCCTCGTACAGGGCGCGCCAGGTCGTGGTGGCGCCCGCGACCTCGAGTGGCACGGTGGCAGTCGCGGAGACGGATGCAACGTGGATCAGTGCGCGGACAAGGTCCGCAACATGGATGAGGGCAAAGGGTTGGTCCGGCGACGCGGGGTGCCACGCGGTGGAGGCGCGCGCGGTGCGGAACGCCGCGAGGAGGTCGCGATCACGCGGTCCGTACACGGCGCCCGGTCGCACGATCGTGATCGACCCGAGGCCTGCGGCGAACAGGGCTCGCTCGGCTGCGAGCTTGCTCGCGCCGTAGGACTCGATCGGTGCGTCCGCGCCGTGGTGAGGCTGCGCCGGTGCGCTCGGTCCTCGAGCGGCGAGGGACGACACGGCGATGAGGCGCGCCTGAGGCGTGGTGGCCGCCAGCGCGCGCGCGAGCGCGGCGGAGGTGGCTTCGTTCGCACGGAAGAGCTCCTGCGCCCGATGCGCACGCGTGCGACCGGCGAGGTGGAACACGTGCGTGACGCCGTCGAGCACTCCTGACGCGCGGAGCGCGCTCGGATTATCGAGGCGCGCCGTCAGCTGTGTGAGTCGCGAGCGAACGTCCGCCGCGGCGGCGGGGGTATGGAGCACTTGGCGGACAACCGCGCCGGTCTCAAGCAGGGCGTCGATCAGGTGTGACCCGATGAACCCCGACCCGCCAGTGACGACCGCGATCATCTGCCGAAGATCAGCCACGCTCAGCGCTCGTGCGGCGCGCGGAAAACCAGCGAAGCATTCGTGCCGCCAAAGCCGAACGAGTTGGTGAGCACGGCACACGGGTGCGCGGTGCGCGGCACATTGGGTACACAGTCGAGTGCGACGGCGGGGTCCTGCGAGGTCAGGTTGATGGTCGGCGGCAATCGCCCGTGCGTCATCGAGAGGATCGCAAGCGCGGCCTCCGCGGCGCCCGCGGCGCCGGTCAGGTGACCGATCATCGACTTGGACGCCGACACGGGGATCCTTTCGGCGTGCGCGCCGAACACCGCACGGATCGCGGTCGCCTCGGCGATATCACCCTGTGGCGTGCCGGTCGCGTGCGCGTTGATGTAGTCGATGTCTGAGGGCGCAAGCGCGGCGTCCGCGAGCGCCGCCCGCATGCAGCGCTGCGCCCCATCGTGCTCAGGGGCCGGCGACGTGAGATGAAAGGCGTCGGCGCTCGAGCCATAGCCGGCGAGCTCCGCGTGTACCCTCGCGCCGCGCTCCGCCGCGTGCTCGGCAGATTCGAGGACGAACACGGCTGCGCCTTCACCCAGCACGAATCCATCGCGTGTCACATCGAACGGACGGCAGGCGGTCGCGGGTTCGTCGTTGCGCGTGGAGAGTGCCCGGATGGCATTGAATCCGGCGATGCACATGAATCCGATCGGCGCCTCGGCGCCGCCCGCGAGGACGACATCCGCATCGCCTCGTTCGATGAGGCGCGCCGCGTCGCCCAGCGAGTGCGTCGAGGTGGCGCAGGCGGAGTTTGTCGACCAACAGGGGCCACGAAAGCCGAAGCGGATCGACAGATGGCTCGCGGCCATGTTCGCCAGCACGTTCAGGATGAAGAACGGGGTGACGGAGCGCGGATCCCGAAGTCCCGTCTCATGAACCGCCGTCTCCGCGCAGCTAAGGCCACCGACGCACGAACCGACGACGATGGCGGCGCGCGTGCCATCGCCCGGGGCCGCGGTGAGCCCTGCGTCGCGCATCGCGAGTTCGCCAGCCGCCATCGAGAACTGTTGATATCGATCAAATCGGCGCGCCTGCTTGCGTTCCATGAAGTCTTCCGGCACGAAGCCCTTCACCTCTGCGGCGAAGCGCGTCGCGAGAGGCGATGCATCAAACAGGGTGATGGGTGCGACGCCGCTTGCTCCCGCCATCGCTGCGTCCCACATCGCCTGGTGCCCGATCCCGATCGGTGAGAGGACTCCGATCCCGGTGACTACGGTGCGTCTCCGCGTCATGCCGTCGTCGGGATGAGCGGGCGGCTGTATAAGCGCCACGTCATCCGCTCCGTCGCGCCCATGGTACGCATCGGCTTCACGATGAGATGATTGTCTTCCAAGAGCCAGGACGCCTCAGCGCCAATCGCATGGCGCGCCCGGCCGCGGCGCATGATCTCGTGGGTGAAGAGCGGGAGGAGACTGCGCGCGCGCGCCTCTCGTCGGACGCCGAGTGCGAGCACGCGAGCGGACCGCGCTCGGTTCTTGTGCCAGAGCATGTGGGGCACCGCGAACGGGAGCAGTCGCCCCGACCGATGATGCCGCAAGACCTCGTTGTAGTCGGGTACCGCGAGCATAAATCCGACCGGGACGCCGTCGATCGACGCCACGAACGACCACGCTGGTCGGAGGAGCGCCCGCAGCCCCTTCGCCGAGTGGAGGAACTCGGCCTGGGTCATCGGCACGAACCCCCAGTTGTCCTCCCATGCGGCGTTATACAACTCCCAGAGGAGGGCGGCTTCGCGCTCGAAATCGCGGAGATCGAGATCGCGAAACGTGAGGGTTGCGCCCCGAGTCGCCCGCGCCGCGTGACGGGCCACGAGTTCGGGAGGATCGAAGTCGGGCGCGTCGACGGCGAACCAGAACGAGAGGAGGTCCTTCGCCTTGGTCAGTCCCGCGGCATGGCACAACGGATCGTAGTAGGGCGGGTTCCACGGCGTCATAAACGTCGGCCGCTGTTCGAAGCCGTGTACGAGCAGTCCGCACTCGTAGTTTGTGCTCGGGTTCACGGGGCCGAGCATCTCGGTGAGACCGCGGGCGCGCAGCCAGGTGCCGGCGGCGTCGAACAAGGCGCGCGCCGTCTCGACGTCGTCGTGGCACTCGAAGAAGCCGAAGAACCCCGTGTGGTCGCTCCGGAAACGATTGGCCGCTCGATTCTCGATGGCGGCGATGCGGCCGACGACCAAGCCATCGCGCTCCGCGAGGAAGAGGGCACGGTCGGCGTCGCGATAGAACGGATTGCGCGCGCGGTCGAGGGCGTCCTCGACCGTCATCCGCAGCGGGGCGACCCAGTTCGGGAAGCGTGTCGCGTCGTACAGCGTGTACGGAAAGGCGATGAAGGTGCGTTCGTCGACACGGGAGCGCGCCTCGCGCACGACCAGCGTCATGTACGCGCGGAGGCCGGCGATCCGACGAGCGTCCGCGTTGCGACGACCGCCGCCACGGCGGAGGTGATGTCGGCCTCAGTGTGCAGCGCCGACACGAAGAACCTGAGCCGCGCCGCCGCGTCGGGAACGGCTGGTGACACCATGGGGGCGACGAGGAATCCAGCGTCCTGCAGCACCGCGGCGTAGCGGAATGCGCGCAACGAGTCGCCGAGGATCACCGGAACGACCGGCGTCCCGGCGCTCGCCCCGATGTCGAACCCTTCGGCGCGGAGCGCCTCCGCCAGCTGCGCCGCGCGCGCGCGCAGACGCTGCACGCGCTCGGGCTCCGCCTGGAGGATGCGCAATGCCGCGAGGGCAGCGCCGGCGTTGGCGGGGGCGAGTCCCACACTGTACACGAAGGCCGACGCGGTGAACCGGAGGTACTCGATGAGCGCCGCGGAGCCGGCGATGTAGCCGCCACAACTCGCCAAGGCTTTGCTGAGCGTGCCCATCCAGATGTCCACATCGGTCGCGGCGACCCCCGCGTGCTCCGCGAGGCCGCGGCCGGTCGGGCCGAGCACGCCGATGGAGTGGGCCTCATCGACCATGAGGAGCGCGTGGTTGCGCCGCTTCACATCGACGAAACGGGCGAGGTCAGGGATGTCGCCGTCGGCGCTGTACGCCCCCTCGATCACGACCAACGCGCGGCGATGCTGGTGCCGCACGCGCTGGAATATCGCGTCGAGCTCTCGCCAATCATTGTGCTGAAAGAGGAGCCGCCGAGCACCCGAGAACTCCGTCCCCTGCATCGCACTGTTGTGGACGAACTCGTCGCAGAGGACGACGTCGTCGGGACCGACAAGATGAGAAATCGTGCCCGTGTTCGTCTGATGCCCCCCGACGAAGGTGAGCGCCGCCTCGGTGCCAATAACGGAGGCGATCTCCCGTTCCAGAATCGCGTGCAGGGGTCGTTCGCCCGCCACGAGTCGGCTGGCACTGACGGAGGTTCCGTACGTCTCGATCGCAGCGGTTGCGGCGGACGCGACGCGGGGATCTCCGCTCAAGCCGAGATAGTCGTAGCCCGCGAAGTTAATGAGCGTGCGCCCGCGAACGCTGGCAGTGCGCCCGGCGATGCCGTCCTGGGGGATGAAGAAGGGCAGGGCGACCTCGTGCGCGCGCACGGCGTCGAGCCGCTCGTGCAGTGCGCGCACCTCGGGCCAGGCGTGCACCTCGGTGGAGGCTGGGCCGGGGGGACCGAAGTCCGTTCGAAGGAGGGCCCCCTCGTCTTGCCGACTCGGGTTGCCCGACTGACTCAGCTGCCGCGCGAGCGACCGGAGGTCAGCGGCTTGCCACAGCTCGGCGGGGGTCACGCGGCGCCCAAGCCGCTCCTCGAGCGCGACGGCGAGCCGGGTGACGCTGAGGGAGTCCAGTCCGTGGTCGCGGACCGAGCGCGCGGCGTCCGGCGGCGCGTCGGAGCGGGGACCCTCGCTGACGATCCAGTCTATAAGGAAGGCGAGGAGCGACTCGCTGAGCGTCGGCGTATCGGACGAGGGTACGCGCCACGCAGCGACTTCGACGAGCTGATTCTCAAGGAATGCCCGTCGCGTGGCCCGTCGTTGCAGCTTGCCGCTCGACGTCCGCGGCAGGGTGTGGGAGCGCACGAGCACGATCGTATCTGGCGCGACGCCTGCGCGTTCCGCCAAAGCCGCGCGCGCGGCGCGGAAGATGGCTTCTTCGTCCTCCGGTGCATGATGTCGCGCGACCTCGGCGACGATCACGAGTCGCTCGCGTCGAGGGCCCGGGACCGCGAAGGCGGCCACGCCGTTCGCGCGAATCGCCGCGTGCGATCGATGTACCGCGATCTCGAGGTCGTGCGGATAGTGATTCCGCCCCTCGAGAATCACCATATCCTTCAGCCGCCCGGTGACGAGCAGTCGCCCGCCCACGAAGACGCCGAGGTCGCCGGTGCGGAGCCAGCGATGCGGCGAGCCAAGAAGCGAGGCGCCGAACGTCATCTCGCTCAGCCCCGGGCGATTCCAGTATCCCTGCGCGACGCTCTCGCTCGCGACCCAGATCTCGCCGATCTGCCCGTCCGCGCTCGGCGTGAGCGCGTCCGGATCCACGATCGCGACGGTGACCTCAGGGTCAGGTGCTCCACTCGGGACCAAATCGTCGGCGGCAGACTCCGCTGTCGCGCGCAGCCACGCGCTCTGGAGTGCGGCACGGTCCGCGCGCACCACGCTGATCGGCGCCCGCTCAGGTCCTCCCGAGACCAGCAGCGTCGCTTCCGCGAGCCCGTAGCACGGCACGAAGACGTCATCGCGAAGGCCGAGCGGGGTGAACGCGCGGACGAACCGCTCGATCGCATCCGCCCGTACCGGTTCAGCACCGTTGAACAGCGTCCGCAGCCGCGATAGGTCGATTCCATCGCACTCGGCGGGTGTGATGCGATCCACGCATAGGTCGTACGCGAAGTTCGGGGCGCCTGACGTCGTCGCCCGATACTGGCTCATGGCCTCCAGCCAGCGGACCGGGCGCTGCAAGAACGTCGCTGGTGCCATGAGCACGGTGGGGACGACGGCGTAGATCGGTTCGAGGATCCCCCCGATGAGCCCCATGTCATGGAAGGGGGGCAGCCAGAAGACTGCCGCGTCGCCCTCACGGTGCGCGGTGACGCGATGGATGACGGCGAGATTGTGGAGGAGATTCGCGTGCGTCAGCATCACACCGCGCGGCTCGGCGGTGGAGCCAGAGGTGTATTGCAACATCGCGAGGTCACTGCGGCGAATCGCGATCGACGGCGCTCCGGCGTCCGGGAGGTCGCGCAGGCGTTCGACGTCGAGCCACGTGACATGCGCGAGCCGCGGAGCGACTGCGAGCCAGTCTTCCAGCCGCGCGCGGAAGTCGGCGGCCACGAGCGCCACGCGCGCCCCACAATCCTCGAAGATCCGCGTGACCCGTTGATCGGCACGGCGGGGATTCGGAGGGTACGCCGGTACCGCGATGGCGCCGGCGTAGAGACACCCGAAGAAGGCGGCGATGTAGTCCAGCCCCGGGGGCACCAACAGCACGACCCGGTCCCCGGGGAGGACGTGGTCCGCGAGTCCGGCGGCAATGGCCCGGGCTCGCGCTTGCAACGCCGAGAACGTGAGCGACCCGGACTCCGTCCCGTCGCCACGCAGGGCACGAAACACGACGGCGTCGGGGAGGTCGCCAGCCCGAAAATCGAGGACATCGAGGAGGGACTGCACCCCCGCTCGTTTCGCGTCATCGATTTTCAGTGGGGAATCGGTCACGCCTGGGGGGGCGACAGGGAGAAGGGACGGGGCCGCGACTGACGGCAGTCGTGCGATGGGAATATAATGCCATTAGATGCCGATCCCCGTCAGCGGAGCCCCCGTAGCCCCCTCGGATGACTTCGTCTGGTCGACGGAGCCGGAGCCGCACGCGGCGCGCACTCGTCAGATCCTCGCGACGCACCCGGAGATTCGTGCGCTGATCGGTCGAAATCCGCGTACGGCGGCGCTGATCGTGGTGACGGTCGCGCTCCAGTTCGTGCTGGCGTGGGCGCTGCGTGACGCCTCGTCGTGGATGATCCTCGGCGCGGCGTACACCGTCGGTGCGGTGGCGGATCACGCCCTCTTCGTCATGGTGCATGAGTGCGCACACAACCTCGTGTTCCCGCGCACGTGGCAGAATCAGGTCGCCGCGCTGGTGGCCAACCTCCCGCAGCTGATGCCGACCGCGATCTCTTTTCGTCGATATCACCTGAAACACCACGCCTTCCAAGGCGTGCATGAGCTGGACGCGGACCTACCAAGCCGATGGGAGGCGCGACTCATCCGAGGCTGGTCAATCGGCAAGGCGCTCTGGTTGCTCGGCTTCCCCCTGTTCCAGGTCGCTCGAACCGGACGCCTGCGGGAGATCGCGATCATCGATCGGTGGATCGCGGCGAACTGGCTGGTGCAGTTGGCGGTGATTGCGATGGTCTGGCGGTGGATGGGAGGCAGCGCGGTCGCCTACCTTGCGGTGAGCTTCTCGTGCTCGATCGGACTGCATCCGCTTGGGGCGCGTTGGGTCCAAGAGCATTTCCTGCTGCATGGCCAGCAGGAGACGTCGAGCTACTACGGGGCGGGGAACCTCGTCGCGCTCAACGTCGGATACCACAACGAGCATCACGATTTTCCGTCCATTCCGTGGAACCGCCTCCCGCAACTTCGGGCGACGGCCCCAGAGGCGTATGACGCCCTTCAGGCGCATCACTCGTGGACCCGATTACTCCTCCGGTTTCTGTTCGATCAGGAGGTCACGCTGTTTCGGCGTATGGTCCGACGCGATCGGGGACGGGTGCGCTTCCACGCGGATCCGACGCCGGATCAGGACGCGGCACGCGAGCTCTTGCCGAAGGAGCGGGTCGCTACGGTGCGCGCCGAGTCCGATGGGCGTTGAGGACTTTTCCGCCGATCTCATGCATGAGGGCGGAGTCAAGCACGGAGCGGATCGGGAGTGCCTGCGCCGTCTTGAGTTCGGCGTAGGCGTCATTCCATCGCTCGCGCTGTACCAGGAGGAACGCGAGGTCCAGCCGGTAGCCGACGGCCTTCGGGTCGAGCGCCACCGCGCGCCTCAGCTCCCGCTCGCCTGTCTCCCACGACGCTTCACGAACGGCTTGCACCCCGAACAGACGGCCAGCGAGGATCCGGATCGGGAGCGGCAGCGCCCGCGCTTCACCGTGGAGCCGTCCGAGGATGGCGTGGCCACCGGCGAAGAGGGAATCCGTCGCGATGGTCGCTCGCGCGGCGGCCAGCGTGGCGTCGGCGAGTCGGGCGCTCTCGCGAAACTCCGTGATCATCGCGTGTCGCCCGAGGGCGGCGGCGAGCCAATAGTGCGACGTCGCGTCGGCGGGACCGACGGCGATCGCGCGACGGGCGTAGTCAGCCCCACGACGGTACATCGCGGCCTTCACCGCTTGAGGCTCATGCGACAAGATGCCCGCCGTCGCTTCGGCGCGGGCGGCACGCCAGAGCGCGGGGTGGTCATTCGGGGCGCGGCGGATGCGCACGAGGGCAGCCGCGAGCGAGGCGGCGGGATCGACGGCCCAGAGGGAATCGATGGTGGCATCGGTCGGCAGGCGCTGCGCGTGTGTCCGCGTCATCGGGGCGACGAGGAGGATGCACGCCAAGCGGACACTGCGACTGAGTCTCATGCCCGGAAGCTATCGTGAGCGCCGACGCGCGGGGGAGTGCGTCTGTGGCGGCGGCGGCGCCGGGCGTGGTCGGCCCGGCGATCGCGGCCGCGCTGTCCGCACAGAGCATCGGGCTCATCCTGCACGACCTAGCTCGAGACCCCGCCGGGCACCCGCTCGAAGTCGCGCCAGTGAATGCGCTGATGCTGCAACTCCCATTGTACGCGACCGCCCTCCTCCTCCAAGCTGGACTCTGGGTCGCGATGCGACGGCTCGTCCCCGTCGCGCGACGCGTGGTGGATCCCGTGATGATCCTCGGGCTCTTGCTGAGCGTGGCGCTCAGCGCATTTGATCTCGGCCTCCAGCAATTCCGAGGCGAGCGGCTCGGATGGAATCACTTCACCTCGTACGACGGCGCGGGCGTCCTCAACGCGGACTGGCTTGATCCCGTCCGCGAGGGGGGCATTCTGCTGGGGCTGCAGGTCGCGGTCCTGGTCGGAGCGGCCGTCGGGCTGGGGGTCCTCGTGTGGCGAAGTGTGCGCACGACCGCCCGCGCCTCCGACTGGTGGCATCCGGGGGCCCTGTGTGCCGCGGCGGCGATGTGCTTCGCGCCGACGATGTTCGCGTACTTCCATCAGCGCGAAATGGCGATGCCGCCGCAGTCGCGGTTGGTGGGGGAATGGCGTGCGCGGAGACGTCCCGTCGATGGCGCAGGGCGTCGAGCGGCCGATCAAGCGCTTCGGGCGGCGATTGGTGGTGGTTCCGCCAGCCCGTGGATCGATTCCACGTACCCGCTCTGGGGGCTTCGCTTCAGCCCGAGAATGCAGGTGCCCGCCGCGCGCCCAGCGGCCACCCCCGACATCATCGTGTTCATGGTGGAGTCACTGCGCGGTCGGGACGTCGGGTGGGGGTTCGGTGCGGAACGCGGTCCGACGCGCACACCACATCTCGACTCGCTGGCGGCCACGGGGGTGCGCTTCCCTCACTGGATCTCGAATGGGGATCCGTCGCCGCGAGGTTTCATCACGCTGCACTCAGGCGTGTGGGAGCACTCGTGGGGTTTCATCGTGTCCAACTTCCCGAATACGCGACTGGACGCGCTTCCCGCCCGGTTACGGGCGCGCGGATATCGCAACTATGCCTTCTGGGGAGGCAACCCGAGTTTCGACGGGCAGCTGACGCGAGCGAGGCAGTGGTATGACACGGTCGCCTTCGAGCGGTCGGGGAACGAGGCGTTCTATTTCCGTCCGCAGCCGGATGCCATGGTCATGGCGAAGGTCCGCGCGGCGATCGCCGCGCATGATCGCGATCACTCCAGTCAGCCGTTCTTCGCCTACGTCGCGTCCAATGGCACCCACACCCCGTTCGTCCTCGACGGCGATCCGTCCCCGCCCGCTGACCGCCAAGCGCGCTACGACCGCGTCCTCCGCGAAGCCGATGCACAGATCGGTCGCGTCATCGCCGCGCTCCGGGCGCGTCCGCGATGGCGCGAGACGATCGTCGTAGTCCTCGGCGATCACTCCGATGTCACGAACGAGCCCTCCGACCCCCGGTGGCGCGGTCTCCCCACCGACGCGGCCGTAGCGACGGCCGCCTTCATTTCGGGTCCGCGCGCGCTGATCGGTGAGCCGCGCACCGTCGACGCCACGGTGAGCCACGTCGACCTGCTCCCGACGGTGATGGGATGGATCGGCGACACGACGCCGGTGACCACTATGGGACGCGATCTGTTCGATCCCGCGACGCCCCTGCGCCGCGACGTCGTCGCGATCAACGGGCGCGGGTACCGCCTCGACCGCGACGGCTACACGCTTGTGGTCTCTCGGGACGACCCACAGATCCACTACGCGTGGAAGAGCTTCACCGGGGAGCGTCCGACGCCGCTCCCGTTGCACGCCACACCGTTCGCACCCGACGATCCGCGTCGCCTCACGGATTGGATCAACGCGTGGGGAGCGCTCGTCGAACAGAATCGGGTCCGTCCGCCCTTCTAGGGCCCCGGCCGATACCGACGCTGCGAATGCCCCTGCAGCTGCTCGGGATAGAAGTACACCTCCCGCAACGCCCCATCCGCGTATCGCTGTGCCTGATCGTTGAAGTGCGCGTTCGCCGGGTCGTTGTGCTCCCCGCCTGCTGACACCGCGATGGCGCGTACGCGCGGGCCGAACTCGACGACGGCAACGAACGAGTTCCCACTCGTCCCGTAGCGGCGCTTGGTCCCCGGGTAGCGCTGCGCGCCGAAGGAGGCGAGGGAGCCCCACTGTGATGAGGTGAACGGAACCGCGATACTGCGTCCGGTATCCGCGAACGGTTGCACGATGTCGCCAGTCAGCCGCTGGAATCGGTTGACCTCGCCCCATGGGGTGTCCCAGCGACCGAAGTCTGTGGCGATGGCTTGCATCGCCGCAGCGAGGGCCTGGAGTCGCAGCGTCGGCGCGGTCCGCGTCCGGATGTAGTCGTACACCTTCATCTCTTCGCTCTCGGCATCCGCACGGACGCGTCTCCACATCTCCTCGCCCCAGAACACCGCGAGCGTCGTCGGCACTGAGCCAGCGCCCCAACGGAAATCCCACGCCCGCAGTCGCGCGATGGCTGGGGCGACCTGCGCGCGAAGCGCACTCGAGTCCGGCGCGGCGTCCCACGCAGCGAGCAGGGTCGGGATCAGGTCGGCGAACGCGGGGAGGTACGAGTCGTAGGCCGCCGCGCGTAGCGACTCGAGGGTGAAGTCTCGGCGACCCTCCAGCACGCGGAGCGCGTGGATACCCCGGGGATTCTCCCCGGCATTGTCAAAGTACGCGGCGAACGCGTCGGCCTTCTGGCTGGCGCTTCCGGCCGCCGAGTAGGGCCAGTTGTTCGTGTTCTGGATGAACCCGGTGGCCGGGTCTTGCAGATACGGACTCTCCGTGACGCCGTGCACGGGGCCCCACTCGGTCGCGGGGTCGCTGCCATCCACCGGGCGCGACCAGTCGAAGCGCGTGTCGCGCTTCGGCACGAAGTTCGCATGGAAGAACACGATCCGTCCGTCCGCGTCAGCGTAGATGGTGTTGTTTGACGAATTGGTGTGGAACTCCATCGACGTGCGGAACGCTGCCAGATCGCGCGCCTTGGTGCGCGTGAAGGACTGGGTCAGCGCCTTGACTGGCTCCTGCATGATGCGGATCGCGATCCACTTCCCGTCCTGCTCGCGGATGATCGGCCCGTGATGGCTCCGGAACACGGTGATCGTGCGCGTCGCGAACCCTGTGCCGTCCTTGTAGCGGAGGGTGATCGTTTCGCGCCCGAAGGGGCGCGTCCCACTCCCGTAGCGATAGCGGCGATCCTCCTCCGCGCCGACGATGGACTCGGCGTACTCGTCGACGGCATCCACTCCGCTGGTGGTGTGCATCCAGCCCACGCGCGCATTGAAGCCCTGATAGATGAAGAACTGCCCCCATGTCGCCGCGCCGTAGGCGTTCAACCCCTCGTCGCTCGTCATCTGCAGTTCCGAGCGGAAATGGAACGACGTGTGCGGGTTGATGAGCAACAGCGCGTGCCCGTCGCGGGTGTTCTGCGGCGCGATCGCGATCCCGTTCGATCCGCCGGGTTCGCGGGGCAGGCCGTCAACGAACGCGTCCTCGTCATCGCGCGGGGTCGCGGCCTGCGGTGCGTAGAAGCGCTGCAGTGGTCCGAGCGCGACTTTCTCGATATCGCCACTGATACTCCCCTCGCTGAACGCGAGCGCCATCCACGGCTCGAATCGCGTGAGCACGCGCGGACGCACCGTCGGATGGGTGGCGAGGAAATAGTTGAGTCCCTCGGCCCACGCGTCCATCAGCGTGCGCATCTCCTGCGGTGCGCGCGCGTAGAGAACGCGAAGGGTGTCGGGGTTGATGAAGAGCCGCATCCGCAGGTCGCGCCAGAGCGCGCGCTCTCCCTCCGCCTCCGCGAGTCGCCCGAGTGCGGAGAGGTAGTTCGCTTCGATCCGTGGGAAGTCGTCCTCGGCCTGCGCGTAGATCATCCCGAACACCGCGTCGGAATCGGTGGGGCCGTGCACGTGCGCGATCCCCCAGTCGTCGCGAGTGATCGTGACGCGTGCGGCACGCGCCGCCGCCGTCGGTTGCGCCGTGAGGAGCGCAGGAATCAGCGAAACGAGGAAGGCGGCGCGACGAAGCATGGATTCGGGGAGAGGGTCGGTGAGAATCTACAGGGCTGGCGGCCGGGGCAGGGGCACACCAGCCGTCGCGCGACGCCGTATATTCGCGCTATGGAACCGACGGTGGCACGGAAGCCGCGGGACGCGGAGATCGACGTGTACGGCCTCACGCACCCCGGGAAGGTGCGGGCGAACAACGAGGATCAGTTCCTTCTCGCCAGTATCCACAAGCGCGTCGTCGTCCAGGCCACGAGTCTGACCGGGGCGCAGCGGCTCCCGCTCGAGGACGAGCGCCTCGCCTTCCTCGCGATGGTCGCGGACGGTGTCGGCGGACTGAAAGCCGGTGAGGAAGCGAGTGCCACGGCCGTCGAGATGGTCATGCGCTACGTCACGGAGAGCATGAACTGCTATTACCGCGCCGACGCGGGCGAGGCGACCTTCATCGAGGAGCTACAACGCGCGGCGATGGGCGTGCACGAGGCGTTGCTCGCGCGTCGGGCGGGCGACGATTTCGCCGGGAAGATGGCCACCACCTTGACACTCTACATGGGCGTCTGGCCGAACTACTATCTCCTGCAGGTCGGCGACTCGCGATACTACCTCCATCGCAACGGGCAGCTGACCCAGCTCTCGCGGGATCAGACGATGGCGCAGGAACTCGTCGATGCCGGTGTCCTCACCCGGACCGCGGCCGCGCGCACGCCGCTCGCCAACGTCCTCTCCAGCGCGCTTGGGAGCGACCAACTGATGCCGGTCGTGACGCGGCTCCGCTCAGAATGGGGGCAGCTGCATCTGCTCTGCACCGACGGACTCACGAAGCACGTGAGTGACGAGCAGATCGCCGCACGCATCGAGACGATGAGCTCCGCGAAGCAACTCTGCGAGCAGTTGTTGCAGGATGCGCTCGACGCGGGCGGTACGGACAACATCACGATCATCGCTGGCCGGACGCCGACGCAACCCGCGCCACCCTGATCGCGCGCGTCAGCGCACGCCGCACACCTGCCGACCCGCGCGGTATCCCTTCACGCCGTCGTTCACCGTGGCGAGGAGCAGGAGGGCATCCGCGCGCCCGTACCGATGCATGAGATCGTGCATCAGCGGAGCCTCGCCTCCCCACGGGTAGCCGAACACCACGTCGAAATCCTCCAGCGGGTGGCCGAGCTCGAGGTATCCCGAGACTCCCTCGCCGAGGGTGCCGGCGCGGGCATCGCCGTCGGCGGGGCGAAAGACGTAGCCGGTCGGGAAGAAGGACGCGGCCGCGAAGCGCGCGCGCGACTCGTACTTCGTCGCGAGCGCGCGCGACTGCCGGACGAGGCTGGCATCGAGCTCGATCCCACTTGCCTCGTATCCCACGAGGTCGGCGAGAATGGTGATGACCCCCATCCCCGAGCCCCACTCGAGGAACCGCGCGCCCGGGCGATAGTGCTCGAGCAGCGACTCGAGCACAACTTGGAAGTCGGCCGGGATGAAGGGGTGGAACTCGCGGTCGCGGACCTCGAGGTCGAAGCGCTCGAACAGGTCACGCCCCTCCTCGATCAGTGCGTGCAACCGCGCGGCGTGCTCGGGGGCGAGCACACTGGTCCGCGGGAGCGGGGCCCGGAACGGCGGGAGCGGAGGCATCCCACAACCTAGCGGAGCGCTCGACGCGGGGGTCAGTCCAGGAAGCGATGCCGCGCGGCTGCCGGCGGCACATCGCACGCGGTCGGCGGGAACCAGCGCCGCCGACGCGTCGCGACGGCACGGTAGAGCCCGTCGCGCCACGCGCGTGGGAGCACCGCGCCGCCCGCGAGAAGTCGCCAGGGGAGCGGCAGGGTGCGGGCGACCGCGATGATCGCGTCGCTCTCAGCGTAGACCGCACCGTCGACGACCGCGACCACACTGTCGACGGATCGGAGAACCGCCCGCACCGACTGCGCGGCCGCCGAGCCCAACGGCGCGAAGGTCCATCGCCGTGCGCGGTTCGCCGCGAGGACCCCGCGCACGGCCCGTGCGCAGAGCGGGCAGTGACCGTCGTAGAGCAGCAGGGGTGGCGAAGACGACATGCGAGAAACAATGCGCGGCGGAACGCCATGAGGCGACCCGCCGCACCCGCGAGCGGGCCGGACGCGTGCCGCTACCCCATCCGCTGCTTCGCCACGATCGACGGCGGCGAGGTCGGGTACTTCCCGCTGAAACAGGCGTGGCAGAACCCGTCCGGGCCGGTCGGCACGGCATTCAACATCCCGTCGAGCGAGAGGTAGCCGAGCGAATCGACCCCGAGCTGCCGTTCGATCTCCGCGTGCGACAGGCGCGCCGCGATCAGCTGGTCGCGCTCTGGTGTGTCGATCCCATAGTAGCACGGCCCGGTGATCGGCGGCGACGAGATCCGCATGTGCACCTCCGCCGCGCCGGCCGCGCGCAACAGCGCGACGAGGCCACGCGTCGTCGTCCCACGCACGATCGAGTCGTCGACCATGACGACCTTCTTCCCCTCGAGGATCTCGCGTACCGGGTTGTACTTCACCTTCACCTTCGCATCGCGACCCGCCTGCGTAGGCTGGATGAACGTGCGCCCGACGTAGTGATTGCGGATGAGCGCATGCTCGAGCGGCAGGTCCGCTTCATCGGCGAAGCCGAGCGCGGCCGCGTTGGACGAATCCGGC
>JAIETI010000018.1 GCA_019745365.1 Gemmatimonadaceae bacterium | reverse complement strand
CGGCGCGATCCCGCCGCGCTCTCCCGACTCGGCTATCAACCCCCGGAACCCATCCGCCGATGACCGTCCCCGCCGACCTGCTCGCGATCCTGGTCTGCCCCAAGTGCAAGGGAGCGCTCGTCCACCGGGCGGCCGAGTCTGCGCTGGATTGCGCAGCGTGCGCGCTCCGCTATCCCGTTCGCGATGGGATCCCCGTGATGCTCATCGATGAGGCGACGCCGCTCCGGTAACGTCGGCGCGGCGTGCGTCGCCGCGCTCGCGCTGCTGCTGGCGCCCGCGCTCCGAGCCCAACGCGGCCTCTCTCGTGAGGGGGCGCTCTTTTTGCTCGTCCCCATCGGCGCCCGCCCCGTCGCGATGGGGCAGGCGGTCGTGGCCTCCCCCGACATCGGCGGCGAGGCGGTGTGGTGGAACCCGGCGGCGCTGGCGTCGCTCACGCGGCGCGAAGCCGGCTTTCATTTCGGGCAGACGCTCGTCGCCAACTCCCTCGCCGGCGACTTCGTGCTTCCCGCGGGGCGCGCCGGCACCGTGGCGTTCAGCGCGCATCTGCTCGACTACGGCGCCCAAGAGTTCACCGATCAGATCGGGTCGCTCGGCACACTCCTGCCGCGCTCGCTCGCCGCGGCAGCGACCTACGGCGCTGGCTTCGGTCGTGACGTCGACGCCGGGCTCTCCTACAAGCTCGTGCAGTCACGGCTCGATTGTACCGGACCGTGCGGGGATGTGAGCACCTTCAATGCCTCCACCAGCGCACTCGATGCCGGGCTGCGCGTGCGGGTCCGTTCCGTCCCGGGCCTCACCCTCGGCGCGGCCGTGCGCAATCTGGGGCTCCGGCTCCAGGTGAATGACAACTCGCAGGCCGATCCGCTCCCCACGCGCCTCCATCTCGGCGCGCAGCTCCCGATCCGCGCCGTGAGCGCCCGCGATACCAGCGTCGCGGCGATCGTCGCGGCCGAGCTGGTCGCCGCGGTGCCATTCGCCGCGCCGCAACTGCGGGTTGGGACGGAGCTCTCGTATCAGCACGACTACTTCCTCCGCGCCGGCTACGCCACCGGGACCGGTGACGCCACCGGGGCATCCTTCGGCATGGGCTTTCGACGCGGTGGGCTCGCGATCGAGTTCGCGCGCGTCCTCGGCGGGTTCTCCGCTGATGCGGGGCAACCCCCGACGTACCTCTCGCTCCGTCTGCAGTTCTGATGCGCGTGCCGCGGATCCTGCTCCTGCTCGCCCTTCCGGCAGCGCTCTTGGCCCAGGGGGGGCGTCTCCGTGCCCTCGCGAGTGCCCGCGATACCAGCTGGTGGCTCCCGATCGCGTCGATCGCCCTCCCCGGGTCGGGGCAGGCGATCCTCCGGCAGGATCGGTTCTTGGGCTATGTCGCCGTCGAAGCGATCGCCGCGATCGCCTTCACCACGCAGCGCGGTGAGGCGCGCCGCGAGCAGCGGCGCTACCAACAGATCGCGAGTGATGTGGCCCGGTCGCCTTTCACGGCCGGATTCCGCCCGGTGGGTGAGTGGGCGTATTACGAGGCGATGGAACACTTCGCCGAGAGCGGCGTGTTCGATCGGTTCCCGGGCGGGAACGTCGATCCCGAAGAGGACGTGCAGACCTTCAATGGCGGGATCTGGCGGCTCGCCCGCGAGACCTACTGGCGCGACCCATCCGTGGCGCCAGCCGAGAACTCGGCCGAGTACCGTCGCGCGATGAACCTGTATGTCGCGCGTGCCGTGCGGCCCGAGTATCGCTGGAGTTGGCGGAACGCGCAGCTCGAACAGGATCTCTTCCGTCGGAGTATCGTGGCGTCGAACGCGAGCTATCGCGGTGCCCGCGACTATCTCGGCGTCCTGATCGCGAACCACCTCCTCTCCGCTGTCGATGCCTTCGTCACGCTCCGCCTCTCGGGGCGCGCGGGGGCGCGGGACTATCGGGCGACGGTCCAGCTCCCGGTCCGCGTCCCGTGACGCCCGCGCGCCGGGGCGCCATTCTTTACAGTAGCGGCGCCGTTCCGGTATCTTCGCTCTCTCCCTCTTTCCGTTGACCGTGCCGCAGACGACCGCTCTCCTCTTGTTGCCGGATGGGCAGGCTATCCCGGAGTCGGTGCGTCGGTGGGTCGACGCGCACCGCTTCCCGGTGATGACCATTGCCACGGCCGACGAGTTGATGGCGGTGTCGATGCGGACCCGTCCGCGCCTCGTGATCATCGATGCGCGGACCAATCCGGTCACGGCGCTGAAGGCGTGTCAACGACTGAAGGCCGACTCCTACACGGGGATCGTGCCGGCGGTCGTGTGCGCGCGGGGCGACGACAAGAGTCTTGGCGCCGCGTTCGACGCCGGTGCCGACGAGGTGCTCCGAGAGGGGGTACCGCCGTCGGAGGTCACGCTGCGGCTCGACGCGCTGCTGCGTCGGAGCGATCGCGACACCTTCGTGCACCCGTCGACGCGCTTGCCGGGTGGGATGGAGATCGAGCTCGAGATCACGCGGCGCCTCACGGCGAACGAGCTGTTCGCGGTCTGCTACGCGGACCTCGACCACTTCAAGGAATACAACGATCGCTACAGCTACTACGACGGCGACCGGGTCATCCGGATCCTCTCGAAGATCCTCCACGACGTGGTGAAAGGGAGCTGCGGGGAGGAGGGGTTTGTCGGGCACATCGGGGGCGACGACTTCCTCTTCGTGATCCCAGTGGAGCACATCGCGGTCATCTGCGAGGAGATCGTCGGCTGTTTCGACATGCTGATCCCGTACCAGTACTCAGAGCAGGATCGGCGCGCGGGCTACTATTTCGGGAAGGACCGCCGCGGGCAGTTGCACAAGGTGCCGTTGATGACGGTCTCGATCGGGGTGGTCACGAACGAACGACGGGTGCTCACGCACGCCGCGCAGATCAGTGAGTTGGCGACCGAGATGAAGAGTTATGCGAAGACCCTGCCGGGATCGGTCTGGACGATCGATCGGCGGCAGGATGCGCCTGAGGGTGAACCGGCGGCCGAGCCGCCCGTGGAGGATGGTCCGTGAACGTCACCTGTCCGGAGTGTCGATCGATCTTCCGTGTGGACCCGTCGAAGGTGCCGACGACGGGGATCCGTGCGCGCTGCTCGGTGTGTGGTGGGGTGATCACGATCGCGGCGCTGGCCGCGACGATCGATCCGATCCCTGCGGTCGCCCCGGCGCCCGTGAGTGCCCCTGCGGCGGCTCCGGCCGCACCGCGGGTCTCCACGCCAGCGCGTGCCTTCCTCGAGTCGGACGCTGAGGCGGCGCCCGAGCCGACCTACGACGAGCCGACGCCGCTGGAACGGGCGTATACGCCGAGCGCGGCGGTTGAGTCGGTGACGCCGCCCGCCGCCGCCCCTGCGGCACCCGTAGCGCCCGCTCGTCCGTCGACACCGGTCTTCACGGCGCCGGTCGTGCCGGTGGTGACGCCGACGGCGCGGCCGTCGGTACCGCCGCTCCCGCCTCCGATGCCTGCGGGACCACCGGCTCGCCCGACCGCAGCGCCCACGCCGCCGCGTCCGTCGTTCCTCTCCCCATCGGCTCCGGCGACGCCGAGGCCAAGCGTGGCGACGCCACCCGTGGGAGGTGCGCCTGCGGCTCCGCCGCCGCGCCCGACGATGCCCGCGATGCCGCGCGCGAGCAGCCCGGCCGTGCCTCCGATGGCACCACCGATGCCTCGGGCGTCTGCGCCAATCGTGTCGCCCTCTGCGCCTACGCCGGTCATCCCGACGCCGGCGGTCGGCGGCGAGGCTCCCGCCAAGCGCCCCATCAATCCTTTCCTCGCGAACGACCCCAACCAAAAGGCCAAGCGGCTCGCGCGCGCGCTCGTGTCTGACATGGTCGCCTACCTGCCACAAAAGCGCGAAGAAGGACTCCGCGACGGGACGCTCAAGCAGCTCTTCCGTGAGGAGATCAAGAAGAGCTACGAGGAGTACGTCGATCAGGTCGGGAAGGAGTTCGCCGAGTCCACGGCGCACTTCCAGGATGCGCTGAACGATGTGCTGGCGGGTGGGAAGAAGATGTTTTGAGGAGGGACAGGAAGGACAGGAAAGACAGGAAAGACAGGAACTACAGGGGAGGGGGTGTGGGGGAGTAAGTTTCTCCCATGGCTGAATCCGAACGCACGACCTCCCTTGCGCGCGACGAGAAGCGACTCGTCGAGCTGCGGAGGTACCTTTGACCTCGATGGCAAGCGCTCGCGCCTGACGGCGCTCGAAGCGGAGATGACCGACGGCGTGTTCTGGAACGATCAGGAGCGCGCGCGAGGTGTCGTCCAAGAGGTGAAGTCGCTCAAGAATTGGGTCGAACCCTTCGACAAGCTCTGGAATCGCGTCGTCGGCGCGCAGGAGATGGAGTCGCTCCTCGCGACCGATCCTGACGCGGACATGGACGCGGAGGTGACGCGCGAGACGGCGGCGCTCCGAGAGGAGGTGGATGCGTTCGAGTTGCGTTCACTGCTGCAGGGATCCGACGACTATCGGGACGCGCAAGTCGAGATCTCCGCGGGCGCCGGTGGTACCGAGGCGCAGGACTGGGCGCAGATGCTCATGCGCATGTACACGCGGTGGGCGGAACGGCGCGGGTATCAGGTCGATATCATCGACATGAGCGAAGGCGAAGAGGCGGGGATCAAGGGCGCTGTGCTCGAGATCAAGGGCGCGTACTCCTACGGCTTCCTCCGCCCCGAAGCGGGGGTGCATCGCCTGGTGCGCATCTCGCCCTTCGACTCGCAGGCGCGCCGACACACGAGCTTCGCGTCGATCTTCGTGTATCCGGTCGTCGACAACGAGATCAACATCGAGATCCGAGACGAGGACATCAAGATGGATGTGTTCCGTGCCTCGGGGGCCGGCGGGCAGCACGTGAACAAGACGTCGTCCGCAGTGCGCCTGACACACATCCCGAGCGGGATCGTCGTTTCCTGCCAGCAGGAGCGGAGCCAAGGGAAGAACAAGGCGCAGGCGATGAAGCAGCTCAAGAACAAGCTCTATCAGCTCGAACTTGAGAAGCAGGCCGCCGTGAAGGCGAAGCTCGATGCGAACAAGGCGGACGTGACCTTCGGGAGCCAGATCCGCAGCTACGTGTTCCAGCCGTACACGATGGTCAACGACCACCGGACCGAGACGAAGCTCAGTGATGTACAGAAGGTGATGGACGGCGCGATCGATCCGTTCATCGAGGCGTACCTGAAGCAGTTCGGCGCCGCCGCGCCGACGGAGGCGCGATGAGCGAGGAACTTCACCCCGTGATGCAGGCGCGCCGAGAGAAGCTCGTAGCGCTTGAGGCTGCGGGGATCGCGCCGTTCGCGTACGGGTTCGACCGCACGCACACCACGCCAGACGCGCTCTCGGCGCTCGCGCCGGGAGTCGAGGAGGGTCCCGTGGTGCGGCTCGCGGGCCGCATCGTCGCCTGGCGCGGGCATGGCAAGACGATCTTCGCGCACCTCGCGGATGCCGATGGACGGATCCAGCTCTACTTCAAGGCCGATCACCTCGGCGAGGCGTTCGCGCAACTCGCGCACTTCGACCTTAGCGACATCATCGGTGTGACGGGGCCGCTCTTCCGTACGCGCACCGGGGAGACGACGGTGAAGGTCGAGGGGGTGGAGTTGCTCGCGAAGGCGCTCCGGCCGCTCCCGTTCGGAAAGGAAGAGACGGTCGATGGTGTCGTCGTGCGTCACTCCGGCTTCGCGGATGGCGAGCAGCGCTCGCGCCAGCGCTACGCCGACCTCGCGGTGCACCCCGAAGTGCGGGCGCACTTTCGCGCGCGCTCTCGGATGACGTCGGCGATCCGCGGCTACCTCGACGGACTCGGCTACCTCGAAGTGGAGACGCCGGTGCTGCAGCCGTTGTATGGCGGCGCGGCGGCCAAGCCGTTCTCGACGCATCACAACGCGCTCGACATGCCGCTCTTCCTGCGGATTGCCGACGAGCTTTACCTGAAGCGACTGATCGTTGGCGGGATGGAGCGCGTGTATGAGATCGGGCACGACTTCCGGAACGAAGGGATCGACCGCACGCACAATCCCGAGTTCACCATGCTCGAGTTCTACGAGGCGCTCGCGGATTACCGCGTGATGATGCGCCGCGTGGAGGCGCTGATCGTCGCGGCGGCCGCGGCGGTGCGGAGCACGCTCGAGGCGGCCGGGATCACCCGCGAGGCGCCGGCGTTCGATCCGCGCGTGTTGCAGGGCCCGTTCCCGACGATCGAGTGGATGCCGGCGCTCTCGCAGGCACTCGGCGTTGCGGACGTGACGGCGCTCTCGGACGAGGCACTTCGCGCGGCGGCGGCAAAGGCGAACGTGCACAACATCGCCGCGCTCTCGCGTCCGAAGTTGATGGACGAGCTCTTCCAGCACCACGTCGAGTCGCGGATCGAGGTCCCGACGTTCGTGATCGACTACCCGGTCGAACTCTCGCCGTTGGCGAAGCCCCACCGCACCAAGCCGGGACTCACCGAGCGCTTCGAGCTCTTCGCGCGCGGCACGGAGCTCGCCAATGCTTTCAGCGAACTCAACGACCCCATCGATCAGCGCGCTCGCTTCGAGGCGCAGGGACGGCTCAAGGCCGCGGGGGATGAGGAGGCCGCGGGTGTCGATGAAGACTACCTGCGGGCGATGGAGTACGGGATGCCGCCGATGGGTGGCGTGGGGATCGGTCTCGATCGCCTCTTCATGTATCTCACCGGCACCGCCCACATCCGCGACGCGATCCTCTTCCCGTTGATGCGCCCCGAGTGACCCTTGCGCCGTTCCCGGTGACCAGGCTCGAACTGGCGATTGCGTGGCGCTATCTCCGCAGCCGGCGAGGGTCGCGGCTGCTCTCGTTCATCAGTCTGATCGCGGTGGCAGGCGTCGTGGTCGGTGTCAGCGCACTGATCGTCATCATCGGCGTGATGAACGGCCTGCAGACCGATCTGCGTGAGAAGATCCTCGTCGGGAGCCCGGACATCCGGATCCTCACCTATGGGGATGATCTCCGCATCAACGGGTGGCCCGCGTTGCTCACCCGCGTGCGCGCCGCTCCCGGCGTGGTGGAAGCGGCGCCCTTCGTGCTCACCCAGGGACTCGCGAGCGCGGGGCACGACTATCACGAAGGCGTGAGCGTCGCGGGGATCCCCGCAGATGGACCGGCGGTCACGACGATCCGCACACACGCGGTGGTCGGCGATTTCACCTTCCGCACGCCGACCGGTGCGCGCACCGGCGCGGTGCTCGGCAAGCTCCTCGCGGAGCGGCTGAATGCCTATCCGGGGACGAAGCTCCAGATCGTCGCCGCGGGCGGCGGGGCACCGAATCCGGTGCTCGGCACGATCGTCCCGCGCTTCTTCGAGTACGAAGTGACCGGCGTGTTCGAGACGGGGATGTACGAGTACGACAACGCGTACGTGTACCTCGACCTCCCCGAGGCGCAGCGCGTGGCGGGGCTCGACAGTGCCGTGACCGGGCTCGAGGTCGCGACTCGCGATCGCTGGAGCGCGCCGACGGTCGCGGCGACGCTGAGCGACTCGCTCGGCTTCCCCTATCACACCGTGGACTGGCAGGAGCAGAATGCGTCGCTCTTCCGGGCGCTGAAGCTCGAGAAGCTCGGGATGACGGTGATCCTCCTGCTGATCGTGCTGGTCGCCGCATTCAACATCGTGAGTACGCTCACCATGGTGGTGCGCGACAAGACGCGCGAGATCGGGATCCTCAAGGCGATGGGGATGACCGCGCCCGCGATCCGACGGATCTTTCTTGTGCAGGGGGCCGTGATCGGTGCCGTGGGCACGGGCGTCGGTCTCGTGCTGGGCGTCGGCGCGGGCCTGGCCATCGAGCGTGGGAAGTTGATCGCGCTTGATCCCTCGGTGTACTTCATCGACCATCTCCCGGTGCAGCTCGAGGTCGTCGACACGGTCGTGATCGTGGTGCTCGCGATTGGGATCGCGGTGCTCGCGACGCTCTATCCCGCGCGGCAGGCCGCGCGGCTCTACCCGATCGAGGCGATCCGCAGCGAATGAGCACCGTCCTCGCCGGTCGCGATGTGGTGAAACGCTTCGTCGGGGGCGACGGGGGCGTGGTCTCCGTGCTCGACGGCGTCGCGCTCGAGGTCACGCGCGGCGAGATGGTCGCCATCGTCGGCGCGAGCGGCGCCGGGAAGAGCACGCTCCTGCATCTGCTCGGCGCACTCGAGCGGCCGGATGCGGGGAGCATCACCTTGCAGGGCGTCGATGTGCGGACGCTCGACGATGATGCGCTGGCCGCGCACCGGAACCGCACCGTCGGGTTCGTGTTCCAGTTCCACCATCTGCTGCGTGAGTTCTCCGCGCTCGAAAACGTCATGATGCCACTCCGCATCGCGGGGTGGTCGGTGCCGCGTGCGCGGGAGCGCGCGGAAGCGCTGCTCGAGCGCGTCGGTCTCGCGGCGCGGCGCGCCCATCGACCGACGGAACTCTCCGGTGGGGAGCAACAGCGCGCGGCCGTGGCGCGCGCCCTCGCGATCGCGCCGCCACTGCTGCTCGCCGATGAGCCCTCGGGGAACCTTGACCACAACAATGCGGAGCGGCTGCACGACCTCCTCACGGAGCTGACTGCGGAGTTCGGCCTCGCGGCGGTGGTGGTGACGCACAATCGGAGCTTGGCAGCGCGCGCACAGCGGGTATTACTCTTGGAGGACGGGCAGCTGCGCGCCTCCAGCGCGCTCGGAGGAGTCGTCTAGATGCTCTGCGGCCAATGCGGTGAACGCGACGCGATGGTGCATCTCACGCAGATCGTGGAGAACGCGGTCACGCAGCTCCATCTCTGCGAGAAGTGCGCGGCGGAGAAGGGGATCGAGACCACGATCACCATGCCCGCGTCGCCACTCGGTGAGTTCCTCCAGGCGGTACAGTCCCAGGCCCCGGAGCCCGCGGGCGATCTGGCCCGCTGCGAGTTCTGCGGCACGACGATCAAGGACTTTCGCGCGAGCGGCCGCTTAGGATGTGCGCACTGCTATCAGGCGTTCGACAAGAGTCTGCGCGAACTGCTGCGCCGCGTGCACGGGAGTGCGACGCATGTCGGGCGGAGCTACACCGCGCCCGTGCTACTCGACCGGACGCGGGACGCGACGCTGGAAGGGCTGAAGGCGGAGCTCCGCGCCGCCGTGGCGCACGAGGAGTTCGAGGTCGCGGCCACGCTGCGGGACAAGATCCGCGGGATGGAGGGATGACGCTCGACCTTTCGCTGCTCCCCGACGGCGGGGTTCCGTGGCTCGCCGCGAGCGGGCCGAGCGCGGAGATCGTGCTGTCGGCACGCGTGCGGCTCGCGCGGAATCTCGCGGGGTACGCCTTCGGCCCGCGGGCGCGCGATGGCGAGCGGCTGCGCGTGCTCACGGCGGTGCGTGAGGTGGCGAGCCAGACGAGCGCGTTGCGAGGAGCGTCCTTCCTGCGATTGGAGGAGCTCGGGCTCGAGGACCGGCAACTGCTGCACGAGCGGCATCTCGTGAGTCGTGAGCTCGCGGCGCTCGAAGCGCCGCACACGGTGCGGGCGGGCGCAGCGGTGTTTGTCGGCGACGGTGTCGGGGCGATGGTGAACGAAGAGGACCACCTCCGGCTGCAGGCGTTTCGGAGTGGTCTCGATCTCGCCGGGGCGTTCGAGGCCGTGCTCGCCCTCGACGATGGGATCGGCCAGCGCATCGCGTATGCGACGCACGACGAGTTCGGGTACCTCACGGCGTGCCCGACGAACACCGGGACGGGGATGCGCGCCTCCGTGCTCGTCCATCTTCCCGGACTCGTGCTCACGCAGGAGATCGGGAAGGTGCTGCAGGGACTGCAGCAGATGGGGTTGACCTATCGCGGCCTGTATGGGGAAGGGAGCGAGGTCGTCGGCAACTTCTTTCAGGTGTCGAACCAGACCACGCTGGGACGGAGTGAGGCGGAACTCCTCGAACACCTCGCCCGCGTGGTGGCGCACGTGGTCGAACGCGAGCAGGAAGCGCGGCGGGTCTTGGTGCGTGACGCGGGGTATATTATCGAGGACAAGCTCTGGCGCGCCTACGGCACGCTCCGCTACGCGCGGAGCCTTGCGGTGGACGAAGCGATGAGTCTCTTGAGTGGGGTCCGGCTCGCGGTCGGGTTGAAGCTGGTGGCCGGATTGAGTGTGTACACGTTGAACAAGTTGCTGGTGTTCAGTCAGGCGGCACACGTGGCGTACGCTGCAGGACGCACATTGACCGAGAGCGAGGCGAACGTCGCGCGGGCACGGTTCGTGCGAAATACCCTTGCGAACGAGGCCGGGCCTGCCACTCCGGCGGGGCCCACGGACACGGGGAACGGATGAACGGGTACAACTTCACCGAACGGGTGCGGAAAGTCCTGCAGATGGCGCGTGAAGAAGCCGCGCGGCTGCACCACGAGTACGTCGGGACCGAGCATATCCTGCTCGGCCTGATCCGCGAGGGGGAGGGCGTCGCGGCGGCGGTGCTCGCGAACCTCGGCGTGGACCTCGAGGAAGTGCAGCAGAAGATCGAGGAGACGGTCAAGAAGGGGAAAGCCGCGCAGTCCACGGGCCCCGATCTCCCATACACGAGCCGCGCCAAGAAGGTGCTCGAACTCGCGATGGGGGAGGCGCGTGAGCTGAACCACTCCTACGTCGGCACCGAGCATCTCCTGCTCGGTCTGTTGCGCGAGGAGAAGGGGATCGCCGCGCAGGTGCTCGCGGACGCTGGCGTGAACCTGGAGGCCGCGCGCGCCGAGACGCTCCGCTTGCTCGGCACCGAGATGCCGCAGGGTGGGAGCGCGAGCGCGACCGGATCCCCGAACGCGCCGCCGACGGGACAGACCGGGACCAAGGGGGAGAAGAAGTCGAAGACCCCCGCGCTCGATCATTTCTGCCGCGATCTCACTGCGCTTGCCCTCGAAGGACAGCTCGATCCGACGATCGGCCGCTTCAAAGAGATCGAGCGCGTGATGGAGGTCCTGTCGCGTCGGAAGAAGAACAACCCGGTGCTCATCGGTGAGCCTGGGGTCGGCAAGACGGCGATCGTCGAAGGCTTGGCGCAGATGATCGCGACCAACGAGTGCCCCGACTCGCTGCGCGACCATCGGGTGCTCTCGCTCGATATGGCCGCCGTCATCGCGGGGACGAAGTACCGCGGCCAGTTCGAAGAGCGGCTGAAGGCGGTGATGAACGAGATCGCGCAGAACAAACTCGTGATCCTCTTCATCGACGAACTGCATACGCTCGTCGGTGCCGGCGCGGCCGAAGGCGCGATCGATGCCTCGAACATGCTGAAGCCTGCGCTCGCGCGCGGGGAGCTGCAATGCGTCGGCGCGTCGACGCTCAACGAGTATCGCAAGTACATCGAGAAGGACGGCGCCCTTGAGCGGCGTTTCCAGACCGTGGTGGTCGAGCCGCCTTCCATCGATGAGACCGTGGAGATCCTCAAGGGGCTACGCAAGCGCTATGAGGACCATCACCATGTGACCATCCCCGACGAGACGCTCGCGATCGCCGCGAAGCTCTCGGAGCGCTACATCACCGACCGGTTCCTCCCCGACAAGGCGATCGACGTGATCGACGAAGCGGGCGCGCGCGCGCGGCTGGCGGCGCAGGTGCCTCCGTCGGAAGTCGCCGAGTTGAAGGTGCGACTCGAGAGCGTCAATGCCGAGAAGGACGCGGCGGTGCGCGACCAGAACTTCGAGCGCGCCGCGGCGCTGCGTGACACCGAGCGCGAGTTGCAGGGCGCGATCCGGAACCGACAGGAGGAGTGGGAGCAGCGGCGGCAGTCGCATCGCCCCGTCCTCGGCGAGGAGGAGATCGCCTTCATCGTGAGCCGATGGACCGGGATCCCCGTGACGCGCCTTCAGGAGGCCGAGACGGCCCGCCTGCTGCGCATGGAAGAGGAACTGCATCAGTCGGTGGTCGCGCAGGAAGAGGCGATCCGCGCGATCGCACGGTCGATCCGGCGCAGCCGTGCCGGTTTGAAGGATCCACGCCGGCCGATCGGCAGCTTCATCTTCTGCGGCCCCACCGGGGTCGGGAAGACGGAGTTGGCGCGCGCGCTCGCGAAGTTCCTCTTCGCCGACACCTCGGCGCTGATCCGCGTCGATATGAGCGAGTACATGGAGAAGTTCTCCGTGAGTCGCTTGATCGGTGCGCCACCGGGCTACGTCGGCTACGAGGACTCCGGGGCGCTCACCAAGGCCGTCCGACGCAAGCCGTACAGCGTGATCCTCCTCGACGAGATCGAGAAGGCGCACCCGGATGTGTTCAACATCCTACTTCAGGTGCTCGATGAGGGACATCTGACCGACAACTACGGTCGCGTGATCGACTTCAAGAACACCGTCGTCATCATGACCTCGAACGTCGGTGCCAAGGACATCACCAAGAACCGCACGCTTGGGTTCTCGGCGGGGGAGGGGCGGACCAACTTCGAGCGGCTGGCGGAGAAGGTGCGTGAGGAGCTGCAGCACGCGTTCAACCCCGAGTTCCTGAACCGCCTCGACGACACGATCGTGTTCCATCCGCTGGAGAAGGAGCACATCGCGCAGATCGTCTCGATCCTGCTGAAGGACGTCGAGAAGCGTCTGGCCGAAGAGGAGTTGACGCTGAAGCTCTCGGATGCTGCGCTCGACTTCCTGGTGAAGCACGGGTACGACCAAGCGTATGGTGCACGTCCGCTGAAGCGCGCAATCCAGCGCTACATCGAGGACTCGCTCTCGGAGAAGATTCTCATGGCCGAGTTCAGCCGCGGCGACGAGATCGAGGTGGATGTGGCGGCGGACGGGACGAAGCTCGAGTTCAAGACCCTGGCGGCCGCCCCTAAAGTCTGAGGGTGCCGCGGGGGTTCCGGTCCGAGTTCCGGACCTGAACCCCCGCGTGCGTGTATATTCCTTCTATGAAGCGACTTGCACCCGTTCTCCTCGCCCTTCTTGGGGCGGGGGGAGCTGCTCGTGTCCAAGGTCAGGAAGCCGCTGGCCGCGCCTGCCTCGCCCCCGATTCCATCGTGGTCGAGGGGAGTGTGCGCGTCCCGTATGCCCAGATCATCACCGAGTCGCAGTTGGGGAAGGGGCAGGCGCTGAGCTTCCCGGTGATCCAGCGCGCCATCCGTGGGATCTTCGCGCTCGGTCAGTTCGACGATGTCGAGATCACCTGCCGCCCAAACGATCCGGGCGGCAAGGTGCTGCTCTCGATCCAGGTGAAGGAACGTCCCGTGCTCGAGGACGTGGACGTCGAGGGCTCGCAGCGCATCTCTCGGTCGACGCTGCGCGATAAGGTCGACCTGTTGATCAACCGCCCGGTGGATCCTGACCTCGTCGCGACGGCCGTGACGCGGATGGACTCGGTCTATCAGGCGAACGGGTACTACCTCGCGCGGGTTCGCCCGGAGACCACCGTGGTGTCGCCGGGGCGTGTGAAGGTCGTGTTCCGGGTGGAGGAAGGGCGTCGCCTCGCGATCTCGGGTGTCCGTCTGAACGGGAACGGGCATGTGCCGACCAAGGACGTGGTCGCCACGATGAAGACCCGTCCGGAGGGCTTCTGGTTCTTCCGGAAGGGGGAGTTCGACGAGGAGAAGTACGCTGCCGACCTGGGCGAACGCATCCCCGACCTGTTCCAACAGCAGGGGTTCGTCGATTTTCAGGTGGCGCGCGACACCATGCGCGTGGACCGCGCGCGCGGGAAAGGGCTGCTCGAGATCACCGTCGATGAAGGACCGCAGTACAAGGTCGGGGCCTTCGAGATGGGGGGGAACCGACGCTTCTCGGCGGAAGAGCTGGCGCGCTACTACCCCTTCACGAAGGACGCGCCGACGGTCACGCAGCGCGTGAGCAGCGTGCTGCGCCGCAAGGCGCCGGCGAGCGATGTGTTCGACCGCAAGAAGTGGGACGATGCGACGCAGGCGGTGCGGACGGCGTACAGCAACGAGGGGTACATCTACGCGAGTATCCGCCCGGTGGTGGACCGCGTGGTGGTCGATTCGACCGCGCCGCCTCGCGTGAACCTCCGGTGGGACATCCAGGAAGGGAATCCGGCGATCGTGAACCGGATCGAGATCCTCGGCAACGACTACACCGTCGAGAACTGCATCCGGGAGCAGCTCCTCATCATCCCGGGCGATGTGTTCAACCAAGAGCGGTTGATCCGCTCCTACCAGAGTCTCGGCAACCTCGGATTCTTCGAGACGCCGATCCCGCCGCCCGATACGCGGCCCGCCAACGACAACGGGGACGTCGACGTGATCTTCCGCGTGAAGGAGAAGCGGACGGGGAACGTCAATTTCGGTGCGTCCGTGGGGCAGGGGACGGGGCTCGGTGGCTTCATCGGGCTCGACCAACCGAACCTCTTCGGACAGTGCAAGCGCGCGCAACTGCAATGGCAGTTCGGGCGCTTCATCAACGATTTCAACCTCAGCTTCACCGATCCGAACATCAAGCGGTCGCGGGTGTCCGGCACGGTGAACGTGTATCGCTCACAGGCGCGGTTCACGATCGCGGACCTCGGGCAGAACATCCGCATCGGTGGCGCGCTGCGCGTGGGGCTTCCGCTGCCGAACTCGCGCTTCACGCGCGTGTTCGTGAGCTACACCGGTGAACGCGTGCGCTTCGGTAATGGTGGACTCCTCGGCACGGTGCAGAGGCAGTGCGACCGCTGCTTCCGCTCCAATATGGGCGTCGATCTGACCCATGACACCCGGATCGACATGCCGTTCGCGACGGACGGCGGGCTGCAGACCATCTCGGCGCAGTTCAATGGTGGGCCTCTCGGCGGGACCGCGACCTTCCAGCGCTATACGAGCGAGCTCAGGTCGTACAACGTGATCGGGCGCATCGGCGGGAAGAAGCCCGGGTCGCAGCCGATCAAGCTCACCTTCGGGCTCACCGGGCGGTCGGGATTCGTGTTCGGTGATCCGGGGCCGTTCTTCTTCAGCCAGCAGTTCGCGTTGGGCGGCGTGCAGTTCGGCGAGATGCTGCGCGGCTACCCGGAGTTCTCGATCACGCCGACCGGATTCAACGGCGGCACCGGGACATTCAACGCGCAGCGGCAGAGTTTCGGGAGTGCGTTCTTCGCGTCGACCGCGGAGCTCGGGTTGCGGTTCACGCAGTCGTTCTACCTCAGTGCGTTCTATGATGCCGGGAACCTCTGGTCGCGTGCGCGCGACTTCAACCCGACGCGGCTCTTCCGCGGGTCGGGGTTCGGCGTCTCCACCGTCACGCCACTGGGCCCGCTCGGACTCGACTGGGCCTATGGTTTCGACCGCACCGACGCGTTCGGGCGGCCGGCACCGAAGTGGCAGCTCCATTTCCGTCTCGGACAGCTCTTCTAGGAGAAGCGATGCCCCTCGTGACCCGCGCGGCCGTGGCCGCCCTCGTGCTCTTCGCCGTCGCCGCCCCCGTGGCCGCGCAGGCCCAAGCGACGCCGCCCGCGCAGCGCATCGCCTTCGTCGACACGCGCGACATCTTCGGCCAGGCCCCGGGCCGCACCGAAGCCGAAGCGCAGTGGCAGAAGGAGCTCAACGCGTACCAGGAGCAGATCAAGCGGATGAGCGATTCGCTCAGCGCGATGATCGCCGCGTACCAGAAGGACGAGGCGACACTGAGCCCGGCCGCGAAGGAGACGCGTCAGAAGCGGATCCAGGACAAGCAGAACGAGTATCAGCAGCGCACGACCGAGCTCGAGCAGGCCGCGAACCAGCGGCAGGGTGAGCTCATGCAGCCGATCTACGATCAGATCAAGATCGCCCTGGAGGACGTGCGCACGGCGGAGGGCTACACCTTCCTGTTCGACGTGGCGGCGCAGGGGAGCGGGCTCGTGGCCGCGGACAAGAACCTGAACATCACCGATCGCGTGGTGGCGCGGCTGCGCACGATGCCGGCGCCGAAGCCGGTGGTGGCGGGTGCAGGGGCGGCGGCGCCGGCCAAGCCGGCGGCCGGGCCGGCGGCGACGCCCGCTGGCGTGAAGCCAGCGGCGAAGCCGCCGCAACGCTAAGACGCGCGTCGCACCGGTTTCCCCCGACCGGATGTCGACGCCGAGTGCCCCGCGTCTGACTGCCGCTGCGCTCGCAGCGGCGGTCGGCGGTGAGTTGCGCGGTGATGGCGCGGTCGAGGTGAGCGGCGTCGCTCCCCTCGATCGCGCGACGAGCGCCGACGTCTCGTTCCTCGGTGCGGCGAAGTACGCGGACGCGTTCGCGACGACGTGTGCGGGTGTGGTGTTGCTCTCGCCGGAGTTGGCCGAATCAGTGGGGACGGTCGCGGCGCGTGTGATCGTCGCGAAACCGCAGGAGGCGATGCTCGCGCTCCTCCCGCAGCTCTACCCCGAGCCGGTCGCGACCCCTGGGACCGATCCGACGGCGCGCATCGCGCCGGATGCCGTGATCGGAGCCGATGTCGCGATCGGTCCCTACGTCGTCATCGAATCCGGTGCGAGGGTCGGGGCGCGGACGCGCCTCGATGCGCATTGCGTGATCGCGAGCGGGGCCGTGGTCGGCGAGGGCTGCCACCTGTATCCGCACGTGACGCTGTACGGCGGTGCCCGCGTTGGTGATCGGGTCCGGTTGCACAGCGGCGTGCGCGTGGGATCGGACGGCTTCGGGTATGTGTTCGGCGGTGGTGCGCATCAGAAGATCCCCCATGTCGGCCGGGCGATCATCGAGTCCGACGTGGAGATCGGCGCGAACTGCACCATCGATCGCGGTTCGATTGATGACACCGTGATCGGCGCCGGTACGAAGCTCGACAATCTCGTGCACGTGGGACACAACGTGCGCATCGGACGACTCTGTCTGCTGATGGCGCAGGTGGGTGTGGCCGGAAGTGCGCGCATCGAGGACGGCGTGATCCTCGCAGGACAGTCCGGGGTGGCGGGTCACCTCACGATCGGCGCCCAAGCGCGCGTCGCCGCGCAGGCGGGCGTGATCAGTGATGTGGCGCCGAAAGAGACGGTGTCGGGGATGCCAGCGCGTCCGCACCGGGAGATGCTCCGCGGGCAAGCCGCGACCGCGAAGCTCGCCGAGTTCATGAAGCGCGTCGAACGCTTCCTCGCACAGCAGGGCGAGTGACGGCGCGACGGACGATCACCACGACGACCTCCGTCGAGGGCGTGGGGCTGCATCTCGGCCAACCCTGCCGCTTGTCGTTCCATCCGGGAACGGTGGGCCAAGGCATCGTCTTCCAGCGCACGGATATCGCGTGTGCGCCGATGATCCCCGCGCGTGCGGACCGCGCGGTGCTGACCGAGCGACGGACACAACTCGGTGCGGGCGATGCCGCGTTGCACACGGTGGAGCATGTGCTCGCTGCGGTGGCCGGTGCCGGGATCGACGATGTGCGGATCGAGATGGATGGCCCGGAGCCCCCGATCGCGGATGGGAGTGCGAAGCCGTTCCTCGACGCGCTGCTGGCGGCGACGCCGCGCGCTCATGGTGGGAACGCCGCCGTGCTGCGGATCGGTGTGCCGCTCCGCGTGGAGGACGGCGAGTCCGTCTACGTCGCGGAGCCCAGTGACCGGCTGGTACTCGACGTCGCGATCGAGTTCCCGCACCCGATGATCGGCGCCCAGCGCGGCGTGTATCACGTGACCGAGCCGACGTTCGCTGCCGAACTGGCGGCCGCGCGAACCTTCGGGTTCGTGCATGAAGTGGACGCGTTGCGGGCGAAGGGGCTCATCCAGGGGGCGTCGGTGGAGAACGCGGTGGTCTTCGACGCCGCTGGCTCCCGCAGTGGGCCGCTCCGCTGGCCCGATGAGTGCGTTCGGCATAAAGCGATGGACTGCGTCGGCGACCTCGCCTTGGCCGGGCGTCGCGTGCAGGCGAAGATCACGGCCATCAAACCGAGTCACCGGGGAACGGTGACGCTCGTGCGTGCGCTGCTCGCGCACGCTCTCTCGGAGGACTACGTGCTCGGTATCGAAGAGATCATGAAGGTGTTGCCGCACCGCTACCCGTTCCTCCTCGTCGATCGGATCATCGACCTCGAGGCGGGGAAGCGGATCGTCGGGATCAAGAACGTCACGATCAACGAACCGTTCTTCGCGGGACACTTCCCGGGGCATCCGATCATGCCCGGCGTGCTCATCGTCGAAGCGATGGCGCAGGTCGGCGGGATGCTCCTCATGGGGGCGGTCGAAGATCCCGAGAGCAAGGTTGTGTACTTCATGTCGATCGACAACATCAAGTTCCGCAAACCGGTCAAGCCCGGCGATCAGTTGCGGTTCGAGGTGGAGATCCTCCAGTTGCGCGGGAAGGTCTGCCGGATCGCCGGCGTCGCGAAGGTCGACGGCGCGGTGGTCTGCGAGGCCGAGATGGCCGCGATGGTGCGCGACCGATGACGACGCGCATCCATCCGAGTGCGCTGATCGATGCGAGCGCCACGATCGGCGCCGACGTCGAGGTCGGGCCGTGGGCGATCGTCGGGCCGCGCTGCGTGGTCGGCGACGGCAGCGTGATCGCGGCGCGCGCCACCCTCGAGGAGAACGTGCGGCTCGGCGCGCGGGTGAAGGTCGGGATCGGCTCGGTGCTCGGCGGCGCGCCGCAGGACCTCAAGTTCAAGGGCGAGGAGACCTGGGTCGAGATCGGCGAGGGGACGACGATCCGCGAGTACGCGACGATCAACCGCGGTACGTCGGAGTCGTTCAAGACGACGGTCGGCGCGAACTGCTTCCTGATGTCCTATGTGCACCTCGCGCATGACTGCCACATCGGGAACGGTGTGATCATCTCCAACGGCACGCAGCTCGCGGGACACGTGAAGGTCGAGGACCGCGCGATCATCTCCGGGCTCTGTGCAGTGCACCAGTTCGCCCGCATCGGCCGGCATGCGTTCATCGGCGGGTGCTCGCGCGTGGCGAAGGATGTCCCGCCGTTCGTGAAGGCGGTCGGCAACCCGATCAAGCTCTACGGCCTGAACAGTGTCGGCCTGCAACGCGCGGGCTTCAGTCCCGAGTTGCTCGCGGAATTGAAGAAGGCGTATCGCCTCTTCTTCCGCTCCGAGGTCAACATCTCGCAAGCGATGGAGATGGCGAAGAGTGAGCTGCAACCGCTCCCGGAAGTCGACGCCTTCGTCGCCTTCGTCGAAGCGAGTGGCCGGGGGGTCGTGGTATGAGCGCCACGTTGCGGGTCGGCGTCGCTGGCACCGGGAGTCTGGGCTACCATCACGCGCGCATCCTGCGGGATGTGCCGGGCGTGGTCTTCCGCGGGTTCTTCGAAGCGAACACGGAGCGCGCGGGGCAGGTGAGCCGCGAGCTCGGCATCCGGGCTTTTCCCACGCTCGACGCGATGCTCGCCGAGGTGGATGCGGTCTCGATCGTGGTGCCGACGCCAGCGCACTACGCGGTCGCGAAGGCGGCACTCGAGGCCGGCAAGCACGTGCTCATCGAGAAGCCCATCACCTCGACGATCGAGCAAGCCGACGAACTCCTCGCGATCGCGAAGGCGAAGGGAGTGCTCGTGCAGATCGGCCACATCGAGCGCTTCAACCGCGCGATCCGCGCCGCCCTCTCGTACGTGGAGACGCCGCTCTTCCTCGACTCTGATCGACTCGCGCCGTTCAATCCGCGGGGCTCCGATGTGGCGGTGGTGCTCGACCTCATGATCCACGACATCGATCTCCTCCTCACGCTCACGCGCGCGAAGGTGACGAACGTGTCCGCCGCAGGCGTCCCGGTGCTCACGCCGAGCATCGACATCGCCAATGCGCGCATCACGTTCGACAACGGCGCGATCGCGACGATCACGGCGAGTCGCGTGTCGCGCGACCGCACGCGCAAACTCCGGCTCTTCCAGAAGAACGGGTATCTTTCACTCGATCTCGGTGCGGGTACGGGGGAGATGTTCCGGCTGCGCGGTGACGTGGACCTCGCCGCTCTCGCGCGCTCGGCGCAACCGCTCGAGGCGTTCGTCGAGCGGATCCCGCTCGAAGCGCCAGAGGGTGAGCCGCTCCGACTGGAGTTGGAGTCGTTCGTGGCCGCGCTCCGCGGTGACGCACCGGTGGCGGTGTCGGGCGAAGCGGGCCGTGACGCGTTGGCAGTGGCGCTTCGGATCGTGGGGGACATCGAGAGGGCGCTTCCGGCGCTGACGGCCCAAGGCGCCGCTCGCGGTGCGTGAGCTCCTGATCGTCGCCGGCGAGGCGTCCGGCGACCTGCACGGGGCGAAGCTCGCCGAGGCGGTCCGCGCGCTCGCGCCGGATCTGCCGATCGTGGGGGTTGGCGGGGGGCGGATGCGTGCCGTCGGCGTGAAACTGGTCCATGAGCTCGATGGTGTGGTCGGATTCGTCGAGGTCATCCGCCACATTCCGGAGCATTGGCGATTGCTGCGCGCGCTCAGACGAAGGCTGCAGGCGGGCACCGTCGGCGCGATCGTGCTCATTGATTATCCGGGCTTCAATCTGCGCCTCGCCGCGGTGGCGCAGGCGGCGGGCGTCCCGGTGCTGTACTACATCACGCCACAGGTGTGGGCGTGGAAGCGCGGTCGTCTGCGGGAGATGGCGCGGGTGATCACGCGCGCCGCGGTGATCCTCCCCTTCGAGGAGGCGATGCTCCGCGAGGCGGGGATCGACGCGACCTTCGTTGGGCATCCGCTACTCGACCGCGCGCAGGATCTCCCCGATCGCGCGACCGCGCGCGCGCGCTTGGGGCTGCCGACGGAGGGGGAGATCCTGGCGCTCTTCCCTGGGAGCCGGGCGGTGGAGATCACGCGACACCTCGAAGACTTCGTCGCCGTCGCCCGGGAGATCGAACGGCGCCGACCCGGCGTGCGTCCGGTGATCGCGGTCGCCCCGACGATCGCGCTCGATGCGACGCGCGTGCCGTATCCGCTCGTACGAGGCGCATCGTTCGACGTCCTCCGCGCCGCCGACGTCGCGCTGTGCAAGAGTGGCACCACCACACTCGAAGCCGCCGTGGCCGACTGTCCGTGCGCGATCGTATATCGCACCTCCGCGATCAGCTTCGCGATCGCGAAGCGGCTAGTCACGCTCCCGTACATCGGCTTGCTCAACATCGTCGCGGGGCGGGAGGTCGCTCGTGAGTTCGTGCAGGACGCGTTCGTTCCGGAGACCGTCGCCGCTCACCTGACGTCGCTGTTCGACGCGGGACCGGCGCGAGACGCGCTGCGCCTCGGCCTCGGCGAAGTTCGGGCGCGGCTCGGGACACCGGGCGCGTCAGGACGCGTCGCGCAGATGGCGATGGAGATGCGGCGCGGATGAGTGCCCCACGTGGTGGTTGGCGCCAACGCTTGAAGATCGTGATCGCGTCAGCGCTCGGGTACCTCCTGATCCGCGCGCTCGGCAGCAGCTGGCGCGTGCGGTTCGTACCGGATGGCGCGCGTGCGCGAAGCTTCGTCCCCGGGCACGGCTGCGTGCTGGCCACCTGGCACGGCGTCCTCCTCCCCGTGGTCTACACGCACGGCGACGTCGGGATGCTGGGGATGATCAGCCAGCACGGCGACGGCGAGATCATCGCGCGGATCGCGAAACGGCTCGGGATCGATGGGGCGCGCGGGTCATCGTCGCGGGGCGGCGGGGCGGCGCTCCGCGCGATGATCGAAGCGCTCGAGCAGGATCGCGTCCTGGGATTCACCCCCGATGGCCCGCGCGGGCCCGCGCGCGCCTTTCAGCCCGGTGCGCTCATCGCGTCGCAACGCACCGGGCGCCCGGTGCTCCCCGTGGGTGTGGCGGTCGACCGCGCGTGGATCTTCAGAAGCTGGGATCGCTTCACACTCCCAAAGCCGTTCGCGCGCGTCGTCATCGCGTACGGCCCCCTCACCGCAATGTCCCCGGGTGATCGCGTCGCTGAGGCGGATCAACAGCGCTTCGCCGCACTGATCGACGACGCGACGCGCACGGCCGAGGCGGCGCTCGCGTGATCGCGTGGCTCTGGTACGGCAAGGGTGCCGCGCCGCAGCTCGCGCGGATCCTGCTCTCCCCCTTCGCGCTGCTCTTCATCGCCGCGCGCGGTCTACGGAACGCGCTCTACGATCTCGAGTGGCGGCGCTCGCTGCGGCTGGCGATCCCCTCCGTGAGCGTTGGGAATCTCTCGGTGGGTGGAACAGGCAAGACACCCGTCTCGCGTTGGATCTCCGAGCGACTGCGTGCGCAGGGAGCGACGCCGGCGGTGCTCTTGCGCGGCTACGGCACGGATGAAGTCGCGCTCTATCAGCGGGCGGGGATCCTCGTGGTGCCGGGAGCGGACCGGGTGGCTTCGGCTGAGCGCGCGGCAGCGTCCGGGGCGACGATCGCGATCCTCGATGATGGTTTCCAGCATCGGCGTGCCGACCGCGAGGCAGACATCGTGCTCATCAGCGCCGACGCGTGGCAGCGAGTGCGCTGGCCACTCCCGGTCGGCCCCTGGCGCGAGGGACTCGGTGCGCTGCGCCGAGCACACCTCGTGGTCATCACCCGGAAAGCCGCGACCTTCGGGCAACTCCGCGAGGTGCGCGTCGCCGTGCAACGGGTGGCCCCGACCCTCCCCATCGTCGTGGCGATGCTCTCGCCGCGCGCGTTGGTCGCGGTCGGCGGGAGTGAGACGCTCCCGCTGTCGACGATCCAGGGGGAGACACTGTACGCGGTGAGCGCGATCGGCGATCCCAACGCGTTCGCGGCGCAACTGCGGGCCGCGGGAGCGGTGGTCTCGGCACGCGCCTTCCGCGATCACCACGAATACACCGATGCCGACGTCGCGTCGATCCTGCAGGAGGCCGCGGGGCGTCGGGTGGTATGCACCGAGAAGGACGCCGTCAAGCTCGTCCACCGGTGGCCTGCCTCCGCCCCGCAGGCGTGGTATCTTTCCCAGTCTCTCGAGGTGACCGAGGGGGCCGACGCGCTCGACCTCCTGCTGCATCGCCTCGGACGTCCAACTCGACCCTGACCGCCGGCATCCGGCTCACGACCGACTCCGATGGCTGATCTGCGACTCCCGACCACCCCGATCGTCCGCCCCGACAAGGACCGCTTCCTCGCCGAGGAGAACCCCTTCGAAGCGATGATGTCGCGGTTCGACCGCGCCGCCGAGTTGATCGACCTTGAGCCCGGCATCTACAAGGTGCTGCGCAGCCCCGAGAAGCAGATCATCGTCTCGATCCCGGTGTTGCTCGACAGCGGTGAGGTCGAGGTCTTCACGGGCATCCGCGTGCTCTACAACACCGCGCGCGGTCCGGCGAAGGGCGGTATCCGCTTCGACATGGCCGTCAACCTCGACGAGGTGAAGGCGCTCGCGGCGTGGATGACCTGGAAGTGCGCCGTGGTGAACATCCCGTTCGGCGGTGCGAAGGGCGGCGTGATCTGCGATCCGCTCAAGATGTCGGCGGGTGAGCTCGAGCGCGTGACGCGGCGCTACACGGCGGGGATCATCAAGGTCCTCGGCCCGGACAGCGACGTCCCCGCGCCGGACGTCAACACGAACGAGCGCGTGATGGCGTGGCTCATGGACACCTACTCCATGCACGTCGGGCACACGGTCAATGCGATCACCACCGGCAAGCCGGTGGAGATGGGCGGCTCGCTCGGGCGTCGTGAGGCGACGGGGCGCGGGTGCATGCTCGTGGCGCGCGAAGCGCTCGCGCACCTTGGCATGAACATCAAGGGTGCGACCGTCGCGGTGCAGGGCTTCGGTAACGTCGGCTCGATCGCGGCGCAGCTGCTCCGGCAGCAAGGGTGCAAGATCACCGCGATCAGCGATCGCACCGGCGGGCTCGTCAATACGAAGGGGATCGACGTCGACGACGCGATCGAGCATATCCGCAAGCACAAGACGCTCGAGGGGTACACCAAGGGCGACGTGATCAGCAACGAGGAGTTGCTCACGCAGGGAGTCGATGTCCTCCTCCCGGCCGCGCTCGAGAACGTCATCACGACGAAGAACGCTGCGAGCATCAAGGCGAAGATCATCTGCGAAGGTGCCAACGGACCGACGACCGCCGGCGCGGACACGATCCTCGACGAGAAGGGGATCTTCGTGATCCCGGACATCCTCGCGAACGCGGGTGGCGTGACGGTCTCGTACTTCGAGTGGGTGCAGAACCGCGGTGGCTACTACTGGTCGGAGAAGACGGTCAACGAGCGGCTCGAGGAGATCATGGTGCGCTCCTTCCAGGAGGTGTTGCATCTGAGCCTGCAGCACAAGGTGAACATGCGCACGGCGGCCTACATGGTGTCGATCAACCGCGTGGCCACGGTGCACAAGCTGCGCGGCATTTACGCGTAAACGACTGGCGAGGCAGCGGTGCGGGTGACGCTCGCGGCCGTGGGCCGCTGTCGCGGCCCCGGCATCGGCGACGCCGTCGAGGAGTTTGCGAAGCGGGCGGCGCGGTACTGGCCGCTCGAGGTGGTCGAGGTCCGGGAGGAGCCCGCACGTGGGGCGTCCCCGGACCTCGTTCGCGAGCGGGAGGGGGAACGGCTACTCGAGAAGGTGCGCGGCACGCTGGTGCTCTGTGACCCGGGCGGCGTGGCACACACGAGTGAGGCGTTCGCCGCCTGGATGCAGCGGGAGCGTGAGGCGGCGCGCGACGTGACGTTCGTGATCGGCGGCGCCTTCGGGATCGGCGCGCCGCTGCGGAACCGCCCGCATCAGCGGCTGGCGCTCGCGCCCTGGACCGTGCCCCACGAACTCGCGCGACTCGTGCTCCTTGAACAGCTCTATCGCGCCGGCACGCTCGTCCGCGGGGAGCCGTACCACAAGTGACGTGGTGGGTGATTGTCCCCGCGCGGAGCGCTATCTTCGAGGGAGTCGGCCCCCTCGTCTTTTTCGGAGATCGTGTGCGACGCCCAATCCTCCGCGAGCGTTGTTCGTGACCGGTCCGCGACTCCTCACCGAGGCGCTCGAAGGGGGTGCGCTCACCCGGACCGCGCTCGACCAACGCGCGCCCGAGGGGTGGTACCCGCCGCGACCGCTCAACGTCGAGCAGTGGCGCACGCGCGCCGAAGCGACGCGTTCCGGCGCGCGCGCGTGGTTGGAGTCACTGCGGCCCGCGTTCGACGCGAAGGGCGCGGCAAAGGAGCGCCTCGAACGGGTCGCGATCGCGGGCGGCGTCGTGGTCACCACGGGTCAGCAACCGGGGCTCTTCGGCGGACCGGGGTATACCATCCTCAAGGCGCTCTCCGCGCTCGCACTCGCGGACCGGATCGAGGCCGACACCGGGATCCCCGCCGCGCCGGTGTTCTGGGCGGCGACCGACGATGCCGATTTCGAGGAAGCACGCTGGACCACGGTCGCCATCGACGGCACCGCGCGTCACCTCGCGTTGGATCGTCGCGGGGCGGATGGTATGGTCATGGCCGAGTATCCGCTGGGGGAGACCCGCGCCGTCCTCGAAGCGCTCGCGACTGCGGCGGGCTCCGTGTCGGCGCCGCATGTGCTCGACGCCGCACGCGACGCGTACGGTGCGCGTGGCGCGACGATCGGGGGCGCCTATGTGCGCCTCCTTCGCTCCTTGCTCGAACCGCTGGGCATTCCCGTGCTCGACGCGTGGCATCCCGCGGTGCGCGAGCAAGCGCGCCCGACACTCCTCGATGCGCTTCGGCGCGCGAGCGCCGTGGACGAAGCGGTCTCGCTCCGCACCGTCGCGATCGAACGCACGGGGTTCCGGGCGCAGGTGCAGCGCGTGCCCCGGCTCTCGCTCGTGTTCCGGAGTCAGGGCGGCGTGAAGGAGCGCGTCCCCCTTCTGCAAGCGGCCGAGGTGGCGGCGCAGAGTGACGCGGTGCTCTCGGCGAACGTGCTCCTCCGCCCCGTGGTGGAGCGTGCGATCCTTCCGACGGTGGCCTACGTGGGTGGACCGGGGGAGATCGCGTACTTCGCGCAGGTGAGCGCCGTGGCGGACACGCTCGGCGTCCCGGTGCCGCTGATCGTCCCCCGGTGGTCCGCCACCGTGATCGAGCCGAACATCGACCGTATGCTCGGTCGGCTCGGCATGGTCGTCGAGGATGTGCGCGTACCCCATCTCGCGGAGAAGCGCATCGGGGACCGTGGGATCGCGAATGCGGTGCGCGACGCGCTCGCGGCGCTGCGTGCCGAGGTGCATGGGAAGATGGACGGCCTGCGCGATGCCGTGCATGCGGATCGCGCCCTCGTGCCGGCCCCGGTCCTCGAAGGCGCGCGCCATCAGCTGCTCCATCGGATGGAGCGGCTGGAGCGCCGCCTCCGTCGCGCGGCGGCGCAACGAGAGGCCGACGCGATGCACGACCTCGCCGAGGTGCGGGCCGCGCTCGTCCCGGAGGGCGAGCGGCAGGAGCGTCGACTCAACTTCCTGCCGATGCTCGCGCGACACGGCGACGCGTTGCTCGCGCCGATGCGCGCGGGGGCCGCGTTGCACGCGGGGCAGTTGGTCGGCCCGAAGTGACCGCCCCCGCGAGCACGCCGCGCTCCGGCGGGGCCTCGCGGGTGTTCAGCGGGATCCTCCTCAGCCGGATCCTCGGCCTGTTGCGCCAGCGCCTCTTCGGGCACTGGTTCGGCGACGGCGAGGCGGCTGACGCGGTGAACGCCGCGATGCGGATCCCGAACTTCCTCCAGAACCTATTCGGGGAAGGGGTACTCTCCGCGTCGTTCATCCCCGTGTACGCGCGTTTGTTGGCGGAGGGGCGGAAGGAGGAAGCGGGACGCGTCGCGGGGGCGATCGGTGCGCTGCTCGCCCTCGCGACGGCGGTGATGGTGCTCGCGGGGATCGCCGTCGCGCCATGGTTGATCGCGTTCATCGCCCCGGGGTTCACCGGTGAGAAACGGGACCTCACGGTGTTGCTCGTGCGCGTGATGTTCCCGGGGGTCGGGCTGCTGGTGTGGAGCGCGTGGTGCCTCGGCGTGCTCAACAGCCACCGACGCTTCTTCCTCGCGTACGCGGCGCCGATCGCGTGGAATCTCGTGCTGATCGGCGCGTTGGTGGTGGCGGGCCCGCGGCAGGAGGAGGCCCCGCTCGCGGTGACCTTCGCCCTCGCGTCCGTGGCGGGTGCGTTCCTGCAGTTCGCCGTCCAATTGCCGGCAGTGCTGCGTCTCGATCGAGCGCTGCGGTTCGAACTCGGACTCTCGCTGGCACCGGTGCGCGACGTGCTGCGGAGCTTCACGCCGGTCCTCGTCGGCCGCGGCGTGGTCCAGTTGAGTGGTTATATCGACAACGCGCTCGCGTCGCTGATGGGGACGGGTGCCGTGGCGATGCTCAACTATGCCCAGCCCATCACGATGCTTCCCGTCTCGCTCTTCGGGATGGCGGTTTCCGCAGCGGAGCTCCCGGCGATGGCGTCGGTGTCGGCCGACGCGGAAGGTGCGGTGGTGCTCCGTGAGCGACTGGCGGCAGGGTTGCGACGGATCTCGTTCTACGTGATCCCGAGTGCGGTGGCGTTCCTCGTGCTCGGCGACGTCGTCGGTGGGGCGCTCTACCGCACCGGGCGCTTCGGGAGTGAGCAGGTGCTCTGGCTCTGGACTGTGCTCGCGGGTTCAGCGGTCGGTCTCGTCGCCGGTACGCTGGGGCGGCTCTACGCCTCGACCTGTTATGCACTGCGCGACACCCGGACGCCGCTGCGATTCGCGCTCATCCGCGTCACGCTGACGTTGATCCTCGGCTGGCTGGGGGCGATCGTGCTCCCCCGGTGGCTCGGGATCGATGCGAAATGGGGCGTTGCCGGGCTCACCGCGAGCGCCGGTCTCGCGGCATGGGTGGAGTTCGCGCTCCTGCGGCGCGCCCTCGCGGCCCGCATCGGCGCGGTCGCGCGCGTGCGAGGGGAGGTGGCATTGCTCTGGGCGCTGGCGCTCGGCGCCGCCGGACTCGCATTCGGGGCGAAGGTGATGCTCGGTGCGATGCCGGCGTGGGTGCTCGCGGCGGTGGTGCTCCCGGTCTTCGCGGTGACGTACGTCGCAGGGGCGTGGCGCGCGGGGGTGCCGGCGGCCACCGAGCTGACGCACCGGCTGCGGCGGCGCCCCGGAGTACGGTGATGCTCGACCGCGTGGCGCTCAGCGCTCGCCTCGCCCATCTCCCCGAAACGCCTGGCGTGTATCTCTGGAAAGGGAGCGCCGGGGAAGTGTTGTACGTCGGCAAGGCGAAACGGCTGCGCTCGCGCGTCCGCAACTACATCGCGACTGACCATCCGGACCCCAAGACGCGCATCCTCATGCAGCGGGTCGCGGACTTCGAGACGATCGTGGTGCCGACGGAAGAGCAGGCGCTGATCCTGGAGTCGAACCTCATCAAGGAGCATCGCCCGCGCTTCAACATCATGCTCCGCGATGACAAGTCGTATCCCTACATCAAGGTCACGGTGCAGGAGCCGTTCCCGCGCGTGTTCGTCACGCGCCGGGTGCTGGAGGATGGCGGACGCTATTTCGGGCCGTACACCGACGTCGGTACCATGCGCCGCTCCCTGGACGTGGTGAAGCGCATCTTCACCGTGCGGTCGTGTCGATGGGCGCTGCCCAAGGAGCAGCCCGAACGCCCGTGTCTCGACTACTACATCCATCGCTGCAAGGCGCCCTGCGTGGGTTACCAGAGCGAGAGCGACTATGGCGCGATGATCGAAGAGGTGCTCGCCTTCCTCGATGGACGCGTGGACGAGGTGCTGCGCCGCGTCCGCGCGCGGATGGCGGCGGCGAGCGACGCGCTCGACTTCGAGCGAGCCGCCGAGCTCCGCGATGCGTTCGTCCATCTGCAACGGATGGAGGAACCGAGCGTGGTCCTCTCGGTCGAGGGAGGCGATCGCGACGTGATCGGCTATGCCCGCGATGGCGACGATGCGTGCGTGGCCTGGCTGCGCATCCGCGGCGGCAAGCTCCTCGCGCGCGAGCATCGATTGCTCGAGCACGTCGACGGTGAAGAGGATGCGGCGGTGCTGCGCGCCTGGCTGGTGGGCGTCTATCGCCCGGCGGAGGAGCGCGTCCGCGAGGTGCTCCTCCCGTTCGAACCGGAGGACTTCGCGATGCTCCCGACGGTGCTCGATGACAGTCAACTCCGGCTGCCGCAACGTGGGCCACGCCGGGAGTTGCTCGATCTCGCGGAGCAGAATGCACGGCATCTCCTCGAGGAGTTCCTGCTCGCTGAGGAGGAGACCGACGAGCGCGCGGCCGATCCTGTATACGAGCTCGGGCGTGTGCTCGGGTTGGAGAAGTTGCCGCGATCGCTTGTCTGCTTCGACATGTCCACCGCGCAGGGGCGCGACAGCGTCGGCTCGATCGTCTGGTTCGAGAACGGTCGTCCGCGACGCGCCGAGTATCGCACGATGCGCGTGAAGAGCGTCGATCCCGAACATGGACCGGATGACTTCGCGTCGATGCGCGAGGTCGTGACGCGCTATTTCCGTCGGCGCGTCGATGAGGCGAAGCCGCTCCCCGACCTCGTCGTCGTCGACGGTGGCAAGGGACAGTTGAGCTCGGCGGACGAGGCGCTCGCGGCGCTCGGACTCACGCAACTCCCGCTGGTCTCGCTCGCGAAGCGTGAGGAGGAGGTCTTCGTCCGAGGCCGGAGCGAGAGTCTGCGCCTGTCGCGGCGTTCGTCCGCGCTTCGACTCCTGCAACAGTCCCGCGACGAAGCGCATCGCACCGCCGTCGGGTACAATCGCAAACGGCGCACGATGCGAACGATCACCAGTGAACTCCTGCAGATCCCCGGCGTGGGTCCGAAGAAGCGGACGGTACTGCTTCGCACCTTCGGTTCCTTGCAGGGGATCCGCGAGGCCACTGTGGAACAGATCGCCGCGCTCGACGGCTTCTCTGAGGCGAGCGCGAAGCGATTGTTGAGCACCCTCTCACCCGAATCAACCGCATGATGTGGACCCTCCATTGCACCTCGTGTGCGTATGGCGCGCCGGGCGACCGGCTGGCCTCGCTCTGCCCTGATTGCGCGCAGCCGCTGCGCGTGGAGTACCGCACCGCGGTGCCTCGCAGCGCGATCACCGCCGAGCGGTCGCTCTGGCGCTACGAGGCGGCACTCCCGCTCGCCGCGGGTGAGGCGCGGGTCTCCCTCGGCGAGGGGATGACGCCCTTGCTCGAAGCACCGGCGCTCGCGGCCGAGATCGGCGTGCGGCGTCTCTGGATCAAGGACGAAGGGATCAATCCGACCGCGAGCTTCAAAGCGCGTGGGCTGATGATGGCCGTCACTCGCGCCAAGGCGCTCGGGTTGCCCGGAGTATGTGTGCCGACGGCGGGGAACGCCGGCGCGGCGCTCGCGGCGTATGCCGCCGCGGCCGGGATGCGTTGTCGCATCTACGCACCGGTCACCACGCCGCCACCGATCCTGAACACCATCCGTGCCTTCGGTGCCGAGCTCGAACTCGTCGAGGGACACATCGGTGACGCCGGGAAGGCGACGCTCGCCTTCGCCACCGCGTCTCGATATTTCAACGTCGCCACCGTACGCGAACCGTACCGCGTGGAGGGGATGAAGACGATGGGGTATGAGGTCGCGGAGCAGCTCGACTGGCGGCTTCCGCACACGATCATCTACCCCACCGGCGGGGGTGAGGGGACGATCGGGATCTGGAAGGCGATCGACGAGATGCTCCAGTGGGGCTGGCTCCCGGCGGGAACGGCACGTCCCCGCATGGTGATCGCCCAAGCAGCGGGATGCGCCCCACTCGTGCAGGCGCTGCAGTCCGGTGCGGATCGCGCCACCCCTTGGCCCGACCCGACGACGCATGCGAGCGGTCTCCGCGTTCCGGGCCCGCTCGGAGACCGGTGGGTACTCCGGACGATCCGTGAGAGCGGCGGCGACGCCGTCGCGATCTCCGAGGAGGGGATCCGAGGGGACACCTTCCACCTCGCCTCGCGCACGGGGATCGACGCCGCCCCAGAGGGGGGCGCAGCGCTCGCGGCGCTCCGGCAGCAGCGCGCGGCCGGCCTGATCCCGGCGGATGCCGAAGTCGTGGTGTTCAACACGGGGAGCGGCGCCAGCTATCGCTGGTGACAACCGGGGTGAGGGAAGGGGAGGGAAATCCCGTCAGGACAAGGTGTTAGCTGACCCCGGATTGATTAGCTTTCCGGTATGCGTATCGCCATCCTCGAACCGTTCTCCGGGATCTCCGGAGATATGTTCCTCGGCGCCCTTCTCGACCTCGGTTTGGAGCCGGCGTGGCTTGAGGCGTTGCCGGCGGCGCTTGGGCTGGAGGGCGTCGGGGTGCAGTGCACGCGCGTGAAGCGCGGCGAGATTGCGAGCTGGAAGGTGGACTTCACGATCCCACCGCAACCGCACGGCCGGCACCTGAAGCACATCAAGGCGATCGTCGAGGCGTCGAGCGCGCCGGCGCAGGTTCAGGCGCGGGCGATGGATGCGTTCACCCAGCTCACGCAGGTGGAGGCGAATATCCACGGGACCACGCTCGAACGGGTGCACCTGCACGAGGTGGGCGCGGTCGATGCGATTCTCGACGTGGTCGGTACGATCTGGGGGCTTGAGCGCCTCGGGATCGATGCGGTCTACAACACGACCGTCGCGCTCGGCGATGGCTTCGTCGACGCGGCGCATGGTCGCATGGCAGTGCCGACGCCCGCGACGTTGCGGCTGCTCGAGGGGATCGCCGTTCGCTCGGGGCCGCCGGAGAGCGGCGAGCTGACGACACCGACCGGCGCGGTCCTGCTCCGCGTGCTGTCGCGTGGTGCGCCACCGGCAGAGTTCCGTCCGCTACAGAGCGGGTATGGTGCGGGGACGAAAGATCCCGTCGGGCGAGCGAACGCGCTGCGCATCACGATCGCGGAGGTCGATGCGAGCCTCGAGCAGGGTACGCGGGAGTCGCTGATCGTGCTCGCGTGTGATCTCGACGACATCACCGGCGAACAGTTGGCGAGCGCGGTGGAAACGGTCCGCGGCGCGGGCGCACTCGACGTGACCGTGCTCGCGTCGCTCATGAAGAAAGGACGCCCGGGATTTCGGGTCGAGGTGTTGGCCCGTCCCACGGAAGCGGACGCATGCGAGGAAGCGCTCTTCCGGGAGACGACCACGATCGGCGTTCGACGCTATCCGGTGACGCGCCGGGCACTCGCACGAGCGATGGATGCCGTCTCGGTGCACGGGGAGTCGGTGCAGCGCAAGGTCGTCACGCTGCCGGACGGGGCGCGTCGCGCCAAGCCGGAGGATGACAGCGTGCGTGAGGCGGCAACCCGGCTCGGCGAGAGTGTGGCGGCGGTTCGGCATGCCGCAGCGGTCGCTGGCGGACCGGGCGTCCCCAGCGCGGGGTAGGATGTTGGGTCGGATTCACCGTGCGCCTCGGTCAGCGGGAGGCGCGTTCAACTCGGAGAGGATGGGAACGATGCAGGGACGGAGAATCGTCGTGGCGATGTTGGTCGGCGCGGGGCTGCTCGAAGCGCAGCAGCCCTCGGGTGCGGCGTGCGCGATCGAACAACGGAAGCCGTTCCAAGTGAACGGGTCATGGATCTACATCGACCAGTTCCTCAAGTCCTCGAGGGATGACGAGAAAGAGAAGCACCTTCGCTCCTCCGTCGGCGTGCTCACCAAGAGCGCCGAGCGCATCGATGCGTCGAACCCGGTCGGGCGCGCCTATCTGCTCGGCAAGACTTTGATCTTCTTCCGCGCGCGCATCATCGGCATGACCGACCTGACCACGCGCGGCCGCCTCGGATTCGAGGACCGAACGGAGGAGAAGGTCGACCTGTTGCACATGATCGATTCGGTCTTCAGCGTCGTCGAGCAGAAGATGCCGATGTGTTCGGACTCGACAAACCTGTATCGGGGGCAGGTCGGATTGCCGGCGATGAACGCGGCGATCACCGCCTTCGGGAAGCAACAGTATGACGCGGCGATCGCGGATGCACAGCGCTCGCTGCGGATCATGGGGTCGGATCCGCGGTCGTCCTCCGCGTTGCAGGTGCTCGCGCAGTCCTACCAAGCGAAGAACGATCTGCCCGCCGCGATCAGCACGTACGAGCGCACCTTGGCGAACCCGCGGATCGATCCGAAGGTCCGGGCCCAGCTGACGTTCAACCTCGGGGTGCTCTCGATGCAGCGCGCGAATGCGCTCGCGGGTGACGAGAAGAAGGCGGCCGTGAAAGCCGCGTCGACGATCTTCGAGAAGTATATCCGCGACTTCCCCGAGGGCGCCGATATCGTGAATGCGCGCGCCGCGTACGCGCGGGCGCTGCAGGATGCGGGCGAGACCGGCGCGGTGGCGAGCCTCTTCAAGGAGATGCTGGAGAATCCCGCGAAATACCCTGCGGGTCAGCTCTTCGAGGCGGGCGGCGCGAGTGCCGCCAGCAAGCAGTGGAAAGATGCCGCGACGCTTTTCGAGGCCGGGCTGGTGCAGAGCCCGTACAACCGCGACGCGCTCTACAACCTGAGCAACGTGTACTTCGCGTCGGACCAGCCTGACAAGATGGCCCCGATCGTGGAGCGGCTCGCCGCGATCGATCCACTCTCCGCGGATTCCTGGAAGCTGCGCCGCATGGTCGTGCAGGAGCGCAAGAAGTTCGAGAAGGATGCCAAGAAGGCGGCGGCGCTTACTGATTCGATCATTGCGATGGTCGGGTTGGAGCAGAAGGCGCCCGTGCGCGTCGAGGTGCAGGACTTCCAACGTCGCGGCCGCACCGAAGCATGGTCGTGGAACGGGACTGTCACAAACCTCGGGGCCGCGCCGGCGTCGTGGACGCTCACCGTCGAGTTCCTCGCGAAGGATGGGAAGGTCGTGGCCACCGCCACCGACAAAGTCGACGCGCTCGCCGCGAAGGGCGCGAAGCCGGTCGCCCTGGTCGGCACCGGCGCCGGTATCATCGGCTGGCGCTACACCCTCAAGTAGGCACCATGGTCCGCGCCCTCCGCATCGCTCCCGGCAGCATCGCCGACCAGCTGGGGATCATCCCCGGCACGGCGTTGTTGACCGTGGACGGGCGCGAGCTCGCCGACTTTCTCGACTGGGAGTTCCTCACCGCGAGTGATGCCTTCGAAGTCGAAGCGGAACTCCCCGGCGGTGAGCGCGTCGTGTATGACATCGAACGCGAGGACGGTGAGCCGCTCGGCGTCGAGCTCGAACCGCCGACGGTGCGTCGCTGCGCGAACCGATGCGAGTTCTGCTTCATCGAAGGACTGCCGAAGGGGCTGCGGAAGCCGCTCTACATCCGTGACGACGACTATCGTTTGTCGTTCGCCTACGGGAACTTCGCGACGCTCTCGAACGTGAAGGAGCGCGATATCGCGCGCATCCTCGAGTATCGCTTGTCGCCGCTCTACGTCTCCGTGCACGCGACGCCGTGGGAGGCACGCAAGGTGTTGCTCAACAACCCACGCGTGCCGAACATCGTCGAGCAGCTGACGCGGTTGACGGAAGGTGGGATCGACTTCCACGGGCAGATGGTCATCGTCCCGGGACTCAACGACGGCGACGTCCTCGAGCAGTCACTGACCGATCTGTACTCGTTCGGTGCGAACTGTCTCTCCGTCGCGATCATCCCGGTCGGGCTGACGCAGTTCTCGCATCTCTACACCGGCAAGTCGATGGACGCCGTGTCGGCCGAAGGGCTCTTGCAGGTGGTCGATCGCTGGCAGGCGCGTGCAGTGGCAGAGCGTAGCGAGAAGTGGGTGTTCGGCTCCGACGAGCTCTGGCTGCTCGCCGGGAGAACTCTGCCCACCGCGGACTACTACGGCGAGTTCCCGCAGATCGAGAACGGGGTCGGGGCCGTGGCCTCGCTCCGTCAACGCGTGGGCGAGGGGCTCTCGCGTCTCCCGCGGCTCGACGGCAAGCGGATCGGCGTGGTCACGGGCACCTCGATGGCGCCGCTGATGCCCGATCTGCTCTCGCAACTCACCGCCGTGACCGGCGCGCACTTCGAGCTCCTCCCGGTCGAGAACTCACTGTTCGGCCCGACCACGACGACGGCGGGACTGCTCGTCGGGGCCGATATCCGCACCGCGCTGCAAGGCCGGGTCGATCTCGACCTGGCCCTCATCCCCGCCGAGACGATCAACGATCAGGGGCTCTTCCTCGACGATGAACGGTTCGTCGATGTCCGAGAAGCGTTCCCGATGCCTGTGTATCCCTCGTACGATTTCATCGACGTACTCGAACTCGAAGGCGCTACCGTGGAGGTCGCGTGAACATCCCGGTGGTCGCACTCGTCGGACGCCCAAATGTGGGGAAGTCCTCCATCTTCAACCGCCTCATCGGCGACGATCAGGCGATCGTCTCCGAGGAAGCGGGCACGACCCGTGATCGTCACTTCGCGATGGCGGAGTGGAACGGGCGCGCATTCTGGCTCGTCGATACGGGCGGCCTCGTTGAAGACTCGAACCTCCCGATGGATGTCGCGATCCGGCGTCAGGTGCGCGAGGCGATCGCCGAGGCGGATCTGCTCTGCCTTGTCGTCGATGCGCAGATCGGCCTGCATCCCAGCGATGCGCGCGTGATGGAGATCCTCCGCGAGTCGCGGAAGCCTTGGCTCGTGCTCGCCAACAAGGTCGATGACCCGCGCGACACCAACTACTACGAGTTCTACCGCCTCGGCGCCGGTGAGCCGATTCCCGTATCGGCGACGAACGGAAAAGGGTCCGGCGACCTTCTCGACGCGCTCGTGGCCGCGATTCCCGACGCTCCGGTCGCGGAAGCGCCGGACGTGCTGCGCGTCGCGGTCGTCGGGCGCCCGAACGTTGGCAAGTCCTCCTTCGTGAACCGACTGCTCGGCGAGGAACGGCTCGTGGTGTCGTCCGTCGCGGGCACGACGCGCGACTCGATCGATACCCCGTTCACCTATCACGAGCGGCAGTTGATCTTCGTCGATACCGCTGGGCTGCGGCGTCAGTCGAAGATCGACGATGGCGTGGAGTTCTACTCGTCGCTGCGGACGCGACGGGCGATCGATCGCGCCGACATCTGCCTGTTGATGATCGATGCGGTCGAAGGCTTACACAATCAGGATCTCAAGATCGCGCACATGGCCTGGGAGGCCGGGCGCGCCCTGATCATCATCGTCAACAAGTGGGACCTGAAGGAGAAGAGCGACAAGACGGCCGCGCACTTCCAGAAGGAGTGTGTGGAGAAGGCACCGTTCCTCGGCTTCGTCCCCTTCCTCTTCACCTCGGCCGTCACCGGGCAGCGGGTGACCAAGGTGCTCGACGTGATCCTGCAGGTCGAGGCCGAACGTGCGCTGCGCATCCCGACGTCGCAGGTCAATCAGGCGTTGGAAGAGTTGCTCGCGCGGCGGCAGCCGCCGCAGGCGGCGGGGCGTGAAGTACGACTCAAGTACGCCACCCAGGTTGAGACCGCCCCACCGACCATCGCGGTGTTCGGCAATCACCCCGAGCTCGTGCAGGAGCACTACATCCGCTATCTGCACAACGGGTTCCGGGAGCGCTGGCCGTTCCTCGGGAATCCGCTGCGCATCATCCTCCGGCGGAAGTCCGCGTGAGTCCCGTCATCGCGATGGTACTCTCGTACCTCGCGGGCTCCGTCCCGTTCGCGTATCTCGCGGGGCGCCTGCTGAAGGGGATCGATCTGCGGACGGTTGGATCCGGGAACTTGGGCGCCACGAACGTCTATCGGACGCTCGGCGCCTGGCCCGCGGTGGCGGTGCTCCTTCTTGATGCGACGAAGGGGGCGCTCCCGGCGTTGCTCCTTCCGCGGCTCGTGCTCACGACGCCAGAGTACCCGGATCAATACCTCGCGCTCGGCGTGATGTACGGGACTCTCGCGATCATCGGGCATGCGAAGCCGATCTTCCTCTGGGGGAAGGGGGGCGGGAAGGGGGTCGCGACGGCCGCTGGCGTGTTCGCCGCCATCGCACCGATCCCGTTGGCGATCGTGCTGGTCGTCTTCGCGGCAGTCGTGGCGATCACACGTTTCGTCTCGCTCGGCTCCATGCTCGCCGCGATCGCGCTCCCCTTCGCCATCGCGTGGCGCGACGGCGTGCGGGTGGTGACGTTCGAGGTGGCGTTGCTCATCGCCATCTTCGTGTGCTGGACCCACCGGGCGAACATCGGTCGGCTGCGGCGCGGTGAGGAGCCGCGCATCGGTCGTCCGGGGGCGACGGCGTGATGCGTTGCGCCGTACTCGGGGCGGGCGCCTGGGGCACGGCGCTGGCCAATCTGCTCGCGGAGAATGGTCATGCGACGACACTCTGGGCGCTCGAGCCCGACGTGGCGGAGAGCATCATGGCCGCGCATACGAATCCGCGTTTCCTCCCCGGGGTCGTGCTGCACGAGAGCCTGCGGGCGACCACCGACAAAGCGGCTGCGCTCGCGGGCGCGAGTGTGGTGGTGTTCGCGGCACCGTCGCATGTGCTGCGCGAGGTCGCGTCGCATGCGCGCGCGTGGATCGATCCCACCGCCACGCTCGTCGTCGCGACGAAGGGGATCGAGCGCGTGTCGTTCGCGCTCATGACTGACGTGATTCATCAGGAACTCGGCGGTCGCCCCGTCGTTGCGCTCTCGGGGCCGAGTTTCGCAGCGGAAGTCGGGCAGCGCCTTCCCACGGCGGTGGTCGCGGCGAGCACAGATGCCAGCGCCGCCGAGCTCACGCAGCAGCTCTTCTCCGCGCCGCACTTCCGGGTCTACACCACGGATGACGTCGTCGGCGTCGAACTCGGCGGGGCACTCAAGAACGTGATGGCGATCGCGACTGGGATCTGCGATGGCTTACAGTTGGGATTCAATGCTCGCGCCGCGTTGATCACGCGCGGGCTGGCGGAGATGGCGCGCCTCGGCGCGAAGCTCGGGGCGAACCCCCTGACCTTTGCGGGGCTCGCGGGCGTCGGGGATCTCGTGCTCACGTGCACGGGATCGCTGAGCCGCAATCGCACCGTCGGACTGGAGATCGGGCGCGGGGCGACGCTCGCGGAAGTCCTCGCTGGCCGCGAAACGGTCGCCGAGGGCGTGGTCACCACGGAGAGCACCTTCGCGCTCGCTGCGCGCGAAGGGGTGGAGATGCCGATCGTGAATGCCGTGCATCGGATCCTCTTCGAGCGGCAACCCGCACGGTGGGCGCTCGTCGAACTGATGGGGCGTGGGCTCCGCCGGGAGCAGGACTGAGATGGCGTCGGAACCGGTGCAGGAGTTCTTCTCCATCGGGGATGTGTGCGAACTCACGGATCTGAAGCCGCATGTGCTGCGCTACTGGGAGAGTCAGTTCCGCATCCTAAGCCCGGCGAAGAACCGTTCCGGCAATCGCGTCTATTCCCGACGCGAGATCGAGCTCGTGCAGCTCGTGAAGCACCTGCTGTACACCGAGAAGTACACGATCGAAGGCGCCAAGCAGAAGGTCGATGAGTATCGCCGCGCGGGCGGGGTACGCCCGGCTGCGCGCCACGGTCTCGATGTCCAGACCATCCGCTCCCTCGAGGAGGAGTTGCAGCAGCTCCTCGCGCTCCTCACCCCACCGCCACGCCCCTGATGCGCATCCTCCTGAGCAACGACGATGGTGTCCTCGCCCGCGGCCTGCAGGCGCTCGAACGCGCCTGCGACGGTATCGGTGAGGTCTCGGTCGTCGCACCCGACCGGGAGCAGAGTGCGACCTCACATTCGCTCACGATGCACCACCCGCTGCGCCCCGTCCGGCTGGGGGAGCGGCGGTGGCAGGTAGATGGTACGCCGACGGATTGTGTGCTGCTGGCAGTCTCGGCGCTCCTCGCCGACAAGCCTGATGTCGTGATCAGCGGCGTGAATCATGGTCCGAACATGGGGGAGGATGTCCTCTACTCGGGGACAGTCGCGGCGGCGATGGAAGGACTCGCGCTCGGGATCCGCTCGATCGCGGTCTCGTTCGCGGGCAGTGTGTTGCGCGCGGATGCGCTGCTCGATGATCAGATCCCGCATCTCTCAAATCTGTTGCGGCATGTCCTCGCGCTCCCGGATTTCCCCGAAGGGACGTTGCTCAACGTGAATCTCCCCGCCGTCCCGGCGGACCGCATCAAGGGCGTGAAGCTGACGCGCCTGGGTCGGCGCGTGTTCTCCGACTCGTTGACGCCGATGAAGGACCCGTGGGGTCGGCAGATCTATTGGATCGGTGGGGGCTCGGTCGCGTGGAGCGGTTCCGAGGACTCCGATTTCCGCGCGGTGCACGACGGGTACGTCTCGGTCACGCCTCTCCACCTCGACCTCACGGACCGCGATCGACTCGACGATGCGGCGAAGTGGTGGCGTCCGCTGTAGGGCAGCAGTTCGGCGGCGCCCGCCGACGACTCATCGAGGCGCTGCGCGCGAAAGGCATCCGTGATCTGAACGTGTTGCACGCGTTCGACGTCGTGCCGCGTCATCGTTTCGTGCCGACGGGGGTACAGCATCGCGCCTACGATGATGCCGCGCTTCCGATCGGCAACGGGCAAACGATCAGTCAGCCCTGGGTGCATGCGCGGTACCTCGAACTCTTGGCGCTCACTGGCTCAGAGCGCGTGTTGGAGATCGGCACGGGCTCGGGGTTCCAGACTGCGCTGCTCGCACAGCTCGCCGGTCAGGTGTTCTCCATCGAACGCGTCGCCCCGTTGCTCGACAACGCACGGCAGATTCTCGGGGCACTCGCCTATCCGAACATCTCGCTGATGCATGGCGACGGGACGCTTGGCTGGCGCGCGTACGCGCCATTCGATGCGATCCTCGTCGGGGCCGCATCGCCCGACGTCCCGGCACCACTGGTGGCGCAACTCGCGATCGGCGGCCGCTTGTTGATCCCCGTCGGCGGCCGAGAGGGGCAGAGCCTCCTCGAAGTGACGCGCACCGCCACGGGCACGACGGAGCGGACGATCGCGGACGTCCGATTCGTGCCGTTGGTCGGTGAACACGGCTGGGACGCGTGATGTCAGCGAGCCGGTTCGTGGTGCATGGCGTGGTCCAGGGGGTCGGCTTTCGGTACTTCGTGCGCCGTGAGGCGACGGCACTCGGCCTCAGTGGGTGGGTGCGCAACCTCCCCGACGGGTCGGTCGAGGTGCTGGCCGATGGGTCGGATGGCGCGCTCGTCGCGCTCGCGTCGCGACTGCAACAGGGGCCGCCGGCGTCCCAGGTCCGCGAGGTAGCGCGAGCGCCAGTGGTGCGCGACGAGATACTCCCGACGCCGTTCGAGGTGCGCCGATGACCGCCGACCGGCGCGACCGTTGGCGCGCGATGTTGCGGCCGGTGCCGGATTTCCCGAAGCCCGGCATCCTCTTCCAGGACATCACGCCGCTCCTCCGCGATGGCGAAGCACTGGCGGGCGTGTGTGCGGCAATGATCCAACCGTTCCGCGAGGCCGCGCCGACTGCCATCGTGGGTATCGAGAGTCGAGGCTTCATCTTCGGCGCACCGATCGCGGCGGAGACCGGCGCGGGATTCGTCCCGCTGCGCAAACCCGGCAAGCTGCCCGCCGCGGTGTATCGCGAGCGCTACGCACTCGAATACGGCGAGGATGCGCTCGAACTTCATCGCGATGCGTTGTCGGTCGGCGATCGCGTCGTCATCGTTGACGACGTCCTCGCGACCGGCGGGACGGCGGCCGCCGCCGCGCGGCTCGTCCGGCAGAGCGGGGCAACGGTGCTCGGCGTGTCGGTGCTGCTGGAGCTTCCGGCACTTGGCGGGCGCCGAGTGCTCAGCGACACCGCGGTGCATTCGGTCCTGATCGCGTGACCCGCGCGAGTCGATTAGTTTCTGCCCATCGCCCCCGTAGCTCAGTTGGATAGAGCAAGCGTTTCCTAAACGCTAGGTCGGAGGTTCGATTCCTCTCGGGGGCACTGTCAGGTGGTGCGGCGCGCGACGAGCATCCGCGTGTCGGCGGTGCGAGTACGGTGCTGCTCCCACGCGTCGCGCTGATAGCGGCGTTCGAAGAGGAGATACGCCTCATCGATGATGGGTGCCGCCCCGGACGCAGCCAACACGTCGCGGATCTTCGCCCACTCGATGTGGTCGTCGGGCCAGATGTGGAGGTCCCCCTCCGGCATCCAGCGCGGATTCCGCCAGCGTTGCCAGACCAAGAGCGGGCGCACGCGGTTCCAGTACTTCTTCGGGTTCAGATAGCGCGTCCACCGGCGTGGTGGAAAGACTACCGCGTCGACAAGAAACGCTAGGTACGCGCTCGACGGGCTCCACGCGCTGTCATCCCGTTCGTGGTCGAGATACACCACGCCACCGGGGCGGGTCACGCGGACCATGTCGCGCACCAGCGCGAGGTAATCCGGGACATGATGGAGCACGCTGTAGGCCGCGACGACGTCGAACGTCGCATCGGGGATGCCCCGGAGGTCGACGCCGTCGAGCGGCAGCGTCTCCAACCGTCCGGTGTGTGCGAACCGACCCCGGACGATTGCGAGCATCCCTTCGGACAGGTCCGCCGCCGTGACGTGCGCCCCCGCCGCGAGGAAGTGACGCGTGAGATTCCCCGTGCCCGCGCCGACGTCGAGGACGCGAGGCGGGCCTTGGGCATCGCGCACCTCCGCCAGCACGCGCGGGATCGTCGCGGCTAAGCGCGCTTGCTCGACGTCGTTGAAGATCTCGGGGTGCCCCGCATCATACCGCGCCGCCGCACGGTCGTGCACACGGCGGTTCTCCGTGATGGCGGACTGCGCGGCGTCGAGTGGGCGGTTCATCAGGTGGAAGCTATGGTGTGAGGCGTTGCCACGCGAAGAATGCGTGGAGGGCGCGCACGAGCTCCGCGCCGAGGAGCGATCGGGACAAGCGGGGAATCCGAGCGGCAGGAACGGCAACACCGCCGGAGCGGCGCGAGGCCTCAGCCCATGGCCGGGCATGCGTGCCTACGCGGGCAACGGCACGGGTCTCACGGCGCACAGGCAGGGGACTGGGTACTCTCCCGAGGATACCGGCGCGCTGGAGCGGCCGCTCGCAGAGAGCGGTGAGAGGAGCGAGACGGTCCACGCCTGCACGAGCGCTCGGGCACGCGTGGCCGGGAACGCTCGTGAACCGGCCTTCCTGAGAATACCCCCTAGGGGTATATTACCCGCATGACAACGGTACCGGCGGAACGTCCGATCGTGCTCCAGATCTCCGGGATGACCTGCGCGGCCTGTCAGTCGCACGTCACGCAGGCGTTGCGACGCGTTTCGGGGGTCGCGAGTGCAGAGGTCAACCTGCTGATGCACGAAGCGCGGGTGCATCCCACGGCCCAGCCGCCTGCGGTCGCGACGCTGGTGGCCGCAGTAGAAGCCGCAGGATACGGCGCGTCGGCGCTCATCCCTGACGACGCGTCCGTGGATGACGGCACCTCGGAGTTCCGCACGGCGCGACGTGACGCGATCGTCCTGCTCAGCGCTGGCGCGGTGGCGATGGGGCTCGCGATGACTGCGATGCACGCGCCCAGCACGCCCTGGATCCTGCTCGCCCTCGCGAGCGCCGCGATGCTGACCTCGGGGCGCGGATTCTACCGTCGGGCGTGGAATGCGCTGCGGCACGGCGGCGCCGACATGAACGTGCTCATCGCGTTGGGGACCAGCGCGGCGTGGCTCGCGTCCGCGTTCTCGCTCGCGGTGGATCGCCGCGGGATGATGGCGATGGACAGCAACTACGCCGAGGCGATCCTCTTTATCCTTGGATTCGTGCAGCTCGGGCGCGCGCTCGACGCGCGGGCGCGCGGCGCGGCGACCTCGGCCATCGCGCGCTTGGGCGCGTTGCGTCCGTCCGAGGCGCTCGTGGAGCGCGACGGGGTCGAGCAGCGTGTCGCGCTCTCGCAGATTCGCATCGACGATGTCGTCCGCGTCGTGCCCGGCGAGAGCATCCCGGTTGACGCCGTCGTTCTCGAGGGCGAGTCCGGGGTGGACGAGGCGATGCTGACCGGCGAACCGATCCCCGTACTGAAGCGGCCCGGCGACGCGGTGGTCGGTGGGAGCGTCGCGGTCGACGGCGCGCTGCGCCTGCGCGTGGTGCGCGTCGGCGAGGCGACGGTCCTCTCGCGCATCATCGCTGCGGTCCGTGATGCCCAAGGTGCACGGGCACCGATCCAGGAACTCGCGGACCGCGTCTCGGCGTCATTCGTCCCTGCGGTGGCAGCGATCGCGCTGCTCACGCTCGTGGCCTGGGGGGGCATCGCACACGACTGGGCCACGGGGCTGCGGTCGATGATCGCCGTGCTGATCATCGCCTGTCCGTGTGCCATGGGGCTGGCGGTTCCTGCCGCCGTGATGGTCGCCACGGGTCGTGCAGCACAGGCGGGGATCCTCTTCCGCGGAGCCATCCCCCTGCAGCGGGCGGCCACGATCGACCTGATCGCGTTCGACAAGACCGGCACCCTCACGATGGGCGCGCCGACGGTCAACGGGTTCACCGCGGCGGCCGCGCACGAACGAGCGGTGGTGCTCGCGCAGGCGACCGCGCTGGCACGTCGCTCCGAGCATCCGCTCGCGAAAGCCATCGCCGCGTATGGGGCAGAGGAGAATGCCGAGACGCGCGAGGCCTCGCTCGTGCGGGCACGACCGGGGCAGGGGGTGAGTGGGATGGTGGACGGCGTGGCCATCGCACTCGGTTCGTCCGCGTTCCTCACCGGCCGAGGCGTGGTCATCCCCGACGATGCGGCGACGCCGGACACGGTCGTTCATGTGGCCGTCGCGGGCGCACATGCCGGCACGTTCGTCCTCGAAGACACCGTGCGCGCTGAGAGCACTGAAGCCGTGCGCGCGGCGCGCGCGATGGCGGTCGACGTCGTGCTCCTGAGCGGGGACCGCCGCGTGGTCGCTGAGGCGCTCGCGGCGCGTGTCGGAATCCGCCGAGTCGAAGCCGATCTCCGCCCAGAAGGGAAGGTGGCGGCACTCCGGGCCTGGCAAGCGGAGGGGCACCGCGTGGCGATGGTCGGCGATGGGATCAATGATGCGCCTGCGCTCGCCGCGGCCGATGTCGGGATCGCGATGGGGAGTGGGAGTGACATCGCCATCGACGCCGCCGACATCGCCCTCCTGCGGAGCGATCCCGTGCGCGCCGTGCACGCGCTCCAGATCGCCCGGGCGGCGATGCGTGTGATGCGACAGAACCTCGGCTGGGCCTTCGGCTACAACGTCGTCGGGATCCCGCTCGCCGCAGGGGTGCTCCTCCCAAGCACCGGACTCGCGCTCTCGCCCAGCGTTGCGAGCGCGGCGATGGCGCTCAGTTCGGTGAGCGTCGTGGTGAACTCCCTCCGCCTCCAACGCCTGAGACTCCGATGACCAGCGCCCGCCACCCGAAGCGTGCCTCGGCTGTTCGGCACGCCGCGCATGTCGAGCCCGCGACCAAGTCCAAGGCGCTCGCTCGGCTCAAGCGCATCGAAGGGCAGGTGCGGGGGGTCCATCGTATGGTCGAGGAAGAGCGCTACTGCGCCGACGTGATCACCCAGATCGCCTCCATCCAACAGGCGCTCCGCGCCGTCGGACGCGAACTGATGCGGAACCACCTGCGGCACTGTGCCCATCAGGCGATCAGCTCGGGGCCGGCAGAGGCAAGCCGGATGCACGACGAGCTCCTCGACCTGATGTACGGCCGCCTCCGGTAATGGGGCGCTACACCCGCGGCATTCCGGTGTTTAGCTTTCGAGGTCTCATCCAGTTCTCCTCGAAATCCGAATCGTTCAATGTCTCAGGATAGCTCGCTCGACACCGACCGCTGGGTCGACTTCTTCCGCCAGAACAGCCGGAACCTCAGCATCGCTGCCATCGTGCTCGTGGCGGGCGGCGGGGCGGGCTACCTCTGGAATCGCTCGGCGCAGATCAAGGCCGATCGCGCCGACGCGGCGTTCGCCGAGGCCGCTCGGGCGTTCGATGCGGGGAACGCAGCGCTCGCCGAAAAGGAGCTTGGAAAGGTCGCGCTCCGCTACGCGGGCACCTCTGGGGGTGCCGAGGCGTCGATGCTCCTCGCGCAGGTGCTCTTCGATCAGGGGAAGTACGCCGACGGCCTGAAGGCGCTTGAGGGGACGAAGGTCCCGAAGCACTTCCAGTCCGGCGTTCACGCCCTCATCGCCGCCGCGCACCAGGATCAGGGGAAGCACGAAGAGGCCGCGAAGCACTACGGCATGGCTGCCGAAGCGGCGGAGCTCTCGGGCGACCGGGACTACATGAAGGCCGAGCAGGCCCGCGCGCTGGTCGCCGCCGGCAAGAAGGCGGAAGCCGAGAAGATCTGGGCGGCCCTCGCCGCGAACGAAGAGTCGTCGGTGGCCGCCGAGGCGAGAGTCCGCCTCGGCGAACTCACCGCAAAGTCCAACTAGCGCTCACCAGATCTGAAGGGGTACGCCACCCCTTCAGATCTCACTAGAGATCGCGAGAGCACACAAGAACGATAGGGGGTGTGGCGCCATAGTGCCGCCACACCTCCTCTGTCTTTCCTGTCCCTCCTGTAGTGCCTATAATATGTATTATGTAAAGGCGGGATGTGGAAAGGGGGGGGTTGTGCACAGGAGAGACAGGAACGACAGGAAAAACAGGAACTACCCTGGTGAGGCGCCGACTTAGAGTTCGGCTAGTTGGCCGGTGTAAACCACACGGCCCTCCCCTGACAGTGATGGCGCGATGCCGTCGGGGGTCGATCTGAGACGGACGCGTACCGTTCGGCCTGATTCGACCTGAAGGATGGTCCCTTCCCCGGGGGCGAGCCCCCAGGCGGCGAGGAGGGCGGCGGAAGCGCAGCAGCCGGTCCCGCACGCCAAAGTCTCGGCCTCGACGCCGCGCTCCCAGGTTCTGATCCTCCAGCCCTCAGGCCGTCGGCTCACGAAGTTCACGTTGGCACCGGCGGTCAACGACAGATGGTATCGAAGTTCGGGGCCCCGGACCGGGAGCTCTGCCGTTTCGGCGTCCGGGACCACGACGACCAGGTGCGGAACCCCAACCGACGCGAACCCCAGCTGCGCCTCTTCCGGATGCCGAGTGATTGCCGGCGAGGTCAAGTCGACCCCCGAGATGCTCCCCAGATCGATCTCGGGACGGCCATCGTCGGGCCGGAGTCGGCCGGTCACCGTCCCCGAATCGGTACCGAAGCGGAGCTCCCCGCCATCGAAGGGGATGCCGAGTTCGGCGGCGAGGCGAACCGTACAGAGCGAGGCGTTCCCGCAGAGCTCGCCCCGACTGCCATCCCGATTGAAGTAGATGATCCGCAGCGGGAGTGACGCGTCGGTCGTGAGCAGCACGATCCCGTCGGCGCCGACCCCGGTGTGGGCGGCGCAGATGGCTTGGATCCGCTCCGGTGGCCACGCGGTGAGATCGAGTCCGTTCCGGGCGTCAAAAAAGACGAAGTCGTTTCCCGACCCCGACATCTTCCAGAACGGCGCACCGGCGGCGATCACCCTAGAGTTGCCCGGTCAGCTGCCACCAGCGGAGCCACCAGACCATCAGGATCGCCTCGCCGACGATCCCCTTGGCCATCTTCGATTCGCCTTCCGTGCGGTCGGTGAAGGTGATCGTGATCTCCTTGGCCGTGAACCCCTTCTGGATGGCGCGAAAGCTCATCTCGATCTGGAAGGCGTAGCCGTTCGAACGGACCTTGTCGAGATCGATCGCCGCGAGCACGCGTCGGTGGAAACACTTGAAGCCGCCCGTCGCGTCCCAGAGCCGGACGCCCGTCACCCAGCGGGCGTAGATGTTCGCGGTATAACTGAGTATAAGGCGACTGATCGGCCAGTTCACCACCGTCACCTTGCCATCACGGTAGCGCGATCCCAACACGAAGTCCGCCTCGCGCGACGCCGCGATGAACTCGGGGAGATGCGCCGGATCGTGGCTGAAATCCGCATCCATCTCGAAGATCAGCTCGTACTCCGGGCGCGCGAGCGCCCACCGAAAGCCATCGCGATACGCCGTCCCGAGCCCGTTCTTCCCGGGGCGCGCAAGCAGATGGACGCGTGGCTCGCTCGCAGCGAGCTCCTGCACGATCGCCCCGGTCCCATCCGGCGAGTTGTCATCGACGACCAGGATCTCCAGGCGTGCGTCCTGCGCGAGCACCTGAGAGATCAGGTTCCGGATATTGTCCTTTTCATTGTACGTGGGGACGATCACCAGGGCGCGTTCAGGCATGGGCACCTCGACGCCGCTCGGTCACGACACCCGCGATCGCCAACAGCATCGCCGCGGCGAGTGCGACCAGCGTGATCACCTTCCCCGTCGCGTACGCCGGATCCGCGAAGCGCAGCTCCACGCGCTGCGCGCCAGCCGGGAGCGGCACCCCAATGAGCGAGAGATTCACCCGATCGATCGCGGTCACCTTGCCATCAACCGTCGCCGTCCACCCCGGGAAGTAGTTCTCGGAGACGACGAGCGCGGAGCCCGCCGGCGCGGGGGCGCTGAGCGCGAGCGAGATCGCGCCCGGTGCGTACGCCGTCGTCGTGACCTGCAGCGCCAGCGGCGCGGGGATCGCCGCCGCGGGCCCAGCATCGATCTTCGCGCTCGTATCGAACAGCGCGAGCGAATACGTCGGGAAGTTCGGTGCCATCACCGCTTGGGCCACGGCGTCGTCGGGGTAGCGCGCCATCTGCGGCGCCACCCACGCGAGCGGGTTCGCGCCCGGCAGCTGGAAGAGCGAGACGCGCGAGCCAGCCGCGTTCTGGATCGGCCCCACCACGCGCGTCGCACCCGGGATCGGGAGCGAATCGCTGTCGGTGTAGAACCATCGCGCGTTCGCGAGTTGCCAGAACGCGGGGTTCGCGATCTGCGACCATCCCGCGTCCTTGTTGCCGAGGCGCTGGTAGCGGCCGATCTCATTGCCGTGATAGCCGAGCACCGTGCGCACACGATGGCTCATGAATGCATCGCCACTCAAGAACGGATCGTGCGGCACCCCCGTCCCGGCGATCGGCGCGGCGATGACCCGCCCTGGCGCGTCCTGCTTGGCGAGGTATCGAGTGATGTCGTCATCGCCGTAGATGCGCGCGGCGGGCTCGGAGAACTGCCAGTACCGCCGCTCGACCGTCCACGAATCGCCGATCATGAAGAGCGCGAACGCCCACACCACCGCGTGGCGTGGAAGCCGCGCCGTCACCGTCTGCCAGAGCGTGAACGTCGCGAGCGCGGCGAAGGCGAGCACCCGCCACCCGCCGAACGCGAGCGCGGCGCGGTTCGCATCGACCGCATCGAGACGCTGCGGGATCGCGACCGATGCCGCGAGGTTGCCCAGCGCCCCCGTGAGCGCCAGGACCGCCGAGAGCGTCCCTACCCCGCCCCACACCATCACCGCACGCATCGACACGCGGCCATCCGCCACGCGCTGCACGCCCAGGGCCGCGAGGAGCGCCACCGCGAAGGTGGTGACGAAGTAGATCGTGCTCGGCGCACGGAAGAACTTCGCGCCAGGGACGATCGCGTAGACCAACTGGTAGAACGGCGTGTACCCGCCGAGAGCCCAGAACAGCGAGATGACGCCGACACCGATCGCAAAACGGCGAAGCCCGCGCTGACGCACCTCGGTCGTGCTACCGAACGCGAGTCCCGCGAGTAAGAGCGTGACGACGCCGAGGTACTCGCTGTGCAACTTGAGCGGGTTGCGGCCCCAATAGGCCTCGAGGATCCCGCTGAACTGTGGGATCCACGCGGAGATGAGTTCCTCCGGTGGCATCGAGAAGGAGGTCGCGTACTCGTAGTCGCGTCCACCGGCGCGCGGCGACCATGCCACGTATTCGCGCACCGGAGCGAACTGCACCGCCCCGATCAAGCCGCCGAGGAGCACAGCGCCCAGGGCCCATCCCAACCGTTGGACCGCCACGGTGCGCGGGAGCGGCGTGCCGTCGAGCGGCGCGAACGCGAGCACGAGCGCCCAGCCACCGCTCGCGAGCAAGAGATACTGGAAGAGCTGCGGGTGTGGCGTGAGCACACCGAGTCCGATCACGAGCGAGAGCACGCCCCACGCCCAGCGCTTTCCGTCGCGCATCCCATACGTGAGTACGAGGAGGGTCAGCGGGAGGAGCGCGGAGATGAACAGCTTGCCATCGTGTCCTGGGGAGACGAGCGACGCGACCTGCCCGCTCATCATGTACGCGATGCCGCCGACCGCAGCGGCGGCCATGCCGAGCCCCTGGGCGCGGAGGAACGCGACCGTGCAGATCCCAGCGAGCATCAGGTGCAGGATCATCCCCCATGTCATCGCGACGTCGGTCGGGAGGATCATGCGCAGCAGGAAGGTCGGATAGAAGATGTCGCCATGCATCGCCGCGATGTATGGCATCCCACCGAACAGATACGGATTCCACTGCGGGAAGCTGCCGGCGGCCTTGAGTGTCGCCGCCGCGTACTCGCGAAAGGCATAGCCCGCGATGTACTGGTCGCTCCACGGGTTGACCAGGAAGCGGCCAGCGAGCGCCGGTGCGGCGAGCGTCAGCGCGCCGACGATCTGAAGGAGGTACGCCCAGAACGAGCGGACGTCGCGCGCGGGAGGAGGAGAGTCGGTCACGAGACGATGGAAGAGGGAGACGCCGTTCGGGTCTGTCGACGCGCCCACCCGAGGAAGAGGAGGCCGGGAAGAAGTTCTGCCAGCGTGAGCCACGCCCGCGAGGCGGCGACGAGCAGCGTCGCCGACGCGCCCGTCGCCATCCCGGTGCGCTCGAGTGCGGCGTACATCGCGACTTCTCGGACTCCCACCCCACCGGGAGCGAAAAGTGCCAAGAAACCGGCCAGATACGAACCGGTGAAAACTGCCGTGGCGTCGCGCGCGGTGCCACCCACGGCGGGGAGTACAGCGACGGCGAGCGCGCGAAAGGCAGCGCCGTAGAGCAGCCACGCCAACGCGCAGCCGGCCGCGGTGCGCCAGATGACCTGCGGTGGAAGTGCCGGGAGCGCGACCTCGCGCCCTGTGAGACGTCGCACCACGCCGATCCCGACCGGAAGCAGCCACGGCAGGGCGATCACGCCGGCGGTGAGCATGCCGATCACGCTCCATCCGAGGGTGTCGAGTGCGAGCATCTGCGGGGATGCCGCGACCGTGACCGCGACCCCGACGACGATGTTCACGAGCGCGATCACGATCGACGAACCGACCGCCGCGGTGGCGGGCACTCCGACGCGTTGGGCGAGCGCCCCCATCGCCCCGATCTGCCATACCTTCCCCGGGAGATAGCGCCCGAGGTTCGAGACGAACCAGATCCGCATCGCGTCGCCGAACGAGAGCTGCGCCCCCCAACGCGAGACCGTGTCACGCCAGGTCTCGATCAGGACGAGGTAGCTCGCGAGCACGAGCAGACCCGACAACGCGAGCGAGGCGCGGTCGACGGTGACCGCCTGCAGCATGGGCGCGAGCTCGCCCCACTGGCGCCGCAATACCTGCGCGACGAACCAGAGGAGGAGTGCCACCACCGCGAACTGGGCGACCCGCCACACGCGGTCCCTCATGCGGGGCTTCCATCGCGCACCGCGCGATAGAGATCGAGGTAGCGGCGCGCCACCGCTGACGCACTGAACCGCCCGAGCATCTGCGTCCGTCCGACCATCGCTTCGGCGCGGGCGCCATCGGGATTCGCGAGCACCCGCGTGATCCCGCGCGCGAGCGCAAGCACATTCATCGGGACCAGCGACCCCGTGACCCCTGAGGTGATCACGTCGCGGAGCCCACCGGAATCGTACGCCACGACCGGCGCGCCGCAGAGGAGCGCTTCGACCGCGACGAGGCCGAGCCCTTCGTCCGCCGACGGCACGACCGTGCACGCGGCGCGGGCGTAGTACGGCGCGAGTTTCTCATTCGGCACCGATCCGTGCCAGTGGACGCGTCCGGCCAGACCGCGCGCGTGCGCCAACGCCTCGAGTGCCGCACGGTCCGGCCCCTCGCCGACGACATCGAGTTGCCACGGGACCGTGACGGTCGCCAGCGCCTCAAGCAGCGGCGCCACTCCCTTCTGCGCGTTCAAGCGCCCCACGAACAGCACCCGATCGCTCGTGCGGTCCGCGACCGGCGCGAACCGCTCCGTGGCCACGGGCATCGGCGCCACGATCGGTGCGCAATGTGGTGCCAAACGCGCGGCCTCGTCCGCGAGCCAGCGCGAGACGGTCGTCACCGCACTCGCCCGTCCCACGACGCGGCGAAAGAGCGTCGTCGCCGCACGACTGCCGCGCGCCAGTCGGATATCCGAGCCATGCGAGGTGATCACCAACGGCCGCGGACTCGTGGGGAGCGCGGCGATCATCCCCGCCGGCACCCACCAATGCGCGTGGATCACGTCGGGGCGTTCTCGACGGACCGCACGCGCGAGTGCGCCGCGCCCCGCGAGCAACATCCCGAGAAAGGCGGCGCGTGCGCGCCAACTGCTCCCCACCTGCTCCGCCATTGTTCCGTCCGACGCGAGCGTCTCCCACGCGCGCGGTGCGTAGCGGTAGCGCTCGACCGCGATCCCCGCGACTGCATCGCGCCCCGCGGCGCGGCGCGATGCCGGGGCCAGCACCGCGACCTCGGCACCCGCGCTGCGCACGGCGCTCGCCAATCGCAGCACGAACGAGCCCGCCGGATCCTCCGGCGTGCTCGGGAAGTTGTGCGTGAGGTAGAGAACCTTCACGCCGCTCCACGCTCGCGCGCGTCGATCTCTTCCATGCGGCGACGGAGCTCGCGTTGCTCCGCGCGCAGTACCGCAACCTGCTCGCCCAATAGCCCCGTGGCGAAGAAAACCGATCCGAGCAGGAGGCAGGTCTGGATCAGCGTCCACACCCACCGCAGCCCGATCCCCATCGTGCCCAGGACCACGAGCGCACCGAGCCCTGCCGCGAGGCCGAGCGCGAAGAGCGCCGCGCCGAGCATCCCGAAGAGGAGCAGCGGCTTCTGGCCGAAGCGGAGTTCGAACCAGACCGCGAGCATGTCGATCACGCCGATCGGGATGCGCCCCAGACCGAACTTCGAGCGCCCAGCGTGCCGCGGGTAGAGCGGCACCGGGATCTCGCTCACGCTGTACCCCTGCGCGTGCGCGAGCACGATCATGTAGCGATGCCAGTCCGGCCGCACCGGTTGGGCCGCCATGATCTCGCGTCGGTACGCCTTCACGTTGTTGAGGTCGCGCACCGGGATCTCGAAGAGCGCGCGGCTCAACCCATTGTAGATGCGCGAGACGAACGCCTTCTCGTACACCCCCTGCTTGTATCCCGTCACCATGTCCGACTCGCCGGCGAGCACCGGCGCGACGAGGCGCGGGATGTCCTCGGGCTTGAACTGATTGTCGGCGGGATAGAACACGAGCACGTCGCCCCGCGCCGCGAGATAGCCGGAGCGGAGGGCATCGGCGATCCCCCGCTGACTGCGGTGCCGGACGATACGAAGCCACGGGTACTGCGCCCGAAGCTCCTCCAGCACGATCGGCGTCCCGTCTCGCGAGCCGTCGTCGATGACGATCACCTCATACCGCTCCGGGCGCGCGGCGAAAGTCGCGGCACAGTCGCGGAGGAAGAGCGGGAGATTCTCCGCCTCATCTTTGGCTGGGACGAGCACAGAGACGTCGATCTCGGCGCGGAGAGTACTCACAGACGTTTCCTCATACGAGCGGGGAGCACCCCGAGTTGGTCGCGATACTTCGCCACGGTGCGGCGAGCGATCTGGATCCCATCAGCTTCCAACCGCTCCACGATCGCTTGGTCGGTGAGCGGGGCTTTGGGATCCTCGGCTTGGACGAGCGACTCGATCGTCGCCCGGATGGCACGCGCACTCGCGTCCTCACCGCCCGTGGTGGCGAGCGCGCTGGAAAAGAAGAACTTCAACGGGAGCACCCCACGTGGCGTCTGGGCGTACTTCTCGTTGGTCACACGGCTCACCGTGGATTCGTGCATCCCGATGACATCCGCGACCTCGCGCAGGGTGAGCGGCTTGAGCGCCTTCACGCCCTTCTCGAAGAAGTCCCGCTGCCGGTCCACGATGAAGTGCATGACCTTCAGCATCGTGTTGCGCCGCTGCTCGATCGCTTGGATCAACCACTGCGCCGCGTTGAGCTTGCTGTTGATGAAGTCGCGGCTCTCACCGTCGAACTTCTTCCGGTCGCGGGCGATGTCCTGATACACGCGACTCAGTTTGAGTCGCGGCAGGTTCCCGTCATTGAGGAAGACGAGGTACTGCCCATCGACCTTCTCCACGATCAGGTCGGGGATGACGTACTGCTCCTGGGCATTCCCGGCGAGGCGGCCTGGCTTGGGATTGAGCAGGGCGATCCGGTCCGCGGCGCGCTGCACATCGGCGGGGACCACACCCGTTCGGCGCGCGATGTCGGACCACTTGTGCGCGACCAACTCGTCGAAGAAGTCGCGCACGAGACGCACCGGCATCGTCTCGGTCTCTCCCGCCTCGCGGAGCTGGATGAGCAGGCACTCGCGGAGATCGCGGGCACCGACTCCCGACGGATCGAGTCGTTGGATTCGCGCGAGCATCGCCTCGACCTCGGCGTCGGTGATCAACGGCAGGTCGTCCTCGTCGCGGTCGAGCACCGCCGCGCTCCGCCGGATCTCGGCGTTGATGCCATCCCGCACCCCCGCCAGATCGCCTTGCAGATAACCGTCGTCGCCGATGTTGCCGATGACCTCATCGGCGATGAGCTTCTCGCGCTCGGTCAGGTCGAGATGGGCGATCTGTTCCCGCAGATGGTCGGCGAGGTCGTGTGCCGCGACCGAGGTGGGCGTCCAGCCCTCGCTCTCCTCGTGCTCTTCGCGCACCCCATTGCCGACGTCGAACCCATTGAGGAGGATCTCCTCCCAGTCGGTCCCGTCGTCCTTGCGCGGATCCTCGACGGTGGTCAGGGGCACGTCTTCGACCGCGAGGGCCGTGTCGTCCTCGCCCTCGGCACCGTCCTCCTCCGTCTCCCCTTCCTCGCTCTCCTCGTTCATCTCGAGGAACGGATTGATCTCCAGCTCCTGCTTCAGGTGCTGCTGCAGGTCGAGCAGGGGCATATAGAGCATATCCATCGCCTGATATAGGCGTGGATTGATCTTCATCTCCTGCCCCAGTCGGACGGACTGGGAGAGCCCCTGCTTGAAGGCGGTCATCCCGCAGGCGCGGTCGGTTCGTTCGCGAAGCGTTCACGCAGACGCGCCGTGAGCGTCGGACCGAGATAGAGATCGGCGACCGTGTCATCGAAGACGAGGTCGCGCACCGCGCCGGACACCTTCACCTGTCCATCGAACAGGATATAGGCCCGGTCGACGATGTCGAGCGTCTGTTCCACATTGTGGTCGGAGATGAGCACGCCGATCCCCCGATGCTTGAGCGACGCGACGATCCCCTGGATGTCATGCACCGCGATGGGGTCCACCCCAGCGAACGGTTCATCGAGCATCATGAACTTCGGGCGTGTGACCAGCGCCCGCGTGATCTCCAAACGCCGTCGCTCGCCGCCGGAGAGCGCGTACGCCTTCGAGGTACGCAGGTGTTTGATCTTGAGATCATCGAGAAGCGCCTCGAGGCGCGCCTCCTGTTCGGCACGCGGCAGGCCAAGCGTCTCGAGGATCGCGAGGATGTTCTCCTCGACGCTCAGCTTGCGGAAGATCGACGGCTCTTGCGACAGGTACCCGATCCCACGACGCGCCCGCTGGAACATCGGCATCGTGGTGATGTCCTGGTCATCGAGCAGGATCCGACCGGCGGCCGGCGGGATCAACCCCGTGATCATGTAGAAGGTCGTGGTCTTCCCCGCGCCGTTCGGGCCGAGGAGGCCGACGATCTCCCCCTGCCGCAACTCGAGCGCGACGTCATTCACGACGTGCCGGCGGCGATACACCTTCACGAGTCCTTCCGCACGGAGGACGCTCCCCGTCCCTGCCTCGACGGCGGCCGCGGCGGCTCGGACGACGGCGCCGTGCTCGCCGGTGTGGCGCAGTGCGGCGCGCGCCCCCGCGTCATCGACGGCCACCTCGGCACGGAACGCGTCCGCAAGCCGGATGATCGTATCGGGCTCATCGGCGCGCGCTGCCACCGGCGCGATCGCGCCATTCGCAGCAAGACGCGGGAGCACCACCTCGATCAGATGACTCCGTACCTCGTCGAGCGACAGGCGGCCGGCCTCGCGTTCCACATCCCGCCCTTCGGCACGGAGTGCCTTGAGGTGGTCATCGCGATACGCGACCGCGAGCGCGCCGAGCGCGGCCGCACCGGTCGCGTCTGCAGACTCGAGCAGCGCGAGTAATGCCAGCGCGGCGGAGCGATCCCCGCCCGCGTACCGATCGACGAGCGTGCTCATGGGCGTGCTCCCGGCTTGGGGACGGCGCGCTTGTTCCCGGCGCGCCTGGCCGCGGGCTTTGCCGCCGCACTGTCCGCGCGCACGGAGTCCGGTGTCGCCTCGAGGTAGACCCCGTTCGCCTGCTCGCGCACCGCCACGTGCCGCACCTCACCGGAATCGAAGCGCACGGTGATCCCCTTCCCCGTCACGTAGTTGATGTTCGGTAACGCGGTCCGGCTCACTCGGCTCGCGACCTGATAGAACGAGCGCGCGGCACCGGAGGCGACGATCTCGCGGAGCGCGGGTTGTCCGGCGCTGTCGCTTGGCGCGGCCGTCGTATCGAAGCGGGCGACGATCGTGTCGCCGCGCAGCCAGTCGCGCTCGGTGGTTTTGAGCTTCATCGAGTCCGCATCCGTCTCCGCGGCCGCGTGCCGCACCGCGTGCAGTTCGCGCAGCCGCTGCCCAGGCATGTCGATGTCGATCGAATCGGCGGTGATGTCGCGCGCGGGGGAGTGCGCGCGCGCGGGCGTGGCCCCCCATGCGATCGCGCGGGAGAGTTTGTCGCCCGTCACGCGCAGGTCGATGGTGTCCGCCGTGAGGTCGAGATCATCGTTCTTCGCCCGCGCCGTCCCCCGCGCGACGACGCGCTGCAGAGCGCGCTGCCGCGAGTACAGGTCGATCACGCCCCCTTCCAGTTCGAACTTCCGCGCACCGATCCCGCGCACGACCGGCGTCCGCATGAGCCGTGCGATCTCGCGCCCGTTGTCGAGGAAGGCGGAGTCGGCGGTCGCCTCGATATCCGGACGCGCCATGACCACATCACCGCTCGCGTACATCAGGGAGTCGCCTTCCGCGCGGAGCCGCGTTGCGACGAGGTCCACCGGCGCATCATCGGTCGCGTTCTTCGCATCGGCCGGGCTCAGCCGCACGCGTGGGCGCTTGTCCGAACTCAGCACCGGGATCGTACGCATCCCGGGCACGGCACGCAGGTACTCCGCTGACGGCCCCATCAAGCGCGTGCCTGCGGGCGTGACCGCCACGACATCTCCTTCCGCGTACAACCGCTCCTCGGCGGTGTAGTACGTCATCCGCGCGGCATCGACCTTCACCCGCGCCTCGGTATAGTGCACGTTGCCGATCAGCAGCAGGACCTTGCTCTCGCCGTCATGCTCGGCACTATCACTCACGAGTCGCTGATCGCTCCCCTTGCAGCGCCCCTTCACCCCCGCGCCGAAGTACGAGCGATACTGACCGCTCGGCAGCTTGGTGAGATTCACCCGCGACGTGTCCGTGTTGTCGAACTCCAACACACAGGTCCGCACGGCGGCCCGCGGGGTGCCCTGCGCCGACAGCGCCGCCCCGGTCACGAGCAGCCCGACCCGGAGCGCTCGCATCACGTGCCCGGGATCGTGAAGGTCCCGGCCTTCCCCTTCGCCGCTTTCAGCACCCGGATGTTGTTCATGTCGGGATCCGACACGAACCCGATCCCCCGCACCTCACGGTCGGGTTCCGTCAGGACGAAGGCACTGTCGCTCGTGATCTGATTCGTGCGCTGGTCGAAGCGCACCTCCGGCGAGCGCAGGCGTCGCCCATCGACGGAGATCACCTCGACATCGCCGTGCGCCTCGAGGACGCCGAGCCGGGTGTCGTAGATCCCCCACCGACTCGTCATCACCGCGTCCTTCGCACCGGTGCTGTTGTAGAACACCCCGTTCAGGCGGCGGAGGTGCACGCGCGTGCTCTCGTTGAAGAAGAGCGCCGTGTCGCTGAGCACCTCCGCGCGCATCACGCCGCGATCGGTGATGATCGTCCGCGACTTGAACGCGATCTGGTCGGCGGTGTCCGCCTCGGTGGTGATCTTCCGCGCCGGTTTCGCCCCGCCGAGGTCCGCGCAGGCGCCGCCTAGGAGTGCCAGGAACAGGATGATGCGGCGCGTCACGCAGCCCCGGCCCGCATCAGATCGTGCAAGTGCACCACGCCGACCACACGTCGCGCGTCGTCGAGGACCGGGACCGCCACGATCCCGTGCTGCTCCATCCGGTACACGACCGCGCTCGCCAGCTCGTCCGGCGCAGCGTGCTTCGGCGTACGCGACATGACCTCGGTCACCACCACCGCACCGATATCGCCACCGCGTTCCAGCAACCGGCTCAGGTCGCCCGTGGTGATCACACCGAGGAGCGCCGCATCCGCTCCAGTGACGAGCGCGAGCCCTCGCTGGCGGGAGAGGACCACCACGGCATCTCGCATCGTCGCGGTCGCCGGCAACACGGGGAGAGGATCGGTCACCATGCAGTCGGCGACGCGGAGCGTCAGGCGCCGCCCAAGGGCGCCGCCAGGATGGAAGCGCGCGAAGTCCTCGCGCGTGAACTCCTTCTCCTCGAGCAGTGCCACCGCGAGCGCGTCACCGATGGCCAACGTGACCGTCGTGCTCGTGGTCGGCGCGAGATCGTGCGGGCACGCTTCCTCTGTCACGGACGCGTCGAGCGCGACCTCGGACTGCCGCGCCAGCGTCGAATCCATCTCACCCGTCAGCGCGATCACATGCACGCCCAAGCGCTGCAACTGTCCCAGCAGGGGGAGCAGCTCCTCGGTCTCACCGCTCTTCGAGATGAGGATCGCCACGTCATCCTGCGAGACGATGCCGAGGTCGCCATGCACACTCTCGGTCGGATGCAGAAAGCTCGCCGGTGTTCCCGTCGAGGTGAGTGTCGCCGCGATCTTGCGGCCGATGAGCCCACTCTTCCCCACGCCCGCGATGATCACGCGCCCCTTGGCGCTCGCGATGAGGCGCACCGCCGCCGCGAAGCGCGCATCGAGGCGCACCACCGTCGCGTCGAGGGCGTCGCGCTCCATGGTGAGCACGCGCTGCCCGCGCGCGATGATCCGCTCGTCCGTCATGCGCGCCCCGCCGTGCGCGGCTCCGCGCCATCGAGCGCCGAGCGGTCCGCGACGTAGCGCTCCCACTGGGTGACCCACTCGCCCCGGGCGCTCAGGAGGAGCTCGGCGAACTCACGCACCGCGCCGTGCCCTCCGGTGCGCGTGAGTGTCACCTGCGCCATCGCCTTGATCTCCGGGACCGCGTTGCCGACCGCGACGGGGAGCCCCACCATCCGCATCGGGCCCGCGTCGGGAAAGTCGTCACCGACGAAGGCGACTTCCTCGGGCGTGAGGCCGCGCGCATCGAGCAGGCGCGTAAGCGCCGCGAGCTTCCGCGCATGCTTGTCCTGCACCAACTCATCGACCTTCAGCTCTTGGGCGCGCAGCCGCACGCTCTCCGAGACCCGCCCGGTGATGATCGCCACGAGCAGCCCGGCCTGCCGCAACAACAGCACGCCGAGGCCGTCCTGGATGTCATACCGCTTGAGTTCGATCGGGGCGCTGCCCGCGACGCCGGTCGCGCCGAGGTAGATCCCACCATCGGTCATCACCCCGTCCACGTCGAACACGACGAGTCGGATGCGGGCGGCGACGGCGGGGTCGATCCGTTGGGTCATCGGCGCGCCGCGCTCCAGATGGCGAGTGCGCGATCGATCAGCGCATCCAACTCGGCGAGCGGGATCATGTTCGGCCCATCGCTCGGCGCGGTCGCGGGGTCGGGATGGGTCTCGAGAAAGAGGCCATCCACGCCCGCCGCGAGCGCCGCCATGGTGAGCGTCGGGATCATCTCACGCACGCCCCCAGAGGCACCACCGCTTCCCAGCCCCGGCTGCTGCACCGAGTGGGTCGCGTCGAAGATCACCGGGGCATCACAGGCCGCGCGCATCCGCGGGATACCACGCATGTCCACCACGAGGTCCCCATACCCGAAGAAGGTGCCGCGTTCCGTGACCGCCACCTCACTCGGCCCCGCCGCCCGCACCTTCGCAACCGCGCCACGCATCCCCTCGGGGTGGAGGAACTGCCCCTTCTTCACGTTCACCGGTTTCCCGGTCCGCCCGGCCGCTTCGAGGAGGTCGGTCTGCCGGCAGAGGAAGGCGGGGATCTGCAGCACATCGGCCACCTGCGCCGCCGCCTCGCAGTGCTCGGGGAGATGCACATCAGTGAGAATCGGAAGGCCCGTCGCCGTGCGCACGCGATCGAGCGCCGCGAGCCCCTCGTCGATCCCCGGCCCCCGATAGGCGCCCGCGTTACTGCGATTCGCCTTGTCGAAGCTCGCCTTGAAGATCACGCCACCGGGGACGCGCTCGGCCAGACGCGCGAGATGCTCCCCCACCTGCAGCAGCAACGCGTCCCGTTCGATGACGCAGGGCCCTGCAATCAGAAAGAGCCGGTCGGTAGGAAAGCGCGTCATCAACCAGCCATCGCGGCCGAGCCGGCGGGCGACGTGGCCGGCGCGCTCGCAGCGCGGCGATGCGTGACCGCGGCGGCGACGAACGACGCGAAGAGCGGATGCGGACGCGTCGGACGCGACTTGAGCTCCGGATGGAACTGACACGCCACGAAGTGCGGATGGTTCGCCAGCTCGATCATCTCCACGAGTGATCCGTCCGGCGAGAGCCCGGAGAGACGCATCCCCTTCTCCTGGAAGAGCTCACGGTACTGGTTCGCGACCTCGTAGCGATGGCGATGGCGCTCGCTGATCTCCGGCTTGCCATAGATCTCCGCCGCCTTCGTGCCCGGCTTGAGACGGCAGGGATACGCCCCAAGGCGCATCGTGCCACCCATGTCGGTCACCGCCTTCTGCGACTCGAGCAGCGCGATCACCGGGTGTGAGCACTCGGGGGCGAACTCGCTCGAGTTCGAGTCATCGAGTCCACACACATCGCGCGCGAACTCGATGATCGCGACCTGCATGCCGAGGCAGATCCCGAAGAACGGGAGCGAGGTCTCACGCGCCACGCGAATCGCTTCGATCATCCCCTCCACTCCGCGCACGCCGAAGCCGCCGGGGACGAGGAGGCCATCGAAGTCCGCGAGGATCTTCCGCGCCGCCGCCACGTCGGTGAACAGGTCGCTCGACGTCCACGCGATCTCCACGCCGACGTCGTTCGCGATCCCGCCGTGGATGAGCGACTCCTGCACGCTCTTGTATGAGTCGGCGTAGTCGGTGTACTTGCCCACCACCGCGATCCGCACCGTCGACCGCGGTTCGACCACGCGCTGCACCATCGTGCGCCACGCCGAGATGTCGGGTGCGTCGCCGCCGAGCCCGAGCTTGCGGCAGATCAGCTCATCGAACCCCTGCTCTGCGAAACTGAGCGGGATCTGATAGATCGTCTTCACGTCGCGGCTCTCGATCACCGCGCCGAACTCCACGTTGCAGAAGAGGGCGATCTTCCGCTTCACGTCCTCCGCCAGCGGTCGCTCCGTCCGGCAGATGAGCACGTCCGGCTGGATACCGATCTCCATCAACTCCCGCACCGAGTGCTGCGTCGGCTTCGTCTTCACCTCGCCGGCCGCCGCGATGTACGGCACCAACGTGAGATGCACGAAGAGCGTGTGCTCACGCCCCACATCATGCCGGAACTGGCGGATCGCTTCGAGGAACGGGAGCGATTCGATGTCGCCCACCGTCCCGCCGATCTCCACGAGCACCACGTCGTTCTCCGGCGCCAACCGGCGGATCGCGCCCTTGATCTCATCGGTGATGTGGGGGATCACCTGCACCGTGGAGCCGAGGTATTCGCCCCGCCGCTCCTTGGTGATGACGTTCGAGTATATGCGTCCGGTGGTGATGTTGTTCGCCTGCGCCAACGGGCGATCGATGAATCGCTCGTAGTGCCCGAGGTCGAGGTCGGTCTCCGCGCCGTCGTCGGTGACGAACACCTCCCCGTGCTGGAACGGCGACATCGTCCCGGGATCGACGTTGAGATACGGGTCGAGCTTCATCATCGTCACGCGCAGGCCGCGCTCGACGAGCAGGCGTCCGAGCGACGCCGCGGCGATCCCCTTGCCGAGCGACGAGACGACGCCGCCGGTGACGAAGATGTACTTGGTCGGATGCGTGGGCGCAGGGGTCGTGGGAGTCATCGGGACGGGGTCACGGTGGGGGCGGTCCAGCGATCGTTGGCGCGAGCAAGGTCCTCTTCCGTGTCGATCCCGCCTCCCTCCACGGGACCGACGAACGCGACGCCCATGGCCAAACCATCGGCGAGCGCGCGAAGCTGTTCAAGACGCTCGGTGAGCTCGAGCGGATGTGGCGGGAGTGCGACCCACCGACGGAGCGCGTCGGGGCGGTACGCATAGATGCCGAGGTGCTGCCGTACGAGCGGACGCTGATGCGCGGCATCTGCCGCATCGCGCAGAAACGGGATCGGGGCGCGGCTGAAGTACAGCGCGCGTCCGTGATCATCGGTCACCACCTTCACATTCGCCGGATCGTCGAGGATCGTCGGCGTGGACTCCGCCGCTGCCGTGCCAAGGGGGAACCGCCCGCTGGTCACCTGGGCGATCGCACCACGCACCGCGTCGGCCGAGAGGTAGGGCTCGTCACCCTGATAGTTCACGATCACCTCGTACGCGGCGAAGTCGGGGTGCGACGCGACCTCGGCGACGCGATCCGTGCCGGAAACGTGCTGGTCACTCGTGATGACGGCCTCGCCCCCCGCCGCGCGCACGACGGCCGCGATCTCCTCGACATCGGTCGCCACGACGACGCGGTCGGCGGCCTGCATCGCGGCACACCGCTCCCACACGCGGACGATCAAGGGAGCGCCTCCCAGCAAGCGGAGCGGCTTGCGCGGGAGGCGCGTCGCGCCGAGGCGCGCGGGGATGACGATGAGCGTGCTCACGTCAGGCGAACTCGGCAAAGGGGGGCGGCGCGGTATGCAAAATCCACGCCACGAAGTATAGGCCCCGACGCAGCGGAAGGCAAAACCGCCCTCCCAGAGGCAGGAATCAGCCCGTACCGACCCCGCTCCCGAGGCTCAGATCGAGGAAATTCCTTACGAGCGCCAACCCGTCGGGCGTCCCCACCGACTCGGGATGGAACTGCACGCCATGAACTGGGAACTCGCGGTGCCGGAGGGCGTGCACCTCAGTCGGATCATGCTCCGCCGTCGCCGCGACCACCAACTCGTGAGGCCACCCATCCGGTGAGACGACGAGCGAATGGTAGCGCATCACCGTGAGCGGCGATGGCAGCCCACGGAAGAGGCCACGCCCGTCGTGCGCCACCCGTGAGGTCTTCCCGTGCATGACCCCTCGGGGCGCTCGAACCACCCGACCACCGAAGGCCTCACCGATCGCCTGATGCCCAAGACAGACGCCGAGGATCGGGATCGTCGCCCCCCAGCGGCGGATCACGGGGATGGTGATGCCAGCATCGGCAGGGGTCCCTGGCCCGGGCGAGAGAACGATCGCCGCCGGCGCACGACGACCGACCTCCTCCACGTCGATCGCGTCGTTGCGGACGACGTCGACCTCGGCCCCGAGCGCGCCGAGATACTGCACGAGGTTGTAGGTGAACGAATCGTAGTTGTCGATGACGAGGATCATCGGGAGCCGTCGGTGAGGGGCAGCGCGACGGCGAACGTGGCACCCTGTCCCGGTGCGCTCTTCAGGCGGACGAATCCGCCACCACTCTTGGCCAGACCGAAGACGGTCGCCAACCCGAGCCCGGTCCCACTCTGCTTCCCTTTTGTCGTGAAGAACGGTTCGAAGATTCGTTCGCGGACATCGCTCGCGATCCCCGGTCCCGAATCGGTGACGCTCAGGACCGCATAGCGGAGATCGCGAACCTCACCGACCACGGATTCGTCAGGGCGGAGGGGGATGTGTGGCCGTCCGATCTCCTCGGTGAGCGCGATCCGGATGCGGCCGGCGGGGCCCGTGGCGTCACGGGCATTCGCCACCAAGTTCACAAGGACCTGCTCCACGGTCGTGGGATCCCCGTGCACGGCGAGTGGCGTCGGCGGCAGGTCCACGCTCAACTCCACGGCATCGACGAGACGGCGCACCAGCGGGATCGCCAGTTCGACCTGCTTCCCGATGTCCATCGTCTGCGCCGGCGTCTGTGAGCCGCGCGCGAACATCAACAGTTTGCGGGCGAGCCCCGCACCGAAGGTCGCGTGCTGCCGGATCTCCTCGAGATCGCGCTTTGCCAACTCGGGGGTGCCGGGCTCGCTCGCGGCCGCATCGGCGGTGCTGATGACCACCTGCAACACGTTGTTGAAATCGTGCGCGATCCCGCCCGCGAGACGGCCGAGCCCCTCCAGTCGCTCCGACGCGCTCAGTCTGTCGGCAAGACGCGCGCTCTGCGCCGCGGCAGCGAGCGTCTCCTCCTGCGCGAGCAGTTGGCGGGTGATCAGGAGCAGCGTGATGACGACGGAGACGCCGACCACGAAGCGAAGCTCCTCGTCCTTGGCCCCATGGATGAACGTGAAATACGCCACCGCGATCGTCGCGACACCGATCGTGAAGAGCGGGAGGATCGAATAGCCGCGCCGGGGGGAAGCGTCGGCACCGTTCGGCGCACCCGCCTCTCGCCACCCGATCAACTCCAGCACGGCCGCCCACGCCGTCGTCACCGTGACGAGTTGCCACATCCCGACCGATCCGATCGCGTCGAAGAGCCCCTCGAGCGGTCCTTCGAGTGCGGCGAACGTGATCGCGATGGCCCCGATCCACGTCCCCATTGACAGGACCGGCCGCGGCCGGACGATCACGAGCGTCGCCCCGGCGTAGACGGTCGGCGCGATCGCGAGTGGGAGGAGAACGTCGTAGTAGCTCGACAGCACGTGGAAGTGCGCCGAGGCCTTCTCCGCCGCAAGGAGGATCCACGCACTCGCCGCGAACGAGAGCGAGACGAGCAGCCCATCCGTGAGCGCACGCCACTTGGCGGCTCCCCGCAGGTCGTGTTGGATCCCGAGCAGGGCGAGCATCGCGAGCGGATAGTACGCGAGGCCCGCCGCATCAGCCGCCACGACGCGCCACGAATCGCTCGCGTCGCGCCCGCCCACCCACCCTGCCGCCCAACTGACCACGAACATCAGGAACGCGCGCGTCGTTCGCCGCCAGAATCGGCGACCCGCGAGGGAGCGCGCACCGCGCGACGCGGCGAACGCCGCGATGGCGACGAGCGGTGGCGAGAGCGGCGAACCGAGCGACAGGATCGCGAGGACCGTCGGTGGGAGCGAACCCTCGCCGGCCCCGCGCTCCACCACCGTCGCCAATGCCGCTGCCACCGACGCGATCGCCGCGCCGATCGCGACGCGCGTCAGCAGCCGGCGCTCGGCGTCGGTCGCCGCGCCGCGACTCATCCGCGGGGGTGGAACTGTCGATGCACGCTGCGCAGGTACTCGCGGTCGACGTGAGTGTAGATCTGTGTGGTAGAGATATCGGCATGTCCGAGCATCTCCTGCACCGCCCGCAGATCGGCGCCCCCTTCGAGCAGGTGGGTGGCGAAGCTGTGACGGAGCGTGTGCGGGGTCACGTGCTTCGTGACCCCGGACGCTTCAACGTACTTCCGCAGCAGGAGCCACGCACCCATCCGCGAGAGCGGGCGCCCGCGCGCGTTCAGGAACAGGCGGCCAGCCCCTGCACCGTGCTCCAGCCGAGGCCGGAGTTCGCGCAGGTACATCGCGAGCGCACCGATCGCCGTACGCCCGACCGGCACCAACCGCTCCCTCCCCCCTTTCCCGAAGATGCGCACGACGCCCTCGTCGAGCGCGAGGTCCTGCACCCCCACGCCGATCCACTCGCTCACGCGCAACCCACAGCCGTACGCGAGCTCCAACATCGCGCGATCGCGGAGGACCAAGGGCTCGTCGAGCGTGATCGCGCCGAGGATCCGCCCTACCTCGTCGACGGTGAGCACCTCGGGAAGCGTCCGCCCGCGCTTCGGTGCCTCGAGCTTCTCCGTCGGATCGGCACGACTCACCCCTTCGGCGAGCAGGAAGCGCCAGTAGGTCCGCAGTGCGGAGAGCGACCGCGCGATGCTCGCGGGCGCGAGGCCGAGGTCACTGAGGTGATACAGAAAATCACGCAGCTGCCGCGAGGTGAGTCCTTCCGGCGCCCCGATGCTGTGCAACGCCGCCCATTCAGCCAAACGGCGTACGTCCGACCCATATGCCTCAAGCGTGCGAGGACTGCTCCCCTGCTCCAGCGCGAGGAACTCGCCGAATCGCTCGATCAGGAAGGCGCGCGGCGCGCGCTCAGTCGCGTCCACGGCGACGACGGCGGAGCATCACGAACCCGAGCGCGAGCAGCACCGCGACGAGCGCCGCGACCAAGCTGACGGTGCGTCCGAGGTGCGTGATGCGCGTCCGCACATCCTCCCAATCCGTGCCCACCTTGTAGGCGAGCCCACCGATGACGCCGTACCACACCGACGACGCGACAAGGATCACGACGAAGAATCGTCCGACCGGGACGCGCAATGCGCCGGCGACCGGCGTCACCAGCGCACGGATCCCCGGCACGAAGCGACTCACGAAGAGCGCGAGCGTCCCGTAGTTCCCGTACGCGACGGTGAGCTTCTCCTCGTACCCCGCCATCCCGGCCTTCTTCAGCCGCGCATGCAGCCACTCTGCGCCGAGGCGTCGCGCGATGAAGTACACGATGAGCGCCCCGATAGTGCTCCCGATGACGATCGACGCCACCGTCGGCAGCAGCGCCGCCCCGCGCTGCGCGGCCAAGAACGAGCCGAGGGCCACGAACACGTCCGCCGGCACCGGCGGGAAGATGTTTTCGATGACCGACGCGACGCCGAGGACGAGGTACAGCGCTTCGATGGGGATCGATGCCAGCCAGGTGGCGACGGCATCCATCACGAACGCGGCCCCTCAGCGAGCGTCGCGACGGCGATCACCGCCACCCCCTCACCGCGGCCGATCCACCCCATCCCCTCGTTGGTCTTTCCCTTCACCATCGTCGCATCCGCATTCACACGGAGCACCTCCGCGAGGCGCTGACGGATCGCGCTGCGATGCGGGCCGATCTTCGGCGATTCACAGATGACGGTGACATCGACCTGCTGTGGGTACCATCCTGCCGCCGCGCAGCGGGCCACCGCGAGCGCGAGCATCGCCATCGAGTCGCGTCCCTTGTTCTCGGCCGCTGTATCGGGGAACATCTCGCCGATATCTCCGAGGCCGGCGCCACCCAGGATCGCATCGGTCACGGCGTGCGCGACCGCGTCCGCATCGCTGTGACCGGTGCACCGCACAGGGGCCGGGATCGTCACGCCACCCAACAGCACCCCATCGCCGGGAACGAAGCGATGGGAGTCGTAGCCGATGCCGACGCGGATACTCACGGTCAGGCCGCGGCGGTCGCGGCGATCAACTCGTAATTCTGGCGGCGGCGATGCGGCGTGAACCCCGCTTCGCGGATCAGTCGTTCCATCTCGTCCGTCGTGGTGCGATAGGTGGTGTTCGCCGCGCTCACGACGTTCTCCTCGAGCATCAGCGAGCCGAAGTCGTTGCAGCCATAGTGCAGCGCCGTCTGCCCGACCTTCATCCCCATCGTCACCCAGCTCGCCTGGATGTTCGGGATGTTGTCGAGCACGGTGCGCGCGAACGCGGTCGTGCGTAGGTACTCGACCGCATCCGTCTTGGGCAAGTGCGAGAACTCCGGCGTGTTCTCCGGCTGCAGCGGCCAGCAGATGAACGCCGTGAATCCGCCGGTGCGGGCCTGCACTTCGCGCAACCGGAGCAGATGCTCAAGGCGTTCTTCCAACGTCTCCCCGAGCCCATACATCATCGTGCACGACGTCTTGAGCCCCTCTTGGTGCGCGATCTCCATCACCTCGAGCCACCGGTCCGCACTCGCCTTCTTCTTCGCCGCGATGTCGCGCACACGCTGCACGAGGATCTCACCGCCACCGCCGGGGATCGAATCGAGCCCCGCCGAGACGAGCGCCTGGATCACCTCACGTGCTTCCATCCGATAGAGCGTGGACCAGAAGTCCACTTCACTCGGCGAGAAGCCGTGGATGTGGATCGGATGATGCCGCTTGATGTAGCGGATCAGCTCGAGATACCACTCGAACGGGATGTACGGGTTGTGCCCACCCTGGATCAGGATCTGCACCCCCCCGAGCGCCTTCACCTCGTCGATCTTCGCCCCGATCTGCTCATAGCTCAGGGTGTAGCCCTCGCCGTCTTTGGGGCGGCGATAGAACGCGCAGAACCCACAATCCGCGACGCAGACGTTCGTGTAGTTGATGTTCCGATCGACGATATAGGTGACGATCCCCTCGGGATGCAGCTGACGTCGGATCGCGTCCGCGGCGCTACCCAACTCGAGGAGCGGCGCATGCTGATACCAGTGGAGGAGTTCCTTGGCTTCGGCAGTGCTGGTGTACGCAGACATCGGCAGACGAGAGAAGGGTGTCGCGGCACTCAGGCCGCGGGGAGGAACTCGAGGCGCCCGGCCGGCACTCGCCCGGCGAGCTCCAAACGACGAAAGAAGGTGGTCAGCCCCTCGAGGTACGGGAGGCCGAGCCGATAGTCGAGACCTGAGAGATAGTCAGCGAGCACCCTGGCGGGGAGTCCGCACGACGTCGCGGCGTCAGCGGCGAGCGTGTCGATGTGCGCCAGTCCCCAGTCACGACTCTCGATCAGGGCACCGTGCACGCGGAGCGCATCGGCGACCGGGATGTCCCGCCGCGCGACCCAGACCGCGAAGACGAACGGCAGTCCGGTCCACGCCTTCCACTCGCTCCCGAGATCGTACACATGCGGATACGCCCGCCCATGCGCGACGGCAACGGGGTGCGTCGGGTGCCGGAGCATCAATGCCGCATCACCGATCACCAGCCGCGCCGCACAGGGCTCGGCATCCTGCGCGAGATCCGCGGCCTCGGCGTCGCCCGGGACGAACACCGGCCGCGCGCGCCACACGTGCTCGAAGAGCAGCTCGAGGAGCGCCACGCTCGTCATCGACGAGCGACTCACCAGGACGCGCTCCCCATCGAGCGACTCCGCGGGACGCGTGCTGAAGAGCATCACGCTCTTCACCGCCCCGTCGCAGCTGATCGCGAGGTCGGGGAGGAGGAGGTATCGCGCGTGGTCGCGCGCGTACTCCACCGCGCTCACCACACTGACGTCGAGCGTCCCGCCGGCGATGGCCTGATTCAACGCGCTCGGCACGCCATCCACCAAGGTCCCCGCCAGCGGTACCACACCCCGATCGATGGCGCCGTACACCGGCGCGCAGTTCACATACGGGATGCGACCGACGCGCATCACGCGCCCACCGGCTCCGGGGTGGGCACAGGGGCGTCATCGAACCGCCGCAGCACCTGATAGAACGAATCACGCTCGGCGGGAACGCGTCCTGCGCCGCGGATCAACTTGAGGATCTCGTCGAGCGACATCGCCTGCGCCGTGTGCGCCCCGACCGCATGGTAGATCTTCTCGCGGACCACCGTCCCTTCCAGGTCATTCACGCCGTAGCTCAACGCGATCTGCGAGAGCGCGGTGGTGACCATGATCCAGTGGGTCTTGATATGCGCGAAGTTGTGGAGGAAGAGACGCCCCACCGCGAGCATCTTCAGGTCATCCACCCCGCTCGTGGCGGTCCCCTGTCGACCGAGCGTCTCACCCAGCGCGTTGTCGTCGGGATGGTACGCGAGGGGGATGAACGCGAGGAATCCTCCGGTCTCGTCCTGCAGCGTGCGAAGCATCTCGAAGTGCTCCATCCGATCCTCGAGCGTCTCCACATGCCCGTAGAGCATCGTGCAGTTCGAGCGGATCCCCAGCTCGTGCGCGGTCCGATGGACGCCGATGTAGTCCGCGCCCGCGAGCTTCTTGTTGGCGATGGTCTCGCGCACGGCGGCGCTGAAGGTCTCCGCGCCGCCGCCCGGCATCGTATCGAGCCCGGCCTCGCGGAGCGCGATCAGCACGTCGCGCCAGCTCATCTTCTCGATCCGCGCGAGATGCGCGATCTCGACGGCGGTCAGCGCCTTGATGTGCACGTGCGGGAAGTTCGCCTTGAGCGCGCGGAACATCGTCGTGTAGTACTCGAGCCCCGCCTGCATATCGAGGCCGCCCACGATGTGGAACTCCTTCGTGAGGCCGTCCGCCGCGTGCGCCGCCTCGGCGAGCACCTGATCGAGCGTATACCGATACGCGCCGGCTTCCTTTGGGAGTCGCGCATATCCACAGAAGACGCAGGTCTTCCGGAGCACGCAGACGTTCGTCGGATTGATGTGCTGGTTCGCCGCGAAGGTGACGACGCGCCCGTGGCGCGCGCGGTTCACCGCGTCGGCGAGCAGGCCGATCCCCGTGAGATCGTTCGAACGGAAGAGCGCGAGTCCGTCGGCGCGGTCGAGCCGCACCCCGGCCACCACTTTGTCCGCGATCGCCCGCACCACCGGATCGGCGATCCGGGTTCGATCTACATCGAGCTGCGGTGCCACGCCGGCTGCCCGCTACGCGCTGAAGCGCGTGACGGCGATGCTGACGTTGTGCCCGCCGAATCCGGAGGAGTTCGAGATCGCCGCCCGCACCTCTCGCTTCACCGGCGTCAGCGCGGTGCAGTCGAGATCGCACTCCGGGTCCGGCGAGTGCAGGTTGATCGTCGGCGGGATGATCGAATGCTGCATCGCGAGCGTCGTGAAGATCAACTCCACGCCGCCCGCCGCGCCCAGCATGTGCCCCGTGGCGCTCTTGGTGGAGCTCACGTTCAGGGCGGTGGCATCCTTGCCGAACACCGTCTTGATCGCATGAATCTCGTTCGGATCGTTGAGCGGCGTCGACGTGCCGTGCGCATTGACGTACTGGATGTCGCTCGGCGCGAGCCCGCCATCCTGGAGCGCACGCCGCATGGCGCGCTGCAGTCCTTCATGATCGGCGGGTTGCCCGGTCAGGTGATACGCATCGCCGGTGGCGCCGTAGCCCACGAGCTCGGCGTAGATCCGAGCCCCGCGTGCCTGCGCATGCTCCAGCGTCTCCAGCACCACAACACCGGCGCCCTCGCCCAGCACGAAGCCATCGCGGGTCGCATCGAACGGACGCGACGCGGTCTCCGGCGAGTCATTCCGCTCCGAGAGCGCCTGCATGTTCGCGAAGCCACCGATCGCCATCTGGCACACCGCTGCCTCGGAACCGCCCGCGATCATGACGTCGGCGTCGCCGTACTGGATCATGCGGAAGGCATCGCCGATCGCATGGCCGCTCGTCGCGCAGGCCGACTGCGTGGCGTAGTTCGGCCCCTTCGCGCCGAAGCGCATCGAGACGACCCCCGCGGCGATGTCGCCGATGAACATCGGGACGAAGAAGGGCGAGATCCGGTTCGGACCCACGCTCACGAGGTTGGAGTGCTGCTCCTCGAAGGTGTTGATCCCCCCGATCCCGCTCCCGATCACCACGCCGGTCGCGTTCGGGTCGTAGCCGCCCGAGGCCAACCCGGCGTCGGCCATCGCCTGTACCGAGGCCGCCATCGCGTACTGGGTGTACAGATCCGACCGCTTCGCCTCCTTGCGATCCATGTACTGCGTCACATCGAAGCCCTTCAACTCACAGGCGAACTTCACCTTGAAGTTGGTGGCGTCGAAGTGCGTGATCGGCGCCCCGCCCGACGTACCGGCGAGCAGCGCCTCCCACGCCGACCCCACATCGTTGCCGATGGGGGTGACGGCGCCGAGCCCCGTGATGACGACCCGACGACGCACGCTCAGCCGCCGAGCTTGCTGTTCAGATACGCGATCGCGTCGCCGACCGTGCGGAGCTTCTCGGCATCCTCATCGGGGATGTCGATGTTGAACTCCTTCTCGAACTCCATCACGAGCTCGACGATGTCGAGCGAGTCCGCGCCCAGGTCGTCGATGAAGCTCGCGCCATCGGTCATCTTGTCGCGCTCGACTCCGAGCTCCTTCTCGATGATGTCCTTCACCTTATCGGCGTGTCCGGCCATTGCGGTCGTCCTCAGAGGGGGGTGGAAAACGGCTGTCCAAATATAGTTGGCTGGCGCGCTGGCGCGCCCCTGCTACATCACCAGTCCGCCGTCCACGACGAGCACCTGCCCCGTCATGTAGCCGGCCTGATCCGACGCCAGGAAACACACCGCGTTCGCGATGTCCTGCGGGGTCCCGAGGCGCTCCAGGGGGATCGCCGAGGTGATCGCGGTCTGCGCCTCGGGGGTCATCGCGGCGGTCATGTCCGTCTGGATGAACCCGGGGGCCACGACGTTCGCGAGGATGTTGCGCGAGGCGAGCTCCTTCGCGACGGACTTCGTCAGCCCGATCAGCCCCGCCTTCGAGGCCGCGTAGTTGGCCTGCCCCTTGTTCCCCATCAACCCCACCACGCTGGCGATGTTGATGATCCGCCCCCAGCGCTTCTTCATCATCCCGCGGCTCGCCGCGCGGATGGCGACGAAGGCGCCGCGGAGATTCGCGTTGAGCACCGCGTCCCAATCGTCGTCCTTCATCCGCAGGAGCAGATTGTCGCGGGTCAGCCCGGCGTTGTTCACCAGGATGTCGACGCCGCCCATCTGCGCCTCGACCGCGGCAACGAGCGCCGTCACCGCCGCGGGATCGCCCACGTCGCATCCGAAGCCGGCATGGCTCGGCCCGAGCGCCGCGGCCACCTCGGCCGCCTTGGCCGCGTCACGTCCGACGATCGCGACACGCGCCCCCGCCCCGGCGAGCGTCGTGGCGATCGCGTGTCCGATCCCGCGCGTGGAGCCGGTGACGAGTGCGACCTTCCCAGAGAGATCGATCCGCATCAGAGCGAGAGCGTGGAGGTCAGAGGAGAGCGAGGAGCGCGCGCACGTCGTCGGCGGTCCCGCAGGTCATCGTCGCATGATCCGGCGCGAGGCGCTTCACGAGCCCCGTGAGCACGTTCCCCGGCCCCATCTCGACGAAGGTGGCCCCCGGATGCGCAGCCGCCATCGCACGCACCTGTTCGACCCAGCGCACCGGCGACGTCAGCTGCTCAAGGAGCAGCCCCGCGGCGACGGCGGTGTCCGACACGGCATCGGTGGTCACGTTCGAGAAGACCGGGAACTGCGGCGCCCCCCAGGTCGTGCCGGCGAGCGCCGCGCGCAATCCCTCGGCCGCAGGCGCCATCAGCGGCGAATGGAACGCGCCCGACACCGGGAGGCGCACCGCGCGCTTGGCGCCGGCCGCCTTCGCGAGCGCCATCCCCGCCTCCACCCCGGCGACCTCGCCAGAGATCACGATCTGCTCCACCGCGTTGTAGTTCGCCAGGACGACGAGTCCGCTCGTGCTCGCCTCTGCACAGATCTCCGTGATCGGGCGTTGCAGTTCACCGAGGATCGCGGCCATCGCGCCCGAACGTTCGGTCCCCGTCTGGAGCATGAGCTCGCCACGGCGGCGCACCAGCCGCAGCGCATCCTCGAGCGCGAGCCCGCCGGCCGCGTGCCACGCCGTGAACTCCCCGAGCGAATGTCCTGCCGCTGCCGCGACCCGCCCCGCCATCGCGGGCCCCACGGTCGCCCACACCGCCGCGCCATGCGCGAGGAGCGCCGGCTGCGCGTTATGCGTCAGCGTGAGCTCGTCCGCCGGCCCCTCGAAGCAGAGCGTCGAAAGCGCAGTGCCCAGCGCGGCGTCGGCGCGCGCAAAGACGTCCGCCGCCTCCGGGAACGCCTCCGCGAGATCCTTGGCCATCCCCGGCCGCTGCGATCCCTGCCCGGGGAACAGGAGGAGAAAGCGCATCGGCTAGAACCGGTGGATCATCGAGCCCCAGGTGAAGCCCGCGCCGAAGGCGACGAACATCACCGTCTTTCCTTCCGTGACCCGCCCGGTGGCGATCGCCTCGCTCAGCGCGATCGGGATCGAGGCCGCCGAGGTGTTTCCGAAGCGATCGACGTTCACGTACACCTTGTCCATCGCGATGTTGGCGTGCTTCGCTGTCGCCTCGATGATGCGGATGTTCGCCTGATGCGGGATCAGGAGGTCGATGTCGTTCCCCGAGAGCTTGGCGCCGTCGAGCGCGCGGTCACAGGCGTCAGCCATCGACCGCACCGCGTTCTTGAACACCTCGCGCCCCTGCATCCGGATGAAATGCTCGCCGCTCGCGACGATCTCGGGAGTCAGCGGGTCGGCCGCACCGCCCCGAGGGCGATCGAGGAGCTGCGCGAGCGTCCCGTCGGAGCGCATGTAGCTCGACAGGAAGCCGCGATGCTTGGTCGACCGCTTGAGCACCGTCGCGCCCGCCCCGTCGCCGAAGAGGACGCAGGTGTTGCGGTCCTTCCAGTTCACGATGCGGCTCAGCACCTCGGCACCGATCACGAGCACGGTCTCCGCGCTCCCCGCCGCCATGAGCCCCTCGGCCACCTGCGACGAGTAGAGCCAACCGGAGCACGCCGCACCGACATCGAAGGCCGCCGCGCGGGTCGCGCCGAGCGCCGCCTGCACCTCGACCGCGCTGCTCGGCAGCAGATGATCGGGGCTCGCAGTGCCGACGATGATGGCGTCCAACTCGGCGGCGGTCACCCCCGCGCGCGCCATCGCGGCCTTCGCTGCCTCGGTCGAGAGCGTCGTGAGATTCTCCCCCTCGCCCGCCAGATGGCGCTGCTTGATCCCCGTGCGCTCCTGGATCCACTCATCCGACGTGTCGATCCCGATCGACGCGAACTCGGAGTTCTGGAACACACGCTTGGGGACGGCGTGCCCCGTCCCGGCGATCATCGCGATCGGTCGCTTCATCCCCGTGCGCCTCAGGCGTTCGTGGCGAGACGCTGGCCGATGTGCGCGATCATCCCGCTCTCGTGCGCCCGGATGGCGACGCCGATGGCGTTCTTGATCGCGCGCGGCGACGACTTGCCGTGGCAGATGATCGAGATCCCCTTCACCCCGAGGAGTGGGGCGCCACCATACGTGGCGTAATCGAGCTTGGCGAGCCCCTGCTGCAGCTGCTCCTTCGTGACCCCCGTGGGGAGCAGGAGCGCGCCAAGCAGCTTCGGCATCGCCTCGAAGGTCTTCAGCACGACGTTGCCGACGAAGCCGTCGCAGACGACGACGTCGAGCGGGCCGCGGTCGGAGCGCCCCTGCGGGAGATCGCGCCCTTCGACGTTTCCTTGGAAGTTGAGCCCGGCCGCCTGCAGGAGCGCATGCGCCTCCTTCACCGCGGCGTTCCCCTTCTCCGGCTCCTCGCCGACGCTGAGCAGCCCGATGCTGGGGTTCGTGCGCCCGAGGATATCCTCGGCGTAGACCGCGCCGACGCGTGCGAAGGAGACGAGCTCCGCCGCGTCGCAATCGACGTTCGCGCCCGAATCGAGGAACACGATCGGCTCCCCCGCGGTCGGGAGAAGCGTCGAGATCGCGGGACGCTTGAGCCCTTCGTGCAATCGCAACGCGAAGACGGAGGCCGCCATCTGCGCGCCGGTGTTCCCGGCGGAGACGAAGGCGTCAGACTTCCCTTCGGGCTGGAGCCGGAGCCCGACCCCCATGCTGCTGTTGGGCTTGCCGCGGATCGCGACGGACGGCTTGTCGTCCATCTCGATGACCTCCGGCGCATCGATGATCTCGAAGCGCGCGGCGGCGTCGCGGAGTCGCGCGAACTCGCCAGCGAGCGCGGCGGCGAGCGTCTCGCGCACCACCCCCTCCCGACCGACGAGCTGGATCGTGTGAGTCTCCCCGAACGTCTCGAGGGCGAGGAGCGCACCGGCGACGGTGGCACCGGGGGCGTGATCGCCCCCCATCACATCGAGCGCGATCCGCGCCAAGCTCAGCCCGCCTTGGCCGCGATGCGCTGCTTGCCCGCGTAGTGCCCGCACTCCGGGCACACCCGATGCGGCTGCTTCATCGCGCCGCACTTGGGGCACGCCTGGATCACGATCGGCGCGGCCTTCTTGTGCGTGTTGCGCGCGCGCTTCTTCCGCTTGGAAGTCTTTCTTTTCGGTACGGCCATCGGTCAGGTCTCGGGTAAGCCGCGGTCAGGCGTCGCTGCGCAGCGCGCGCAGGGCATCCCACCGCGGGTCGGTCTCCGGCGCGCACGAGCACGCACCGGCATTCAGGTCCGCTCCACAGCGCGCGCACAGCCCCTTGCACTCGGGCCGGCACACCAGGATGGCGGGTTGCTCCAACAGCCACTGCTCCCGTAACGCCGGGCGCAGATCCACCACGGTGTCCCCTCCCGTCACCGGGAAGACATCCGGTTCATCTTCGTTCTCATCGCCCGCCTCGGCGAAGAGGAGCGCGACCGTCGCGCCCACCTCGGCTTCCGCGGCCTGCAGGCACCGCCCGCACTCGCCGCGCACCTTGCCGGCGAACTTCCCGCTGAAGTAGTACCGCCCAGCTCCGGCCGCCGAGAGGCGTCCGGTGACCTCGATGGCACCCTCCGGCCGCGCATCCCCGTCCAGGAATACGGCGTCCTCCGACGCGAGCGATCCCGTGACTTGGACCGCCCCTGATTCCAGACTGCGTACGTCGATGGACAGCATAGCCGCGAAATATACGCGGCTATGCCACCCCAATCAAGTTGTTGTGAAGCGAAGAGTTAGCGGCTTTCGCCGAACGCTCCCGCCCCTCAGGCCAGGCTGGCCTGATCGAAGAAGAAGCTGGCCTCGATCCGGGCGTTCTCGTCCGAATCCGACCCGTGGACCGCGTTCCGGCCCTTGGACTCGGCGAAGAGCTTCCGCACCGTGCCCTCGGCCGCCTCGGCCGGATCGGTCGCGCCGATGACGCGGCGCAGTTCGGCGACCGCGTCGCCCTTCTGGAGGACCATCGGCATGCAGGCGCCGCTGGACATGAACTCGGTGAGCTCGCCGAAGAACGGCCGCCCCGCATGCACCGCGTAGAAGGCCTGCGCCTGCGCGAGCGTGAGCGTCATGACCCGGGCAGCGCGCACCGTGAAGCCGGCGGCTTCGAGGTGCGCGATGATCTTTCCGGCCTTGCCGGCGCCGAAGGCGTCGGGCTTGATGATCGTGAGCGTGATGTTGCCAGACATGATGGAAGGCGTGAGAGTGACCGGGCGCCGCTTACGCGAGGCGCGCCTTGATGAGTTCGACGAAATCGAGCGGACGCGCGGCGACGCCTATCCCGGCCGCCTTGAACGCGTCGATCTTCTCCGCCGCCGTGCCCGACGAGCCGCTGATGATCGCCCCCGCGTGCCCCATGCGACGCCCCGGCGGCGCCGTCTGGCCCGCGATGAAGCCGACCACCGGCTTCGTCATGTGCTGCTTGACGAACTCGGCGGCCTCCTGCTCATCCGTCCCGCCGATCTCGCCCATCATCGCGACCGCCTTCGTGTGCGGATCCTTCTCGAAGGCCGCGAGGCAGTCGATGAAGTTCGTCCCGTTGATCGGGTCGCCGCCGATCCCGACGCAGGTCGTCTGCCCGATCCCGGCACGCGTGAGCTGATAGACGACTTCGTAGGTGAGCGTTCCAGAGCGGCTGACGACGCCGACCGGGCCCGGGGTGCAGATCCGCCCCGGGATGATCCCGACCTTCGACGCGCCAGGGGTGATGAGCCCCGGGCAGTTCGGACCGATGAGGCGCACCCCCTTCTCCTTCACGAAGGGATACACCTTGGTCATGTCGAGCACCGGCACCCCTTCGGTGATGCACACCACGAGGGCGACACCGGCGTCCACGGCTTCCATGATCGCGTCGGCCGCGCCCATCGGCGGCACGTAGATCACGGAGGTGTTCGCGCCGGTCGCGGCGACGGCGTCGTGCACGGTGTTGAACACGGGGACCGCGCCCTCGAACTGCTGGCCGCCCTTCCCCGGCGTGACGCCGGCGACGACCTGCGTCCCGTACTCGATCATCTGCTTCGTGTGGAACGACCCGTCGCGCCCGGTGATCCCCTGGACGACGAGCTTGGTGTCCTTGTCGATGAAGATGCTCACGCGGCCTTCCCTCCCTTCGCCAACGCGACGGCCTTCTGCACCGCCTCGTCCATGTCCGCCGACGCCGAGAAACCGTTGTCGGTCAGGATCTTCATCGCGATCTCCTCGTTCGTGCCGGTCAGTCGGATCACGATCGGTACCTTGAGCGGGTTGGCCTTGGTGGCGGTCACGATGCCGTTCGCGACGTCATCCGTGCGCGTGATGCCGCCGAAGATGTTGAACAGGATGCACTTCACGTTCGGATCGGCGGTGATGATGCGGAGCGCGTTCACCACCTTCTCGGGGTTCGACGACCCGCCGATGTCGAGGAAGTTGGCGGGGTCGCCGCCGTAATACTTCACGAGGTCCATCGTCGCCATCGCGAGTCCGGCGCCGTTCACCACGCAGCCGACATCCCCGTCGAGCTTGATGAAGGTCAGGTTGTTCTTGCGGGCGTCCACCTCGGACGCGGCCTCGCTGGACTCGTCACGGAGCGCCGCGACCGCCGGGAGCCGATCGAGCTCGTTATCGTCGATGACCATCTTGCCGTCAACTGCAATCAATTCACCCGCTGGCGTTACGACGAGCGGATTGATTTCAGCAAGTGAACAACCCGCTGCAATGAACGCCTTGTACAGCGCCATCATGATCTTCGCGGCCTGACGCGCCTGCTTCACATCGGAATACAGGAAGAAGCCCATACGCATCGCTTCGAACAGCTGCAATCCATAACGGCCATCAACCGGCAGATACAGAATTTTTTCCGGC